>NZ_JBHVWW010000018.1:0-51396 GCF_042882025.1 Kitasatospora sp. NPDC058243
AGATCACCGTGTACGTGTCCGCCGAGGAGCTCATGGACCTGGAGCACGCCCGGCTGGTGCTGCGCGGTGAGCACGGCCTGGCCGTGGACCGCGGGCGGATCGTCCGGGAGGCCATCGCGGTCGTCCTGGCGGACCTGGAGCAGCGCGGTGAGGCCTCCATCCTGGTCCGGCGGTTGCGCGGCCGCTAGGCCCCTTCCCGGGCGTCGGCAGTGCCTCTGGTGCTGCCGGTGCGGTGCCTCCGGTGCGGCGGTCCCGGTGTGGCATCCCCGGCGCGGCATCCCTGGTGTGGCGTGTCGGCGTCCTGCGGTGTCGACGGCGTGTCGACGGCCCCGGGGGCGGGGCGGGCGGCCGGGCCGGGTGAAGATGGACCGTCATGCCGAGCACCGCCGAACCACCCACCACCGCCGTGAACGCGACCGAGGAACAGCCGCGGGGCGGTTTCCGGGTGCGGCTGGACAACTTCGAAGGCCCCTTCGACCTGCTGCTCAGCCTGATCGCGAAGCACAAGCTCGACGTCACCGAAGTGGCGCTGGCCACCGTCACCGACGAGTTCATGGCACACATCCGGGCGATGGGCCCGGACTGGGACCTGGACGCGGCGACCGAGTTCCTGGTCGTCGCCGCGACCCTGCTCGACCTCAAGGCCGCCCGGCTGCTGCCCGCCGCCGAGGTCGAGGACGAGGAGGACCTGGCGCTGCTGGAGGCCCGCGACCTGCTGTTCGCCCGGTTGCTGCAGTACCGGGCGTACAAGCGGGCGGCGGCTCTCTTCGGCGAGCGCTGGGCCGCCGAGCTGGCCCGACGCCCGCGCACCGTCGGGCTGGAGCCCCGGCATGCCGGGCTGCTGCCCGAGGTGGTCATCACCATCGGCCCGGAGCGGCTCGCGGAGCTGGCGGCCAGGGCCATGGAACCCAAGCCGAAGCCCGTCGTGTACGTCGACCACATCCACAGCCCGCCGGTCAGCGTGCGCGAGCAGGCCGGGCTGGTGGTCGGGCTGCTCACCGAGCTCGGCGAGGCGTCGTTCCAGCGGCTGGTCGCGGACGCGCCGGACGAGCTGGTGGTCGTCGCCCGTTTCCTGGCGCTGCTGGAGCTGTACCGGGAGCGGGTGCTGGCCTTCGAGCAGCCGGAGGCGCTGGGTGAACTGCTGGTGCGCTGGGTGGCGGAGGCGGACCGGGGCGCGGTCGAGGTGACGGACGAGTTCGACCGGCCGGTGGGCGAGCGGGAGCGGGAGGAGAGCCGATGAGTGGTGGGAGCGGGAGCCCGAGTGGGAGCGGGAGCCTGAGTGGGAGCGGCGGGGGCGGCGGGCGGCCGGTGCGGCGCCCGCTCGGGCTGCCGGGGCGGCCGCGGGCCGGGGAGTGGCTGGAGCCGGCCTTCGAGCTGCTGCCGGAGCCGGTGGCGGGGCCGGTGAAGCCGGTGGCGGCGTCCGTGGGTGTCTCGTCGGAGGGCGAGGCCCGGGTCGTCCACCAGAAGTCGGCCCCGTCGACTTCCGGCGTCGCTGATCTGGTCGGCGTCGCCGATCCGGCCGAGGGTGCTGACCGGGCCGAGGGTGCTGATTCGGCCGAGGGCGAGGAGGTGGCCGGGGCCGGACTGAAGGCCGAGCTGGAGGCGATCCTGATGGTCGTCGACGAGCCTGCCGGGGAGGAGCGGCTGGCCGGCGTGCTGGAGCGGCCCCGGGCGCAGGTGGCCGCGGCGCTGCGCGAACTGGCCGCCGAATACACCGCCCAGGGCCGCGGATTCGACCTGCGGCTGATCGCCGGCGGGTGGCGGTTCTACAGCCGGGACACCTGCGCTCCGGCCGTCGACCGCTTCCTGCTGGACGGCCAGCAGACCCGGCTCACGCAGGCCGCACTGGAGACCCTGGCGGTCGTCTCCTACCGGCAGCCGGTGTCCAGATCGAGGGTTTCCGCCGTCCGCGGTGTGAACTGTGACGGCGTGATGCGTACCCTGGTACAGCGAGGACTGGTGGAAGAGGCCGGATCCGAGCCCGAAACAGGTGCGATCCTGTATCGGACGACGAACTACTTCCTGGAACGGATGGGGCTCCGCGGCCTGGACGAGCTGCCGGAGCTTGCTCCCTTCCTGCCCGAGGTCGACGACGTGGAAGCGGAGTCCCTGGAGGGCACGATGATCGCGGAGGCGGTCGCCGCCGCTGCCGTGAAGGCCGTGGACGGCAGTGGCGAGGCCGGTCGGGCTGCGCCTGATCGGTAGGGGGCGGTGAGGTCGGCCGAAACGACCGCACATCCCAGACGGTAACGACGTACGGACACTTTGATGCGTAGCAGTGGCAACGGCAGGAACGGCAGCGGCGGCGGCAGCGGTCGCAGCGGACAGGGCGGGGGCCGGGGCGGCGGCTCCTACGGCGGCAGCGGCAGCGGCAGCGGTCGCAGCGGCTCCGGCTCGGGCTCCGGCTCGCGTGGGGGTTCGTACGGCGGCGGGTCCGGCTCGGGTTCGCGGAGCGGCTCGTACGGCGGCGGGTCCGGCTCGGGCTCCGGCTCGCGCGGCGGCTCCGGCTCGGGCTCCGGCTCGTACGGGCGTGACAGCCGCCGGGACGACCGGCGTGACGACAACCGGTACCCGGACCGCCCGCTGCGGCCCGAGGAGCGGCGCTACGACCGCCCCGAGTACGGCGGCGGCCCCAACGCCACCCCCGCCCGCGGCGGCTTCTCCGGGCGTCGCCCCAGCCCGGCCCCGCGCCCGCGCCGTGAGGGCCAGGGCGCCCCGGGCGACCCGCGCCGCCAGCCGCAGCGCTCGCGCGAGCTGCAGGCCAAGATCGAGGACGCCGTCCTCGCCCGGCACGACAAGCCGGCCGTCAAGCTGCCCAAGACCTTCGGCGAGCCCGAGGGCGAGCGCCTGCAGAAGGTGCTGGCCCGGGCGGGCATCGGCAGCCGCCGCGCCTGCGAGGAGCTGATCGAGCAGGGCCGGGTCCAGGTCAACGGCAAGCTCGTCACCGAGCAGGGCAAGCGGGTCGACCCGCAGAACGACGAGATCAAGGTGGACGGCCTGACCGTCGCCACCCAGTCGTACCTGTTCTTCGCGCTCAACAAGCCGGCCGGCGTGGTCTCCACCATGGAGGACCCGGACGGGCGCCAGTGCCTCGGCGACTACGTGACCAACCGGGAGACCCGGCTGTTCCACGTCGGCCGTCTGGACACCGAGACCGAGGGCATCATCCTGCTCACCAACCACGGCGAGCTGGCCCACCGTCTCACCCACCCCCGGTACGGCGTGACCAAGACCTACCTGGCCGCCATCCAGGGCCCGATCCCGCGCGACCTGGGCAAGCAGCTGGCGCAGGGCATCGAGCTGGAGGACGGCTTCGCGCGCGCCGACAGCTTCAAGGTGATCTCCAACGTCGGCAAGAACTACCTGGTCGAGGTGACCCTGCACGAGGGTCGCAAGCACATCGTCCGCCGGATGCTGTCCGAGGCCGGCTTCCCGGTCGAGAAGCTGGTGCGCACGCACTTCGGCCCGATCGCGCTGGGCGACCAGAAGTCGGGCTGGCTGCGCCGTCTGACCAACCCCGAGGTCGGTCAGCTGATGCGCGAGGTCGGTCTGTAGACCGGTCGGTATATTCCGTTCGGGCTATATAGACCGGTCGGTATATTCCCGCTGGAGTCTGTAGACCGGTCGGTATATTCGGGCTTCTGTCGAGGGCCTCCCCGTCGAAAGGCGGGGAGGCCCTCGGTCGTCCGGCGGGGGTGGGCGGGGTGCGAGGCGGGCCGCAACCCCTGGTCACGGCCTTGTCAGTGCCATGATCTGTGGCAGAGGATTGCCACCGGACCACCACCCGCCCAGTGGCGGGACTGCGCCAAGGCCGGCGCCGGTGGGGGGCGAACGGGGGAGACGGCGTCGTGTCGGATGCACCACTCAGCGCACTGGGACTGGCCGAGCCGGACGGACAGGTCTACGCGGCGCTGGTGGCCAATCCGCAGTCCACCGCGGAGGAACTGGCCGAGGGCTGCG
This sequence comes from Kitasatospora sp. NPDC058243, assembly GCF_042882025.1. NCBI lineage: Bacteria > Bacillati > Actinomycetota > Actinomycetes > Kitasatosporales > Streptomycetaceae > Kitasatospora > Kitasatospora sp. NPDC058243. The sequence continues at coordinate 3,961 of NZ_JBHVWW010000018.1, forward strand.
GCCTGACGCTCCAGCAGAGCGTGCGCGCCCTGGACCGCCTGGCGCAGCAGGGCATGGCGACCCGGGCGCCGGTGGACCGGCAGCGCTACCTGCCGGTCGCCCCCGACGTCGCGATCGGCACCCTGATCGGCCACCGAGAGTCCGAACTGCGGCACGCCCGGGCCGAGATGCACCGCCTGATGGACGCCTTCCGGGAGGCTTCGCGGTACACCGATCCGGCGCACTCGGTGGAGGTACTGACCGGTGGCGAGGCGATCGCGCAGCGGCTGGAGCACATCACCGAGACCAGCCAGTACCAGGTCCGTGGCTTCGACCGCCCGCCGTACATCCAGGATCCGGTGACCCCGATCCCGTTGCAGCGGCGGCGGTTGCGGGAGGGGCTGCGGCTGCGGACCGTCTACGACCGGGACGCGGTGGCCTGGCCGGGCCGGCTGGAGCGGAACATCCTGGCCGGGGTCGCGGACGGCGAGGAGGCCCGGGTCCGGCCGTCGCTGCCGATGAAGATGATCATTTCGGACGACCGGATGGCGATCATCCCGATCAGCGTGGGCGACAGCGTCCTCGACGCCGCGTACGTCATCCACCCCTCCGCGCTGCTCCAGGCGCTGGACACGCTGTTCGAGGCGGAGTGGGAGCGCGCCGTCCAGTTGCAGGCCGCGATCGGCACCGGGGACGCGACGCTGGAGCCGGAGGCCGACCACCGCAAGCTGCTGGGCCTGCTGGCGGCCGGCCTCACCGACGAGTCGATCGCCCGGTCGCTGGGCTGGAGCGCCCGCACCACGCAGCGCCGGTTGCAGAGCCTGATGCGCTCGCTGGGCGCCACCACCCGCTTCCAGGCCGGTATGGCGGCCCGGGAGCGGGGCTGGTTGTGAGCTGGCTGACCGGCTGGTTGTGACCGGGGCTGGTTGTGCACCGGGCCGGGTGGGCCGTCGGGGTCGGCCGTCGGGGGTGGGCCGTCGGGGGTTGGGCGTCAGCTCCAGGGGGTGAGGGTGGCCCAGCGGCCGTCCGGGCCGCGTTCGACCTTCAGCAGGCCCTTGACGGCGGAGCGGTTGAGCCGTCCGTAGACGTGCGGGAACAGCAGGCCGGGGGTGGCCCCGGGCGGCGGTGCGCCGTGCGGGGCCTCCCACTTGACCATCGGTTCCACCTGTGACTCCTCGATCAGCAGCGCCATCAGTGGGTCGGGAGTGTCGGCGAAGAAGGCGTTGGCCACCGCGAGCGCCGTCTGTTCGTCCGCCGAGCAGTGGATGAACCCGTCGGTGAGCAGCGACGCGGTGGTGTACGGCCGACCGGGGTCGGACAGCCAGTCGTCCAGGGGTGCGAGGTGGAGGATCATGTTCCTGTTCTACCCGGTTTGGTCCTGAGCGGTCGTCACGAGCGGACCGGTGTTCGGACGGCGGCGGAGGCCGGGCTCCTCAGAGCCCGGCGACCTTGGCGGTGGCGGAGACCTCGTAGACGAGCGTGACCGTCCGACGGGCGCCGGGCCCGAGCGGGACGTCCCAGCGGAGGATGCCCTCGGCGTCGAAGGCGTCCGGCGACGGGGAGCACTCCTCCTTGCGCAGCCGCACCTCCACCGCCGACACCTCGGAGACCGGCACCCGCTCGCGGACCGCGACGACCTGCTCGTCCCGCTCCTCCGGGCCGGAGAAGCGGGAGAGGTGCAGCCGCACCGTCCGGGTGGTCGTCTGGCGGCCGGTGAGCCCGGCGGTGGCCTGGCGCTCCTCGGCCTCGCGGACCACCCGGTAGCCGTCCGAGCTGCCGAACGCCAGCTCGGCGTCGGCCCCGGCGGCGGTGAAGCCCAGCTCGCCCCGACCGGTGAAGCCGCTGCCGCGGACCAGTTCGACCGGACCCGCCAGCAGCGGGTGCCCGGCCGCGTTGCGGAACCGGACCACCTGGGTCACCAGCGGGGACAGCTCCGGCGCGCACGCGTACTCGCTGCTCGCCTGCCCGGTGAAGGTGCCGAGCGGCACCCGGTGCGCCCGGCCGTCGGAGGGCACGGTGGCCGGGGCGGGCGCGGGCAGCACCCGGACCTCCCCGCCGTCGTCCACCCCCGGTACCCCGGCGGCCGGGCCGAGCGCGCTGATCGCCTCCTCGCGCAGCTCCACCTCGACCGTGCGGCGCTCCTCCGCGGTGCGCTCGCGCAGCATCAGGACGTCCTCGGCGACGGCGGGCGGGTCGGTGGCGAGGGCCGAGCGGGCGGTGGAGAAGGTGAGCCGGACGCCGGTCCAGTCCTCGCCGGTGCGCTGCCAGACCACCGCCTCCGACTCCAGCCGCAGGCTCCCGTCGTCCAGGGTGGCCCGGTACGAGGGGCGCCAGAGGGCGCACGGCACCAGGTGGGTGACGGCCAGCCCGCTCGGGCCGGGCTGCGCCGCCTCGACGGTGAGCTCCAGGTGGGCGACCAGTTCGGCCGGTTCCTCCTCGGCCTGGTCGAGGGCGATCAGGGCCTGCGAGCGCTCCTGGTCCAGGCGGCGCAGCCGGGAGTGGGTGGTCCGCAGCTCCTCGCCGTGGCGCTCGCGTTCGGCGTCCACCCGGTCCAGTTCGCGGGCCCAGCGGGTGCGTTCGAGCTCGCCGATCCCGGCGCCCTCGCCGATCTCGCGCAGCAGGTCGGCGGAGAGCTGGGCGAGCAGCGCCAGCCGGGCCTCCAGGCGGGCGCGGGTCTGGCCGGCGAGGCGGCTCGCGGTCTCCAGCTCGTGCAGCCGGTGGCGCAGCCGGGAGTCCTCCGGGCCGGGCGGCAGCGGGGCGCGGGGGATCCAGTCGCGGACGATCCGGGCGTCCAGCACGCGGGTGCCGGGGGCGGTGGTCTCGACGCGCAGGGTGCGGTCGACGGCGAGCGCGGTGAGCGGGCCCAGGCGCAGCCGCTGGACGCCCGCGGCGAGGTCGACGCTGGCGGTGCGTTCGACCTGGCTGCGGTCCTCCAGGCAGGTGACGGCGGTGACGGGGAGGGGGATGGTCGTTCCGGTCATCGTTCAGTTCCTCCGGTTTCCACCGACGATGGCCTTTCCGGCCGGGATCTTGATCTGGTAGCCGCCGTCCAGGTCGGTGCGGCCGCCGGGCGGCAGCTCGACCCGCCAGAGCCGGGTGCTGGGCGGGCAGTCCGGCGTGGAGACCGCCGGGGCCTGCCAGTCGGCCCGCTCCTCGATCCGGATCTCGGCGTCGGAGGTGACCGGCACGCGCTCGCGGACCTCCACGGTGACGGTGCGGCCGAGCCGGTTCGCCAGCTGGACGTGCACCCGGTGGTCGAGCACGGTGCTGCTGCTCAGCATGCCCGCGGTGGACTCGTGCAGCTCGGTGCGGCGCGCCACCTCGATGCTCTCGGTGACCCCGATGCCCAGGCTCCGCAGCCCGCCCGGGGCGAGGGTGGGCAGGGCGGCGGTGAGCAGGAACTCGTCGTCGACGGTGACCTCGACCGGGCCGGCCAGCACGGCGCGGTCGGTCCGGTTGGCGAGCACCAGGGTGGCGTACACCTTCTCCTCGACGGCGGGGACGGTGACGTACTCCGGGCGGACGGACACCGGGATCTCGTCGATCGTGACGGTGTGCCAGGTGCCGTCGGACGGGATGTCGGCGGGGGCGGCGGAGTCGAAGCGGTGGTCGAAGGAGCCTGCCGACTCGCGGGGCGGGACGGCGTGCCGGGGGAGCGCCAGGTGGCGTACCCGCTCGCCGCCGGTGCCGCCCGGGACCATCGCCGCCGGCCCGTAGTGGTCGGCCTGCTCGGCCTGGGGGTGCAGGGTGCCGCGGTGGGTGGCGGGTGCGTCGGGGCCGGCCAGGACGAGGCCGGGGTAGTCGAGCAGGGAGGCGTCCGGGGCGAAGCCGATGCCGGGGGCCTCGGTGCCGCCGCCGCTTCGGCGGGAGCGGCGGGCGAGCGGGTGCAGGTCCGGCGGGGGTGCGCCGCCCGGCGCCACGGGGGCGGGCGGCGGCGCGGAGGCCTGGGGCATCGAGGCTTGGTACATCGAGGCTTGCGGCAGGGGGGCTTGGGGCATCGGGGCGGCGGCTGGCGCACCGCCGTATCCGGCGAAGCCGCCCGGGGCGGGCGGGGGCGCCGGGACGGGTTCGTCGATGTCCAGGGTGCCGCCGCGCCCGGCGGGGGCGGCCAGCCGGGCGGCGTCGGCCACGAGGCCGGCGTCGGCAGGCCGGGGACCGGCGGGCCGGGCGCCGCCGAGGCGGTTGAGCCGGGCGGCGGATCCGTACGGGCCGGGCGCCGAGGCGGCGAGCGGGGCCTTGCGGCGCGGGGCCGAGCGGGCTCCGGCGCCGGCGTCGTCGTAGCCGGTGAAGAGGTCGGCCAGGCCGGCCGGGGGCTCGCGCCAGCCGGACGGCGGCGGGGCGGGCTGGCTGCGGCCGATCCGCAGCGAGCGGAGCCGGGGCAGGTCGGTGCGGCGGTCGAGGTCGGCGGTGGAGAGGGCGAGCCGGACGCCGGTCCAGTCCTCGCCGGTCTGCTGGGCGACGGAGGCGCGCAGGACGAGCCGGCCGGTGTCGGCGCCGTGGCGGTAGGAGAGGCGGTAGGCGGGCACCCAGCGGGCGGCGGGGACGCCGTACTCCAGCTCGATGTCGAGCCGGGCGGGGGGCTCCTCGGGGGCGGGGGCGGGGGCGGGGGCCGGGGCCGGGGCTGGGGCGGGGGCGACGGGCTCCCGGGCGGGTTCCGGGGCGGGCTGTGTGGTGAGTGCCGGGGCGGGCTGTGCGGTGAGTGCCGGGGCCGGTGCGGTGGTGAGGGTGAGCAGGACGGTGGCGGCGGTCCCGACCGGGTGGGCGGGGCCGGCGGTGGACGCGCGGTCCAGTCGGTCGGCGGCCAACTCGCGTTCGTGGTCAGCGAGTTCGACTTCCCGGGTGAGCTCCTCGGCGCGCTGCTGGAGCCGGGTCAGGCGCTCGTCGACGAAGTCGGCCAGCTCCAGCCAGGCGTCGGCGGGCGTCCGCCGCAGCGGCTCCTCGCGCCGCCGCTGTGGCGGTACGGCGCGCAGGGCGGAGGTCTCGGCGATCGCGGTCAGGACCAGTCGGCGGCGCTCGTTGAGTGCGCCCTGGCGCTCCATGGCCTCGTCCAACTCGCGGCGGAGCCGGGGGAGTTCGGTCGGCTCGTGGAACTCGGCGAGCAGCTCCAGCCGGGCCTCGGTGACCGCCGTCCCGCTCGGGCCGTCGAGCACCCGGGCGCGCAGCGAGCGGCCGTCCAGGGAGGAGGGCAGGCCGGTCAGCCGCAGCCGGCCGTCGGCCGGGAGCGGGACGCTGGCCCGGCGGCGGCACACCGCGCCCTCGGCGTAGACCACGACGGAGTCCAGGACCGACGGGTGGGCGGGGACGGCGGGGGGCTTCGGGGGCCCGGCCTCGCTGACGTGGCGGTCCTCGCCGTTCTGCTGATCGTCGCCGCTGTGCTGATCGTCCATGCGCAACCCCTTCGTTCGCGTGCCGTGTTCCGCGTGTCGCCCGCGCCGTGCCCGGGCGGCCAGTCTGCCCCGCTTCGGTGCGGGCGTCGCCGGATTTCGCGGGGTGCGGCGTGTGTGCCCGTTGGCGGGTCTGGCGGGCCTGACGGGTCTGGCGCGTTCGTGGTGCCTGTGGTGCCCGCCGTGCCCGCCGTGCGTCCGCATGGTGTGGGACGGGGGCGGGGCCGCCGTGGTTGCCCAACGGGTGGGCGGTGGGGGCGTGGGTGGGGCGGATGCGAGAGGATGGGGCGCGGGTGCTCCCGGCCCGTGCCGGGGCGCCGACCGGACCGAGAACCGCGAAGTCCCGCGAGGCCGGGTGGCCCGGGAAGTCCCGCGAGGCCGGGCCGCCCGGGAGACCCGGAACGCGAAGCCCAGAACGCGAAGCCCGAGAATTCGAGAAGGAGCGCGACCCGCCATGCGCACTGCCGTCGTCGTCGGTACCGGACTGATCGGCACCTCCGCCGCGCTCGCCCTGGCCGGCCGCGGGCTGACCGTCCATCTGGAGGACGCCGACCCGGACGCCGCCCGGACCGCCGCCTCCCTCGGCGCCGGCATCACCGAGCCGGCCGACGGCCCGGTCGACCTGGCGATCATCGCCGTGCCGCCCGCCCTCGTCGGCAAGGTGCTCGCCGACTGCCAGCGCCGCAACCTGGCCCGCTGGTACACCGACGTCGCCAGCGTCAAGGCCGGCCCGTGCATCGAGGTCGCCGCGCTCGGCTGCGACACCGTCCACTACATCGGCAGCCACCCGATGGCCGGCCGCGAGCGCTCCGGCCCGCTGGCCGCCCGCGCCGACCTGTTCGAGGGCCGCCCCTGGGTGCTCACCCCCACCGACGACACCGACACGGAGACGCTCAACGCCGCCCTGGAACTGGTCGCGCTCTGCGGTGCGATGCCGATCGTGATGGACGCGGCCGCGCACGACCGGGCCGTCGCCCTGGTCTCGCACGCCCCGCAGCTGGTGTCCTCGTTGGTCGCCGCCCGGCTGGAGCACGCCGACGAGACCGCCATAAGGCTCTCCGGGCAGGGCGTCCGGGACGTCACCAGGATCGCCGCCTCCAACCCCGGCATGTGGGTCGACATCCTCTCCGCCAACGCCGGCGCGGTCGCCGACATCCTGGAGGAGGTCGCCTCCGACCTCGGGGAGACCGTCACCGCGCTGCGCGCCCTGGACGCCCCCGAGGAGGGCGAGCGCCGGGCGGGCGCGGCCGGGATCGAGGCGGTCATGCGGCGCGGCAACACCGGCCAGGCCCGCATCCCCGGCAAGCACGGCGCGCCGCCCACCCGGTACGAGACGGTGGCCGTGGTGCTCGGTGACCAGCCCGGCGAGCTGGGCCGGCTGTTCGGCGAGGTCGGCGCGGCCGGGGTCAACATCGAGGACGTCGTCATCGAGCACTCGACCGGCCAGCAGGTGGGCTTCGTCCAGCTGTCGGTGGCGCCGGGGGCGGTCAAGCCGCTCACGGTGGCGCTGCGGGCGAGCGGGTGGAGCGTCCGGGACTGATCGGGCTGCGGGGGGCCGGTCGGCTTCCGGGACTTCGGGTGAGGGGTTCGGCCGAGCGGTTCGGTTGAGGGCTTCGGGTGAGGGGTTCGGTTGAGGGGGGAGCAGGGGTGATCATCGAGTTGCCGCTGGGCGAGACCCGGCACGGGTCCTACGGCCGGCCGGTGGACCTGGGGAACGAGCGGTTCCTGCGGGCGGTGGTGGGTGGGGACTTCCGGATCCACCACCGCAGCGTCGAAGCGCTGGTCGAACTGCCCCGGCCGACGCCGCCGGGCCCGGAGCCCGCCGAGCCGGAGCCGACCTGCAGCCTGCTGGTGCGGGCGGTCCACGCCGCGTTCGCGGAGCACCTGCCGCTCAGCCTGTCGCCGGACGTGCTCTGGTACGCGGTGGTGCACGAGGTGGCCGTGCACGCGCGGATGTACGCGCCGAGGTACCGGGCGCTGTTCGGCGGCGCCGAGGGGCGCCGGGAAGCGATCGTGGTCCGCCACGACACCCTGGCGGCGCCCGGGCCGGACTGGTCGCGGTCGATCCGGCTGGTGCGGGAGCCGCTGGCGGCGGCGGTCGGGGCCGAGCTGGTGGAGCTGTTCCAGCCGGCGTTCTCGACGACCACGCCCGACGACGCCTCCTGCGCGCTGGTGGCGCTGATGGACGTGGTCAGCCCCTACTACGCCTTCCGCTGGGAGACCCGCTGCGGCATCCCGCGGATCCGGCTGGAGGGCACGGCCGAGGACTGGGCGCTGCTGGTGGCGCGGGTCGCCGGGCTGGCGGAGCGCTTCGACTGGCTGGCGCCGTGGTTCGCCGAACTGCGCCCGGTGCTCGACGAGATCGCGGCGACCGCGGCGGGCGGGGCGGTCGACGACGAGTTCTGGCGCTCGCTCTTCAAGTGGCGGTCGATGTCCGGCGGCCCACGGGTGACCGGCTGGCTCACCGCCTTCCTCGCGCACACCCAGACCCCCGACGGGCCACGGCTGCGCCAGTCCTTCGGCTGGCGGGAGGCGGACGCCAACCCGTACCACCGGGACTCCTTCGCGGTGAACGACTTCCCCTCGCACGTCTCCAAGGTGCCGTTCGTCTGGGACCTCCTCGGCCGCGAGATCCCGATGGCCTTCACCGCCGGCATCCTCGGCATCGAGTGGGACGGGGAGTACCTGCGGCCCCGGCTGGGCAACGCCGTCCTGCAGGTCCTGGGCCCCGACCAGGGCTGATACCGGGCCTGGAGCCGGGGCTGAAGCCCGGGGCTGATACCGGCGCCGGTACCGGGGCTGATCCCGGGGCCGAGGGGGGCTGGCAGGGGGCTGGTACTGGGCTGATCGGGTGGCGGAGTGGGTAGGGCGGCGGTCCATTAACCTTGAGGGAGACAATCCCCTGCCGTCTGCCTTCCCAGGCCCCGGCTTTCACGCCCAGAGAGAGGTTCGGCCCCGTGGACACTGCCGACCGAGCGCACGCCCCGGTCGTCGTCGCGATCGACGGACCCTCCGGTTCGGGCAAGTCGACCGTCTCGCGGGCGGTGGCGGCCCGGCTGGGTCTGAGCTTCCTGGACACCGGCGCCATGTACCGGGCGATGACCTGGTGGATGCTGGCCAACGACGTCGACGTGGCCGACCCGGAGGCGGTGGCCGTCGCGTGCGGCAAGCCGGTGATCGTGTCGGGCACGGACGCGGACGGTCCCACCATCACGGTGGACGGCCAGGACGTCTCCGGACCGATCCGCGGCCCCGAGGTGACGGCGCAGGTCAGCGCCGTTTCCGCGGTGCCGGCGGTGCGGTCCCGGCTGGTGGAGCTGCAGCGCGGCTGCGCCGAGGTCGCCGAGCGCGGCATCGTCGCCGAGGGCCGGGACATGGGGACGGTGGTGTTCCCGAACGCCACCGCCAAGGTGTTCCTGACCGCCTCCGAGCAGGCCCGGGCCGAGCGCCGGGCGGCCGAGCTGCGCGCCAAGGGCGTCGACGAGGCGACCATCACCGCGATGGCCGCCGACCTCGCCCGCCGGGACGCCGCCGACTCCTCCCGGAAGACGGCCCCGCTGGCCCAGGCCGCGGACGCCGTCCTGGTGGACACCAGCGAGCTCACCCTGGAGCAGGTGATCGACCGGATCGCCGCGCTGGTGGAGGAGCGGGCCGGGATGTCGTCGGTCTGAATGGACGGACAGGCCTGAAGGACGGACCGGTCTGAAGAACTGACCGGTCTGGACGGCCACAATGGTCTGAACGGCCGGAACGACCGAAATGGTCTGAACAACCGGAACGACCGGAACGACCGGAACGACCGGAATGGTCGGAACGGCCGAATGAGCTGCGGTGCCGCCGAGGTGCCGCGGAGACAACCATCGCGCTGCCCCGAGCGGGGCAGGTACGCACGGCGCGCCCCTGGGAAGGGCCGCGCCGGGAAACGGAACAGACGAACATGACCGCAGAGCACTCCGACACCGGCCACGGTGGACTGGACGCCGCCGACTACGCCGAGTTCATGGCCATCGCCGCCGAGGAAGGCTTCGACGTCGACGGCGTGGACGGCTTCGACGGCGCCGAGCACGTACCGCTGCCGGTGCTGGCCATCGTCGGCCGCCCGAACGTCGGCAAGTCGACCCTGGTGAACCGCATCATCGGCCGCCGCGAGGCCGTCGTCGAGGACAAGCCGGGCGTCACCCGCGACCGGGTCACCTACGAGGCCAGTTGGAACGGCCGCCGCTTCAAGGTCGTCGACACCGGCGGCTGGGAGATCGACGTCCTCGGCCTCGACGCGATGGTGGCCGCGCAGGCCGAGCTCGGCATCGAGCAGGCCGACGCGGTGCTGTTCGTGGTCGACGCCACCGTCGGCGCCACCGACACCGACGAAGCCCTGATCAAGCTCATCCGCCGGGCCGGCAAGCCGACCGTGCTGTGCGCCAACAAGGTCGACGGCCCCTCCACCGAGGCCGAGGCCGCCTACCTGTGGTCGCTGGGCCTGGGCGAGCCGCACCCCGTCTCCGCGCTGCACGGCCGCGGCTCGGGCGACCTGCTCGACGCCGTCATGGACGCGCTGCCCGAGGCCCCGCCGCAGACCTTCGGCGACGCCGCCCCCGGCGGCCCGCGTCGCATCGCGCTGATCGGCCGCCCGAACGTCGGCAAGTCCAGCCTGCTGAACAAGGTCGCCGGCGAGGAGCGGGTGGTCGTCAACGAGCTGGCCGGCACCACCCGCGACCCGGTCGACGAGATGATCGAACTCGCCGGCAAGACCTGGAAGTTCGTCGACACCGCCGGCATCCGCCGCCGGGTCCACCTGACCGCCGGCGCCGACTTCTACGCCTCGCTGCGCACCTCCTCCGCGCTGGAGAAGGCCGAGGTCGCGGTCGTCCTGGTCGACGCCAGCGAGACCCTCGCCGAGCAGGACACCCGGATCATCTCGATGGCCGTCGAGGCCGGGCGCGCCGTCGTCATCGCCTACAACAAGTGGGACCAGATGGACGAGGAGCGCCGCTTCTACCTGGAGCGCGAGATCGAGCGCGACCTCGTCCAGGTGCAGTGGGCCCCCCGGGTCAACGTCTCGGCCAAGACCGGCCGGCACATGGAGAGGCTCGTCCCGGCGATCGAGACCGCGCTGGAGGGCTGGGAGACCCGCATCCCGACCGCGCGGCTGAACGCCTTCCTCGGCGAGCTGGTGGCCGCCCACCCGCACCCGATCCGCGGTGGCAAGCAGCCGCGCGTCCTGTTCGGCACCCAGGCGGGCATCCGTCCGCCGCGGTTCGTGCTGTTCGCCTCGGGCTTCCTGGAGGCCGGTTACCGGCGCTTCATCGAGCGCCGGCTGCGTGAGGAGTTCGGCTTCGTCGGGACGCCGATCTCGATCTCGGTGCGGGTCCGGGAGAAGCGCAAGCGGAAGTAGGACGTCGTGATCCACCGGCAGTAGTCGGTGGGTGCCGGCAGTAGGTGTGGGCGAGGGCCCCGTCACGGTGGTGGCGGGGCCCTCGTCGTGTGTGCGGGGTCGTGCGGGTGGTGCGCAGGCGGGCGGTTCAGTGGTGGTCGCCGTTGCGGCCCGGGGGGAGGGAGAGCATCTGGCGGTGGCGTCCGCCGGTGGGCGCGGCGGTGGCGACGCCGGTGGCGGTGCCCATCGCCGGGGCGGGGGCCGGGGGCGGCGCGGGCATCGAGTGCGGGATCGGGCCGAGGTAGCCGGCGGCCACCCAGCCCTGGCCGTTGGTGAACTGGGGCGGCGGGGGCGGGGTGTGCTGAGGGGCGGTGGCCGCCGGGGCGGCTTGGCCGAAGCCGTCGCTGGTCGGGGCGGCGGGCTCGGAGTGGGGGTGCGGCTGAGGCTGAGGGGCGCTGTGGCCGGTGTGGCCCATCGCGCTGTGGTGGGTGTGGCCGGTGGTGCTGTGGTGGGTTTGGCCGGTGTGGCCAGTGTGGCTGGTGGCGCCGTGGCCGGAGTGGCCGGTGGCGTGCCCTGCGGAGTGGCCGTGCTGCTGGCTCGGCATGAACTGCGGCAGGCCGGGCGGCTGCCCCCCGTAGCTGTGGAAGGCCTGGTGCTGGGGCGGGTACGGGCGCGGTTCGCCGAGCACCGGGTAGCCGTCGCGGACCGCGAAGCCGGTGAACTTCAGGTCCTCCTCGCCCGAGCGGTCGCCCGGGAGCGCGCGGAACAGCCGCCGGTACTCGGAGTACAGCTCGTCGTAGATCGGCGTCGTCGAGTGCGGGTGCTCCGCGTCGTACGACGGGCGCATGCCGGGGATCGAGCGGGGGGCGGTGGTGGACCGGCCGGGGGACGCGGAGACGTCGTAGCTGTACACACAGGGGCCAACGAGTGAGGGGTCACGGGGATGCGGGGTGCCGGGGACCGGCCGGAAGGCGGCTTGTGCTGAGGGAGAGGCCGCCTTCCGGCGGGTGCTCCGGCGGGTGCTCCGGCGGGTGCGGAGCCGGGGTGCGGAGCCCGGGCGTGGAGCCCGGGTGCCGACGGGTCGGGGCGCGGTTGGGGCTGGGTGCTGAGGGGGCGGGGGCGGGCGCGCGCCTGGGTCGGGCGCGCGGCTGGGGCTGGGTGCCGACAGGGCGGGTGTCGGCGGGCCCGGGTGCCGAGGGGCTCAGGTGCCGGCGAGGGGGAGGGAGGCGGCGACCACCTGGCCCAGTGCCACCGCCCGCTCCAGCGCCTGGCGGAGCAGGTCCTCGCGCGGCTGGCGGCCCACCATCCCGGCCGGGACGGCGTACATGGTGACCTCGGAGAGCTGACTCGCGGCCATCCGCCAGGCGTCGGTGACCTGGAGCGGCTGGTGCGCCTGCCACCAGCCGGTGCTGCCGCCGGCGGCAGCGGGCTGCAGGATCGCGTGCAGCTTGCCCATCGCCACCAGGACCGACCAGCCGCCCAGTTGGTCCGGGGTCTCGTCGAGGTCGGTGATGGCCTGGAAGCCGGCGTCCTGGAGCAGGTCGAGGAACTCGTCCTCGCCCGAGGTGCTGCCGGGGCGCCCGACCGGGCCGGTCGGCTCGACGACCAGCGAGGCGTGCCCGACCTTGCCGTGCAGCACCAGCCCGCAGGTGATGCCGAGGATGGCGGCCTGGCCCGGTGCGCTGGGCTGGGCGGTGGGGACGGTCGCCGGGGTCGGCGCGGGAATGGGCACCAGCGGGTGCGCGGGCGCGGCCGGGGCGCCGGTCTGGGCCTGGCTGATGCTGCGGACGGCGCCGACCAACTGCTCCTCGGCCACCGGCACCACCTGGGACGGGATGCAGCGGGCGTGGGCGAAGGCGAGTACGGCGGTCTCCTCGCCGACGAACAGGACGGTGCTGGTGGGCTCCGCGTGGGTGTCGCCGGAGGTGCGGCAGGAGGTGCATTCGTAGCTGTCGGGTGCGCGGTCGCCGCCGAGGAGGCGGTCCGCCTCGTCGTCGCCGATCTCGGACCGGACCTCGTCGCTGACGTCGAGCATGCGCGGCACGGGTTCTCCTCTGGTGGGTGCGGTTGGCGGTCGGGGGCGGATACGGGGAGGTCGCCATGACCAACGGGCCCTTGTGTCAGGCGTCACGGGTGGTCGACGAGGCTGACGGGAATTGCCTCTGATCCGACCGCGCCGCGTGTTCTCGTGGTCGCAATGTGTCGATGTCGGTGGCAGGCCTGCCGGAATGAAACCGTGAGGTGAGTCACGCCACCGTGATGTTTGATCTACGAATCGACGGCTAAAACGGGCATTTCGGGCAGGATTGTGCGGGTACTACCGCCGGTAACCCTTGGCTGAGCTGGGCAGACCGGTGGAGTTTTGGTTTCCCCGCCGACCGGCTCGTAGCTTCATTGGCGGCGCAACGAGCGCCACCCGGGTTCACCCCCGACGCACCGCCCTTCCGGCTCCCCGCCGGATGCGGCAGGTGCCCGCCGACGCGATCGCTCGAAAAGGTCGCCGGTGAGCGGCTGGGTGGCCGGGGCGGCAAGCGGCACGTCCGACACGTGCACGGTCGCCCGACGGACGCGGCAAGTGAACGCGGCCCTCTCCAGGGCCTGGTTCCGCATGCCCGCCCGGGGCTTTCGAGAGGAACCCCATGACCTTCCGTCACGAGACCGCCGCTGCCACCACCTCCACGGCCACCAAGCGCAACCGCGTCCGGATGGCTGTCGTGGCGGGCGCCGCTGTCGCGGCCCTGCCGGTGGCCGGCCTCGTCACGGCCACCTCGGCCTCCGCCGCCTCCGTCTCCACCTGGGACTCCGTCGCCCAGTGCGAGAGCGGCGGCAACTGGGCCATCAACACCGGCAACGGTTTCTACGGCGGACTGCAGTTCACCTCCAGCACCTGGGCCGCCTTCGGCGGCACCGCCTACGCCTCGCAGGCCAACCAGGCCACCAAGGCGCAGCAGATCGCCGTCGCCGAGAAGGTCCTCGCCTCGCAGGGCCCGGGCGCCTGGCCCGTGTGCTCCGTCAAGGCCGGCCTGACCAAGGGCGGCACCCCGGCCGCCGTCGACACCTCGGCCGGTTCGACCGCCGGCTCGACTGCCGGTTCGACCGCCGCCAAGCCGGCTGCCCCGGCCGCCAAGCCGGCGCAGACCCAGGCTCCGAAGGCCGCCGCTGCGCCGAAGGCCGATGTCGCGCCGAAGGCCGCTGCTCCGAAGGCCGCCGCTGCGCCGAAGGCTGACGTCGCGCCGAAGGCCGCGCCGAAGAACGACGCCGCCAAGGGCGCCAAGGGCTGGACCGGCTCGAACGACGCCAAGCCGGCCAAGGGCGACAGCTACACCGTCAAGTCCGGTGACACCCTGAGCTCGATCGCCGCCGCGCAGGGCCTGGACTGGCACGACCTGTACAAGAACAACGCCAAGGTCATCGGTGGCAACCCCGACCTGATCCTCCCGGGCCAGACCCTGAGCGTCTGAGCACCTGAGCACCTGGGCCTCTGAGCAACTGAGTGTCTGAGCGTTTGACACCGGCTCTCCGGGGTCTGCCGCCTGATGTCGGCTGTCCGACGTCCCCGGCCTGAGGTCGGTTCAGCGGGCCTCCCGGCCCCGGCGGTGTGCTGACACCACGGCCGCTTCTCCGCTGTGCGGGGGAGCGGCCGTTGGCGTTTCCGGTGCTTCCGGTGTTCCCGGCGTTTCTGGTGTGTTCGGCGCGTTCGGAGTGTCGTTGGGGAGGGCCGTGAGGAGACCGGCCTAGGGTCGGCTGCTGTGCCGCTTCCCTGTGACGAGCGTATGTGCCGGGTCGTGCTTCGACTGGGCGTCGCCGTGGTGCTGCTGGCGGGGGCGGCGGCGATCCCCTGGGAGCGGGCCGGTGCGGCGGCCCGGGTCGCGGACGTCGTGTGGGACGGCCTCGCCGAGTGCGAGAGCGGCGGCGACTGGCAGGCCGACACCGGCAACGGCTACTACGGCGGCCTGCAGATCTGGCCGCCCACCTGGGAGGTCGCCGGCGGCTTGCGCTTCGCCGACCGGCCGGACCACGCGAGCCGCCGGGAGCAGACGACCGTCGGCGAGGAGATCCTCCGACGGCAGGGCTGGGAGGCGTGGCCGGACTGCGCGCGGGAGCTGGGGCTGATCGGCGGATCGCCGACCCCCAGTGGCGGTCCGGGCGCCGGTGGCGGTCCGACCTCCGGCGGCAGCCCGACCCCCGGTAGCGGTCCGGGCTCCCGAGGCCGGCCGGGTTCCTGAGGCCGGCCGGGCTTCGGCCGTGGCGGTGCGGGAGGATGGTGGGGTGATCCAGGGCGAACTGTTCGGTGACCTGCCCGGTGCCGTCCCGGGCGGCCGGTCGGGGTCCGCTGCCGCACGCGGGCGCGCCGAGCCCGCCCCCGGTGCCGTCCTCCTCCCCGGCTGGCTGGACGCCGATGCCCAACTGCGCCTGGTGGCCGCCTGCCGGGAGTGGGCCCGCCCACCGGCGGGCCTGCACGCCGTGCGGATGCCCACCGGCGGGATGATGTCCGTACGAATGGTCAGCCTCGGATGGCACTGGTATCCGTACGGTTATCGGAAGGACGTGGAGGACGGCACGCCCGTCAAGCCGTTCCCGCCCGAACTCGACCGCCTCGCCCGCCGGGCCGTCGCCGACGCCTACGGGACGGACGCCCGGCAGATCGCCGGCGCCGTGTCGTACGAACCCGACATCGCGATCGTCAACCACTACCCGCACGGCGCGAAGATGGGCCTCCACCAGGACCGCGACGAGCGGACCGACGCGCCCGTGGTCTCACTCTCGCTCGGCGACGCCTGTGTGTTCCGGCTCGGGAACACCGAGACCCGGACCCGCCCGTGGACCGACCTGGAACTGCGCAGCGGTGACCTGCTGGTGTTCGGCGGCCCGGCCCGGTTCGCGTACCACGGTGTGGTGCGCACGCTGCCCGGCACGGCGGATCCGGCGCTGGGTCTGGTCGGCCGGCTCAACATCACCGTGCGGCAGTCGGGGCTGGCGGCGGGGGAGGCCTGAGTCCGGGTGGGCGTTCGTCCGTCCGCCTGGTGACCGCTCTTCCGCTCTTCCCCTACTGCTCGCTTACTCGTTCGAGTGAATCGGCTCCTTCGGCCCGGTGAGCGGGAATGACCCCGGTCGCCGGAGAATTCCAGTGGGTTGGAGAATTCGATCAGGACGGGCGCCGGAGCCGGGCGGAAGACCTCCGCCGGGGCCGTGGGCCTGGAGAGGAAGCGCACGCATGGGTACCCCCGTCGACGACCTTGTCGACCTGCTCGACCTGGAGCAGATCGAACTGAACATCTTCCGCGGGCGCAGCCCCGAGGAGGCGCTGCAGCGGACGTTCGGCGGCCAGGTCGCCGGGCAGGCGCTGGTCGCGGCCGGGCGCACGGTGGACGGCGACCGCCCGGTCCACTCGCTGCACGCCTACTTCCTGCGCCCCGGGGTGCCCGGCGTGCCGATCGTCTACCAGGTCGACCGGATCCGCGACGGCCGCTCCTTCACCACGCGCCGGGTGCTCGCCATCCAGGGCGGCCGGTCGATCTTCGCCCTCACCGCCGACTTCCACCGCCCCGAAGAGGGCGGCATCGAGCACCAGCACCCCATACCGGACGTCCCCGCGCCCGAGGACCTGCCCAGCGCGCTGGAGGAGGTCGGTTCCCGGCTCGGCGAACTCCCCCCGTTCATCAGCCGCCGCCAGCCCTTCGACATCCGCTACGTCGACCGGCTGCGCTGGACGAAGGAGGAGCTGGCCGGGGTCGAGGCGCGCAGCGGAGTCTGGCTGCGGACGGACGGCCCGCTGCCGGACGACCCGCTGATCCACGTCTGTGCCCTCACCTACGCCAGCGACATGACGCTGCTCGACGCCGTCCGCGCCCCCGTCGAGCCGCTCTGGGGCACCCGGCACTTCGACATGGCCTCGCTCGACCACGCGATGTGGTTCCACCGCCCGTTCCGTACGGACGACTGGCTGCTGTACCAGCAGGAGTCCCCGATCGCCCACGGCGGGCGCGGCCTCGCGCGCGGGCAGATCTTCGACCGGAGCGGGCGGCTGGTGGTGTCGGTGGTGCAGGAGGGGCTGTTCCGGCCGCTGGGCGCCGGCAGCTGACGGGGTGGGCGCGTGGGCGAGTGAGCGCGTCGGGTGCTGGGTGCCGGCGGCAGGGTGTCGGCGGCCGGGTGTCGGCCGAGCGGGCCGGCCGTCGTCCTGGCGGGCGTCGTGTCCGCGGTGTTGCCGTCGTGACGCCGTGTTGCCGCCCTGTGGCGGTTCCGGCAGGCGGGAATGATCCGTCCGGGTGCGCGGCGTTGTGGTGGGTGACCGAGGTGGACGGCCCGAACAGCGGGCCGCCCGAGGACCGCAGTGGGAGGGTGTACCGATGACGGCTACGGCCGCGGAGGACTGGAAGCGCTGGAGCGATGGCCGGGCGGCGTCGGTGAGCTCGCCACACGGCCAGCTCGCACTCACCGGCACGCACTGGTTGGAGCCCGGACCCGTCGAGATCGTCGGCCTGCCCGGGAGCTGGTGGGCCGACGCCGAGGGCGTCCGGGTCCGGGCGGCGGCCGCGGACGGCATCACCGTCGGCGGCGCCGACGGGCCGGTCGACGGCGAGGCGCTGCTCCGTCCCGACACCGATCCGGCCGCCGACACCGCCACCCTCGGCGACCTCCTGCTCGTCCCGATCGAGCGCGAGGGCGAGCTCGCCCTGCGGGTCTTCGATCCGGCCGCGCCGCGCCGGACGGCCTTCGCGGGCATCTCCGCCTACCCGTACTCGCCGGAGTGGGCCGTCCCCGCCGTCTTCACCCCGTTCGAGGAGGACGGCGCCCAGTCCGTGCTCGTCCCCAATGCGGACGGCAAGGAGCGCCCGCTCGCCGTCACCGGGCAGATCGCCTTCACCGTCGCCGGCGAGCACCGCGAGCTGACCGTCAGCCGCTCCGGCGACCGCCTCACCGGCGTCATCGCGGACGCGACCAGCGGCATCGGCACCTACTGCTTCCGCTTCATCACCCTCCCCGCCCCGGACGCGGACGGCCGCACCGTCCTCGACCTCAACCGGGCCTACCTGCCGCCGTGCGCCTTCGCCGACCACTTCATCTGCCCGTTCCCGCCGCCGGGCAACCGGCTCGACTTCGCGGTGGAGGCAGGGGAGAAGCAGGTCCTGACCAGGTAGGACGGGCCGCTGTCCGGCCCCGGTGCGGGGAGCGGGGAGGCCGGGGCGGACCATGGAGGGTTGTGTCGACCAATCATCCTGCCAATCCCGCCCCGGCGTCCGATCCCGCTCCGACGCCTGCCCCTGCCTCGGCGCCTGCCCCTGTTCCGGCGTCCGATGCCGCCCCTGCCCCTGCCCCTGCTCCCGCGGAGGAGCCACCCTCCGACGTCTCCGCTCCGTCGGCCGGAACCGAGAACCTCCCCTGGTACCGGCGGGCCTTCGCCGACCTCAGCCCACTGCGCGACCACCCCGACTACCGCCGGGTCTGGTTCGGGCAGGCGGTCTCCTCCATAGGCCAGCAGATGACGGCCGTCGCCGTCTCCGTCCAGGTCTACGACGAGACCGGCTCCGCCTTCGCGACCGGCCTGGTCGGCCTCTTCTCCTTCTTCCCGATCGTCGCCTTCGGCCTGTACGGCGGCGCGATCGCCGACACCGTCGACCGGCGCAAGCTCGGCCTGATCGGTTCGGCCGGGCTCGCCGTCGTCTCCGCCGTCCTCGCCGTGCAGGCACTGGCCGGCCTCGGCCAGGTCGCCGTCCTCTACGCCGCCGTCGCCGCCCAGGCCGGCTTCTTCGCCCTCAGCTCGCCCGCCCGCTCCGCGATGATCCCCCGGCTGGTCCCCAGCCACCAGCTCCCCGCGGCGAACGCGCTGAACACCGTCAGCATGAACCTCGGCCTCACCGTCGGACCCATGCTCGGCGGCGTCCTCATCGGCGCCTACGGCACCCAAGCCGCCTACCTGGTCGACACCGTCGCCTTCGCCGGCACCCTCTACGCGATGTGGCGCCTGCCCGCCATGCGCCCGCTCGGCGACCGCAAGGGCCGCGCCTCCGTCCTCGACGGCCTCCGCTTCCTGCGCGAGCAGCCCAACCTGCGCACCAGCTTCCTCGCCGACCTGGCCGCGATGATCTTCGGCATGCCGCGCGCCCTCTTCCCCGCCATCGCGGTCACCTTCTACGGCGGCGACGCCCGCACCGTCGGTCTCCTGGTCGCCGCCCCCGCCGTCGGCGCCCTCACCGGCGCCCTCTTCTCCGGCTGGGTCGGCCGCATCCACCGCCAGGGCGCCGCCGTCCTCGTCGCCGTCGCCGCCTGGGGCCTCGCCATCGCCGCCTTCGGCGCGCTCCACAACCTCTGGCTCGGCCTCCTCCTGCTCGCGGTCGCCGGCTGCGCCGACACCGTCAGCATGATCTTCCGCAACACGATGATGCAGGTCGCCGCCCCCGACGAGATGCGCGGACGCCTCCAGGGCATCTTCATCGTCGTCGTCGCCGGCGGCCCCCGCCTCGGCGACTTCGAGTCCGGCGCCGTCGCCGCCCTCACCAACCCCGCCACCTCCGTGATCACCGGCGGCCTCGCCTGCGTCGCCGCCGTCGTCCTCCTCGCCGCCCGCCGCCCCGCCTTCCTCACCTACGACGCCCGCCACCCCACCCCCTGACCCGCCCCTGACCCGCTCCCGACCCACCCACCCCCAACCCGGCAGCGAGCACCCCTCCACGTGCTGTATTGTTTTCCACGTCGCCGGGACAATCGGAGACAAGGTCGAGAAGCCCACAGCAGAGCCCCCCAGGCCCTGCTACCGGGTACCGAGACCACGGGACGTGGCGCAGCTTGGTAGCGCACTTGACTGGGGGTCAAGGGGTCGCAGGTTCAAATCCTGTCGTCCCGACCGGCGTTTTCGCAGGTCGGAGGTCGTTCCTACCGCATGGTAGGGGCGGCCTTTTTGTTTTGGTGGTCGCAGTGTGGTCGTGAACGCTCGTTCACGTCGCCTCGGGGGGTGTTTTCGGCGTATCGCCGCATTCCTGCATGCCCGTTGTGCGCCTTTTGTTCGCTCGACTGTAGTGACTGAGCGTGTTCATCGGGCGATTGAGACCTTGTCCGTCGTTGAAGCGGGCGTGGTTCCGAATTGGGCATGGCTGTGGGGCCCGTGGCACCAGTTGTTGTGACGGGCCGTGTGGCTGGGTGTGTGTCAGTTACGGATCGTGATGCCGGGCAGTTCGAGTGGCATCGGTGGGCCTTCGGTGGCTTCGGTCGTGCGGGTGTCAGGCTGCGTGGCTGAACAGCGGGTTCGGCGCGGGGCTGTTCCGGGCGATGGCGTCGGTGCCGGCTCGGGAGCGGGCTTCGACGAGGCGGAGTCTGGCTTCGATGGTGTGGACGGCGGCCATGGCGACGTCCCAGGTCAGGTGGCTGTAGATGTTCGCGGTGGTGGAGAGTGTGGAGTGCCGCAGCGTCTTGGAGATGACGGCCATGGAGACGTTGCCCTCCAGGGCGAGGGTGGCGGCGAGGTGGCGCAGGTCGTGGATGGTGACGTGGGGCAGTCCGGCCTGCTTGCGCAGTTCGTGGAATCGCCGGCGGACCGCCGCGGGGTGGAGGGGCTTGCCGTCGGCGTCCTGGAAGACGTGGTCGTTGTCGGTGGAGGTGTTCCTGGCGATGGCGCGTTGGAGGGCTGTGGCGACGCGCTCGGACAGGGGTACCCAGTTGCGGCTCTTCTTCGTCTTGGGCGCGGTCAGGACGAGTTCGTGGTTGTCGATCGCGGAGAGCGTGTGGCGGATGAACATGACGCGGTCGTCGATCCGTACGCACGCGCGCTGGAGGCCGAGTGCCTCGCCCTTGCGCAGGCCGGTGCCGATGATCACCTCGATGACATCGGCGAAGGCGGGGTCCTCCTCGCGGCAGTGGGCGAGGAAGGCGACGGCCTGCTCGGCGCTCCAGGGGACGCGTTCGTCCGCGCGGGGTCTGCGGATCGGCATGGGCTGGGCGGCGTTGAACGGGAGCCGGTGGGTGCGCACGGCAGTCCCCAGGGCGCTGGAGAGGGTGGCGAGGCAGTGGTAGACGGCCTGGCGTCCGCGGCCGGCTTCGAGCTGCTGGTGGGCGTAGGCGGCGATGTGGTCGTGGGCGAGTTCCTCCAGGCGTATCTCTCCGAAGACGGGGATGAGTTCGCCGTGTACGTAGGTGCGGTAGCGGGCGTAGGTGGTGGGCTTGAGCAGGAACTCCATGCTCTTGAGCCACCGGGTGAGGTAGGCGGCCACCGTCTCGTGCGGGTCGGCGTCGAACCCCAGCCGGCGGCCTTCGAGGAAGCGCCGCAACGCGCCCTCCGCCGTCCACGCGTCCTCGAACCCTCCCCGGCGCACGGTGCGCCGCCGTCCGCTGAGGGAGGGGATGTCGACGGCGAACGTCCACGTACCGTGCCCCTCCTCGGCAAGACCCGGGCACCCGGCGCCGAGCTGGCGCCGATCCGTGTCACGGCACCCGCACCGGCGGTAGACCCGTCCACGTCCACGTCGTCCTGAACTGCGCACTTCCTCGGCCTCCCGTAGTCCCGGTTCCTTGATCAGCCGTGGAGGCTACAGGTCGCACGTGCGGGTGGCCGGGTGCGACCACCATGCGATCACCAATGCAGAACCAGACCTGTGACCTGCGTACTCTCGGTGAGAGCCCCCACCTGAACATGTGACTTGTGGTTCTCCCTTGGCCGGCGGCGAAGGGAGAAGCGGCCGGTCGCCGGTCGGTGGCGTGTCCCGCCCGTGGGGCCGCAGGTCAGATGAGGCGGTCGTGGTGGTGGGCGGCGGTTTCGCGGACGAGCTGGGCGAAGCGTTCACGGCTGCGCCTCTGGTGTTCCTCGGCCTGGTCGTCGTCCCAGTCCTCGGCGTCGCCGAGGTCTTCGTCCGTGTCGAGGTCCTCGTATTCGCTGTGGAGGAGCCAGCAGGCGTGGATGCCGGTGAGGAGGTCTTCGAGGAGGTCGCGGGCGGGGCGCTTGGGGTCGAGCGGGGTGAGGCGCAGGGCGATGTCGGCGAGGTCGGGTTCGTCCTCGCCGGTGTATTCGGCGACGGTCTCTTCCAGGTCGTCGAGTTGTTCGCGCAGGGCGGTGGGGTCGGGGAGCAGGCCGTCGGTGATGTGCATGGCGTGGCGGACGAGGCCGGTGACGGCATCGTGCGGGGTGGCACCGTCCTCGATGAGGCCGAGGACGAGGGTGGGGGTCTCGTGGGGGAGTGCCTCGATGTTGTCGGCCTCCAGGACGACCTGGGTGGAGTCGTGTCCCGAGGTCTCGGCGGTGACCTCGGCTGCGGCGGCGAGCCAGTGGGCGGCGGCGACGGCGGCGGCGGTGGGGTCGATGGTGGAGAAGAGCTCGGCGGGGCCGAACGGGTCGTCCTGGAGGAGGCGGTCGGCGGCGGCGACCTGGACGGGGGAGGCGTCCTCGCGGCTGAGGAGGACGGCTTGCTGTGCGCGGCCGGTGAGGTCGCCGAGCTCCGCGCTCTCGACGGCGGCGAGTTCGGCGGTTGCCTCGGCGAGCACGGCCGCGGTGAGGTCCGGGGTGTCGAGGTGGTGCAGGGCGCGTCCGACGCGGTTCGCGGACTCCAGCAGGCGGCTGTAGGAGATCATCATCGTGCCGCCGCTGGGGAGGGGCGGTTTGGTGATCGCGTCGGCGACCTCGGCGAAGGTCTTGCGTTCCTCCTCGCGGCGCCAGCCCTCGCTGTTGGGCCCCAGGGAACCGGCGGTGCTGGCGGGGTGGGTGTAGGTGTGCCAGGCGGCGTCGGACAGTTGGGTGAGGGAGCGGGCCAGGCTCAGGAGCGTACTGGTGGCCGTGTCGGTGGGGAGGCCGGCGACGTGGGTGGCGAGGTCGCCCTCGCCCGTTCCCCACGCAGCGATGAGCTCACGCCGGTCGGGGTCGATGCTGTGCCGGGTCACGGATTCGTACCTCCAGGACTGTCGCGGCGCCACAACGCACCGGCGTGGCCCATTCTTGCCGCCCGGCAGGGTGGGCAGACACGAGAGCGGGTCGGTGTGTTGCGGAGGCGGCAGGGCGGCGTGAAGTTTGCCGTCTCGATGGTCCGGTCAACGGCCAGCCGACCCGGGGGTGCACCGGTTCACCCGCACGGGCGAACAACCCGCCGCTCGGGCCCTGCTGGTGCCCCGTCAAGGAACAGGATTCGGGCCCTCGGCCGGCTGCGGGCCGACCTCACGTGGAGCGGACGGCTTCGACGTCGGGGCCGTCGCCCCGGTAGGTTCCCGGCGGGTGAGCCACGCCTGGCGTCGCATGGTGAGCAGGCCGAGGAGGTCGAGGTTCTTCAGGGCGAGGTCGATGGCGAGCTGGGCAGGCACGTGCCACCGCGGAAGGGCCCGCCGGCGAACGAACCTACGTGCCGCGCGGGCCCGGTGCTGGACACACCAGCCCGCGGCGATCGCCGGCACGAGCACATGCCCGTTGACGGCCAGCACGACGAGGTAGGCCTCGCACAGCCAGAACCCGCTGCGGGCGATGACGTCGGCAAGGGTGCCGAAGGCCAGGTAGGGGTGACGCCAGACCCAGCCCGTGACCAGGGCGGTGAGTCTCACCCGCCAGAAGTTGCGGGCGTTCCTCAGTCGCTGGCCGAGGAATTCCCGGCCGGTTCCCGGATACCGTGACCGCACCGTGGCGTTGCCCTGGAAGACGGTGCGGTAGCCGGCGCGCAGCGTCAGCTCGGTGAGCCGGGTGTCGTCCCCGACGACGCACCGGCGGCCGAGGAAGGTCTCGTCGACGAAGGCGTCGGCGGCCTCCACGAGTACGGATCGCCGGTAGACCGCGGTGCGTCCGATGAGGCACATCTGGGCCCGGCCCGCGACCGTGAACGCGGGGAGCCGGCCCTCCCCCTTGAAGCGGTCCCCCGCGAACTCCCAGATGCTGTGGGGGTCGAGGGCGCTCTGGGAAGTCGCCACGCCGCCCACCTCGGGGTCGGTGAACGGGGCGCGGACCGAGGCAGCCACGCCGGGCGCCCAGACGACGTCGGAGTCGACCAGTGCGACCAGGTCGGCGGACACGACCTGCCACCCCTGCCGCAGCGCCTCCCGCTTGTCCGCCCGGTCGGTGGTCAGGACGCGGACGGGACAGCGGCGTGCCACGTCGAGGCAGGCGAGGTCGTCCTGGTGGATGACGCAGACGATCTCGGACACGTCGTCGGCCAGCCACGATTCCAGCGCCCGCCGGAAGAGCACTGGATCCTCGCGGTAGACGGGCGAGACGACGGCGAGTGGCTGGTGGCACGGGGCCGTGACGGGCCGGTAGCGGCGGCCCACCCGCCGGTGGACCAGGTGCACGGCCCTGCTGAAGCCGGCGAGGGCGGCGAACGGCACGCCGGCCAGGAGGTGCGGTACGAGCGATGGCACAGAACGGTCCTCCGGCGCCCCGGCCGTGACGACGGCCGGCCGTGATCAGTTGGCCTACTCCGCCGTCAACGGTGCCCGTTCTCCGCGGGGTTCAACGCACTGTCGGTCCTCATGGCCGGATCTCGTCGACGGAACGGCCAGTAACCTTTGAACAACTGAGAGTCATGGGTCGGCGGCCGAACTTTCTGCCATGCTGGCGGCCATGGTCGGCATCTCATCCTCGCCCGGGCCGGAAGCGGACGGTGTTCCCGGGCCACGGGAACCGCGAGCGGCAGCCCGTATCGTGCTTCACGCCATCAACGGCATCGGAGCCGGTCACCTGGCCCGCCAGACCGCGCTGGCCCGGCATCTGCGGGCGGGGCAAACCGGGCTGGACCCGGTCATCCTCGGTTCCGGCCCCGCCGTGGACGAGGTCTGTGGCGAAGTACCGGTGATCGAGGTGCCGTCGATGGGAAGGGCAGGGCGGTACCGCAGCGAAC
Organism: Kitasatospora sp. NPDC058243; assembly: GCF_042882025.1. NCBI lineage: Bacteria > Bacillati > Actinomycetota > Actinomycetes > Kitasatosporales > Streptomycetaceae > Kitasatospora > Kitasatospora sp. NPDC058243. Next base: position 28,488 of record NZ_JBHVWW010000018.1, read on the forward strand.
CGGCCCATCCCGACATGCTGACCGCCATCACGGCGATGACGCACGCGGCACTGGCGGGCCTGCGACCCCGGGTGGTCGTCCACGACACCCTGGTGTGGCCGACGGTCGAACGGGCGGCGGCGCTGCTCGGCGCCCGCCAGGCGATCTGTCTGCGACCGCGCCGGGACCTCGCCGACTACCTGGCCCGACCGGACTGCCCGCTGCCGCGGATGGACCTCGTCTTCGTTCCCGACGACCCGGCCGCGCACCCGGAGTTCAGGGACCGGCTCGAAGCGGCCGGAATCGACGCGATCTGGACGGGACCGGTCTTCCGGACCGCAGCAGCCGATCCGGCGGAGACCCGGGAGAAGCTGGGCGTCTCCTCCGAGGAGCGGATGGTGGTGGTGATGTCCGGCGGGGGGCGCGGCAACGGGGCCGAGGCGCGCGAGCACTTCGATCTCGCTCTGGCCGCGCTGTCCCGGGTCACCGAACCGGGGCTGTCGGTCATGCTGGTGCTCGGGCCGATGTTCCGCCCCTGGGTGAAGATCCCCGTGGAATTCCCGCACCGCCTCACCGTGCTGCGCGGAGCACGGAACCTGCCGGACATCCTGTCCGCGGCGGACGTGGTGATCTGCCGCGGTGGCTACGGCTCGTTGCACGAGGCCACGGCGGGAGGCGCCAGGGTTCTCGCCAATCCCGCCCAACGGAACTTCGACGACCAGCGGGGCCGGATCGAACAGTTCGCCGCCCACCACGCCTGCGAGCTGGTGCGGAGCACTGCGCCGGAGGACCTGGCGGAGCAGATCGGCCGGGCGCTCAAGGCCGGCCCGGTCCGGGACCTGCCGACCCGCCCCCGCACCGAGTCGCTCGACCAGGTAGGAGAGCGCCTGCTGGATCTCGCCCTCCAGGACGGGGCCGTTCCCCGGGGCCTGGCCGAACAGTTCATGTACCGCTGAGCCGCAGGACGCATCAGGAGGCACGATGCCGGAATCCACGGGAAGGCTCTCCTACTGCACGACGTGCAAGAACCGCCTCTGGCAGCTGCGCGAGACCCTCCCCGACAACCTGCGGCGCGTCGCCGAGGACGGGAACAGCGAGATCGTTCTCGTCAACTACCACTCCGACGACGAACTCGACACCTGGGTACGCCAGTTCCAGCCCCACATCGACAACGGCACACTGCGCTACCTCCACCAGCGCACCGAACCCCACTTCCACGCCTCCAAAGCCAAGAACCTCGCCCACCTCGCCGCCACCGGCACCCACCTCGTCAACCTCGACGCCGACAACCACATCGGCGACACCATCCCCACCTGGCGCACCCACTGGACGGCGGACCCGGACCTGCTGATCCACGGTTTCAGCCCCGACAGGAACCGCCCGAAACGCTCCGCCGAAGAGGCGGCGCGGCTGCGCCCGGACAGCGGCAACGGAACCTACGGACGGATCGGACTGCCACGCACCCGGTTCCTCGCGCTCGGCGGGTACGACGAGCAGCTCCTGCCGTCGGCCCACGAGGACCGGGACCTGATGGACCGGGCCGAAGCCGCCGGTCTGCCCACCGTTCGCCGCCCGCAGCCGGGGAGCGCCGCGATCCGCAACAGCCACCGGGAGACCATGCGGTACTCCGGGATCGCCCTGGAGTGGTGGGACGCGAGGAACCTGAACAAGCAGAGGTCGGAGGAGAACCTCCGCCTCGGCAGACTCATCGCCAACCCCGGCCGGTCCCCGGTGAAGGTGCTGCTGAACTTCACCGAGGAGGCCGCGTTCTGATGCCGGTCACCTCGTCCCCGCCGGGGCGGCTCTCCTACTGCACGACGTGCAAGAACCGCCTCTGGCAGCTGCGCGAGACCCTCCCCGACAACCTGCGGCGCGTCGCCGAGGACGGGAACAGCGAGATCGTCCTCGTCAACTACCACTCCGACGACGAACTCGACACCTGGGTACGCCAGTTCCAGCCCCACATCGACAACGGCACACTGCGCTACCTCCACCAGCGCACCGAACCCCACTTCCACGCCTCCAAAGCCAAGAACCTCGCCCACCTCGCCGCCACCGGCACCCACCTCGTCAACCTCGACGCCGACAACCACATCGGCGACACCATCCCCACCTGGCGCACCCACTGGACGGCGGACCCGGACCTGCTGATCTGGGGCTTCAGTCCCAACCCCGACGGCAGACCGGACGGCGGCAACGGGTCGTACGGCCGCATCGGACTGCCCCGCGCGCATTTCGACGCACTCGGCGGGTACGACGAGCGGCTGCTTCCGATGGGCTGCCAGGACCTCGACCTGATGGACCGGGCCAAGGCCCGCGGAATGCGCGTCGTCCGAGCGCCCCAGCAGGCTCCGTTCGCCATTCGCAACACGGATGCCGACAAGGTCCGGCATACCGGAAGTCCACTGAGCTGGCACGACATGTGGCAGCAGAACCTCCGCCGGACCGAGGAGAACCTGCGCTCCGGCCGGCTCACGGTGAACCACGACCGCACGCCCGCCGCGGTCCTGCTCAACTTCACCCAGTGGGTGGAAGTCTGACCCGGGCGCGTCCCGCGTATCCGGCCGTCGGCAGCACCGGGGGCGGGGACTTCTGGGTCCAGGAGCGGGGCTTGTAGAAAACCTTGCCGAAAACCCTGACGCAGGGCTTCGGGCAGATTGAACAAACGCCCTGGTCAGGCGGTGGGCTGGCGCTCCGGGCGACACCTGGAGAAGGGTGGCGACCGTGTCCGCAGAGGGACAGCCGACTGACCGATGGCAGACTAGCGGATCGGACCGCCGGGATCTCCTCTGATCCGGGCAGGGCCATGGACCGAATGTTCGGTGCGTCCTGGACCTGCACCTATGTCGGCTTGCTCGGAGGCAGCCGGCCCTTCAGGCTCGACCATCCCCGGAACGCCCGCCGCCCAAGATATCCGTTCTGGGCGGATTGCCCGTACTCCACCGTTCCTCGGTCCTGACACCCGGGAGAAGGCACCCGTCAGTGCAGAGCCGCCCGTCACGGGCACTTCGCAGAAGTCCGGCGGAACGGACCCTCGCAGCAGCCGAGGCACCGTCCGGGGAGGGACTCATCGCACTTCGCTTCGGAGCCTGCCCCGTGCGGGTTGTCCGCTTCCCGTGCCCGGCAGGTCGGCACGGATGCGGACTGCGCACCGGCGATGATCCGGGTGTCCCGGGGCCGCTGGGCCCGGCGATCCGACCGATCGGAGTAGTCCGTGCACCTGTCCCTGCGCCGGGCGTCAGCGGCTCTACTGCTGGCCCTCATGCCCGTCATCACCCCCGCCTCGCACGCCGCCGCCGAGCCACCTGCTGCTGTGGTCGTGGAACACTCCGCCAGGGCCGTGCCCGGGCAGTACATCGTCACCCTCAAGCACGGCCGCGCCCCCGGCGAGGTCCTGCGGGCGCTCGGTATCACCCCGAGGTTCACCTACACCGACGCGCTGAACGGCTTCGCCGCCACCCTCGACCCGCTCCTGCTACGGGCCGTGCGCACCAGCCCCGCCGTCGAGGCCGTCGAGGAGAACACCGCCATCAGCGTCCCCGAACCCGCCCCCGAATCCGCCGTCCAGCCCGAGGGCCGGGCCGGCCGCGCCACCCGGGCACCGGCCGCCACCTGGGGCCTGGACCGGATCGACCAGAGATTCCTGCCCCTGGACGGCGAGTTCACCACCCGCGGCCACGGCGCCGGCGCGACCGCCTACATCCTCGACACCGGCATCGACTACGGCCACCCGGAGTTCGGCGGCCGGGCCGTTCTCGGTTTCGACGCCGTCGGCGACGGCAGGAACGGCCTGGACTGCCACGGCCACGGCACCCACGTCGCCGGCACCGTCGCCGGCCGCACCTACGGCGTCGCCCCGCAGGCGAGCCTGGTCGCGGTGCGCGTCCTGGACTGCACCGGCAACGGCGACAAGGCCCAGACGATCGCCGGCCTGGACTGGGTCGCCCACAACGCCCAACGCCCCGCCGTCCTCAACGCCTCCATCGGCGAGGAACGCTCCCGGGCCCTCAACGACGCCGCAACCGCCCTCTTCGACAAGGGCGTCCTGCCCGTCGTCTCCGCCGGCAACGACGCCGCCGACGCGTGCACCGCCTCCCCCGCCTCCGCCGACCGGGTCGTCACCGTCGCCGCCACCAACCGGCAGGACCAGGAGAGCGGCTTCTCCAACTGGGGCCCCTGCGTCACCCTCCACGCCCCCGGCCAGTCCACCGAGTCCGCCGGACTCGGCGGCGGCAGCACCACCCTCAGCGGCACCTCCATGGCCGCACCCCACGTCACCGGCGCCGCCGCCCTCTACACCGCGCAGCACCCGAACGCGGACCCTGCCGAGACCGCAGCCTTCCTCAAGCGCACCGCCACCGCCGGCGTCCTGACCGACGTGCGCGAGGGCACCCCCAACCTGCTCCTGTTCACCGACGGCCTGTAGCACCGCCCCCGTCCCGACGGCACGGCGTGCTCTCCGGGTCTCGGCCCGGGTCTGCCGATCCACTCCGGCACTCCTGCCCAGCTTCACCGGCAAGGTCACCTGCCGAGGATCGACCTCAGCACGGCCAGGTACTCGGGGCCGGTGTTGAACGGTGCGAACACGGGTGGATCGGTCGGACCGGTGAGCGCGTCCAGTGGCCGGACCACGACTGCGTAGTCCGGCCGGTGCTTGTACTGGATCGACATCCGGTCGCGGCGCACCGCGCGGACCCGGTGCGGTGCCGCCCGGTGCCGTCCGTTCGACCATCGCTGCACGTAGTCGCCGAGGAAGAGGAACAGGGCGCCGGGAACGGTGGGGACCTCCAGCCACCGGCCGTCGCGGTCCCGGACCTCCAGGCCCGGTTCGTCCTGGTCCAGGACGGTCAGCAGGGACAGGTCGGTGTGCGGCGACATCGCGTGGCCGGCCGTGGAGCCGATGGCGGCGGGGCGGCTCGCGCCGTAGTGGTTGAGGCCCAGGCGGTGCAGCGGGCCGCCCGCCAGGTAGGGCGTGAACGAGTTCTCCTCCAGGCCCAGGTCCAGGGCGCAGGCGGCGAGGATCCCGTCGCCCAGGTGGGTCAAGTGCCGGAAGAGTTCAAGGGACTTCGGGAAGTGCTCGTGATAGAGGTCCACCGCGGCGGGCAGGGGGAGTTCGTCGGTGGTGTTGCCGACCCGGTACTGCTCGCACGCCTCGGTACCGGCGTGGGTGCGGCTTCGCTCCCTGCCGAGCCTGCGATACCCAAGGAACTGGGACTGCTCGGTGGCGTCGTAGCGGCCCTTCTCCGTCAGGGGCAGCCGGTAGAAGCGCCGGGTCTCCGCGTAGACGTCCCCGATCAGGTCGGCGGGGATGCCGTGGCCGTGGACGAAGAAGAACCCCTTGAGCCGGCAGTGGCCGCCGATGTCGGCAGCGAGCGCCGCGCGGTCTTTCGGGGTCCAGCCGGCCGCGTGCCCCGGCAGCTGTACGTGCGGTATCACCCGTGTCCTCCCGTGCCGTCGCCGATCGCAGTGCGCCGAGCCGCCTCCCCGGCCGCCTGAGGACCGCGAGGCAGGTCCGGGGCCGGACGCCCGAGCCGCGGTGTCATCGTGGGAGGCGTCGCAGTATCCGCACAACCCCGCGGGATCGGGTTCCGGCCAGCAGGAGGGCGCCGCAGTGCGCGGGGGCTTGGTCAGGTGAGGATCTTCTCGAGGGCGGTGAGGTAGTTGGTGATGAAGTGGTCGCGCACCCCCTCGCCGGTGGGGGTGAAGGCAGCGGTGGTCAGGCCCTTGGTGCGGTTGGCCAGGCTCGGGAGGAGGCCGGTGCTTTCGTGGATCCGTCCGGCGGCGTCGATGTGGCGCAGGGTGCCGGTGTGGGTGAAGGCCGGCTCCGGGGGCAGTTGGGGGACGACGTCGTTGTTGTTGACGAAGCGGTAGGCGCGGTTGGTGAAGGCCTTGTCGTAGGCGGCGGCCAGGAGGCGGTCGCAGGTGCGGGGTTGGCCGAAGGTGATGACGCCGTCGGCCAGGAGGCGCGGGTCCTCCAGGTGGAGGCGGGCGGCGGCGAGCACGGCCAGGGCGCCGCCGAGGCTGTGGCCGGTGAACCAGAGGGTCTGTCCGTCGGTGCGCAGTTCGGCGATGGTCTCCCGGACGGCGGGGAAGACGGTGTCGAGTGCCTCGGCGAAGCCGTAGTGGACGTAACCGGTGCGGGCGGGGCCGCGCCACGGCGGGGTGGTGGCGTCGGTGAGCCAGTCGCGGAGCTGTGCGGGTTCGGTGCCGCGGAACGCGGTGACGATCATGTGCTCGCCGGCCATGGTGTAGGCCTGGGTGTCCTGGAGCGGGAAGGGCGGGGTGAAGGCCGTCCGGTGGTGGCGGACGGTCTCAAACTCGCCGATCTCAACATCCGCGACAATCTTATCGACCGCATCGCCGAGGCCAAGCGGGAAGGCTGGCTCGGCGAAGTCGAAGGCCTCGAAACCAGCCTCGCCGGCGCCAACGACAAGCTCGTCCAGATGGACGCCGCCACAGCCCGCGCGGCTTCGGCGGTCGATCTCGGGATGCCCACCTTCAACCAGATCGCGGGACGCGCCACCGACAGCTGACGGCCGACACCGTTCTCCGCGTCATGAGCGACAGGTCAAGCGTCCCAAGGCCCGCACCATGCGTCGATCGCTGCTCGGGAGCTGTCCGCCCACGCGGTCGCGGTCCCGCGCGTATGCGGAAGCGCACCGACCCACCGTTCCCAGAGGCCGTCCGGAGCAACGAATCGCGCGGAGTGACTTGTGCCCAGCTGGGAATCCAGCCTCATGAGAGCTCCAAGGGCGGGTCCCTGGTCATACCGGCATTCCAACTGCGGAAGATACCGGTCTAAATAGGACACAAGGATGTCCGCATCATCTTGGCTGCCGAACCGGGCGAGCGCAAGGCAGTAACCCTGACCTGCATAGGTGAGTTCACTGGCCAGCAGAAGGCCGCCGATGCGTTCACGCCACTCAACCCGCCGAGCCACGCCGACCAACCACGCAGCGGTCAGTCGGGAACGCCATTCATACGCAAGGAGCGCTCTGATCTCCTGGTCGCTCAGCTTGTTCTTTATGCTCCGACCTCGAACGATGGCTCGAACGGGATCGCTCATCCGGGTGTTCACCGGACGTGGGCACGGCCTTCGTCTGATCATGTGCTCCGACCAAGGACGCACCTGAACTCGACGAAGGCTGTGGGGGAATGAGTCTGCTGCACCACGATGTCCGGCGGGAGCCGTTCGCTGAAGCGTCACACTTCCGGGAGGACTTCTTCGCGTGTCTGACCGCGCGGCGGGATGAGCTGTTCGAGCTTGCGGACGCGTTGTTGTGCGCGGACGGGCCGGTGACAGCGCCGGTGGCCCTGACGCTGCTGGCCGAGCACCGCCGCGGGCACGGCGCGATGTACGACGCGCTGAACCGTGGCCGCCTCGACCCGGTGCGGCTGCGGCGGACGCTGGCCGCGCTGCCCCAGCCGAAGGCAGCCGACAACCGGCTCGTCCTGGCCGTGGACGTGAGCAACTGGCTGCGGCCGGACGCCGAGTGCAGCCCGGACAGGCTGTTCTGCCACACCTACGGCCGTGGCCGGGACCAGCACCTGATGATCCCGGGCTGGCCGTACTCGTTCGTCGCCGCTCTCGAATCGGGCCGTACCTCGTGGTGCCAGCTGCTGGACGCGGTGCGGCTCGGTCCCGAGGACGACGTCGCCAAGGTCACCGCCCGCCAGGTTCGCCGTGTGGTCGAGGACCTGGTCGCCGGCGGACAGTGGCGCGAGGGCGATCCGGACGTCCTGGTCGTCTTCGACGCCGGCTACGACGCCCCACGCATGGCCCACCTTCTCGACGGACTGCCCGTCGAGGCCCTGGGGCGGATGCGCTCGGACCGCGTGATGCGCCTGCCGACACCCACGCAGCTGGAGTACGCCCGGGTCTATCCCCAGGGCGGGCGGCCGCCGAAGCACGGCAAGGAGTTCCGCTTCGCCAAACCCGAGACCTGGGGCGAACCCGACACGGCCACCGTCCAGGTCACCGACCGCTACGGCACCGCGAAGGCGATGGCCTGGGACCGTCTCCACCCCCGGCTCACTACTCGCTCCGCGTGGATCGACCACGACGGCGAACTACCCATCATCGAGGGGACGTTGATCCGCCTGGAGGTCGACCGCCTGCCCGGCGGCGGGGATCCGCTCCCGCTGTGGCTGTGGTCCTCCGCCACCGGCATGAGCACCGGCGACGTCGATCTGCGCTGGCAGGCGTTCCTGCGGAGATTCGACCTGGAGCACACGTTCCGGATGATCAAGCAGACCCTCGGCTGGACCCGCCCCAAGCTCCGCACCCCGCAGGCGGCGGACCGGTGGACGTGGCTGATCATCGTCGCGCACACCCAGCTCCGCCTCGCCCGGCCGCTCGCCGAGGACATCCGCCGGCCCTGGGAGAGACCGGTCGAACCGAACAAACTCACACCTGCCCGGGTCCGCCGGGGGTTCAGGAACCTCCGCCCGACCTTGCCATGCCCGGCCCGTGCGCCCAAACCCACCCGACCTGGCCCCGGCAGGCCGCTCGGCTCGAAGAAGCAGCGGCCAGCCACCCGCTACGACGTGGGCAAAACCGTCCGGCGCCCCGAGACCATCATCGAACGCGACCGGATCAAACCACCACGGCAAGGCTCGTAAGACACGGGACCCTGACCTGCATTGACAATGCGCAGGAAGGAGCAGCGGCAGCTACGCGCTCGGCCGCCGGGTGGCCTTCCGGGTCGGGGGCTGGTTCTTGACGGCGCTGCAGGCCAGCAGTTCGGTGCCGGTGGCGTCGAGGTAGAGGGTGAAGAACCAGGACCGGTCCGGCGCGTCGAGGAGGCCGGTACGCAACGATACGTCCCGGTGCCGGGAGAGGATCTCGACCGACTCGTCGAGGCCGAGGGTGACCAGGCCGACCTTGCGTGCCCAGCCCAGCCGGGTGGCGGCGATGCCGCGCACCATCCAGTCGGGCGCGACCCCGCCAGAGAACCGCAGCTTGCCGCCGGCCAGGAGGGCCTCCCGCGCCGGGGCGCAGGCGGCGGTCTGGCCGGTGAGCATGGCGGCGAGATCGGGCCGGGCTGGGTGCTCGCTCTGGCTGGTCATGCCGAGACCGTAGTCACCGGCCGCTGGGCCGTGCCACCGGATTCGGGCAGCGGACTCCCCATGGCCGGAGCAACCTACCTTGAAATCAAGGAAGTTGAGCGAAATCAGCAGAGGCTGGTGACACCTCTGGCAGCGAAGACCGCTCCAGTGGTTAAAGAACAAGCTGAACGAGGTGCGCGAGCGGGGGGTCGCCGTCGCAGAGGTCACCCTGTTCCTCGCGGCCCGAACGGGCCGCGAGGTGCGCCGGATGTTCCGCCGATGGTCGCGCGGGGTGACGCCGGTGACCCGGCGGCCGAGGGCCGCACCGACGCGAGCTGCCTCGACGACGCAACCTGTCTCGACGGTACGACCTGTCTCGGCGCCGATTCCGGCTTCCCGCCGGCCGAACGCTACGAGATCACCGAAGAGGCCGCCGACCTGATCAATGAGCGCCGTGCGAGCGGCGGCCGGATCCTGGTGGTCGGCACCTCCGCACTGCGCACGCTGGAGACCGCGACCGGCGCCGACGGGCGTGTCCCCGCCGCGACCGGCCTCACTCGCCTGCGTATCACCCCGGGACACCGTGTCCGGGCCTGCGACGCCTTCATGACCAACCTCCACGAGCCCCGTTCCTCCGAACTCGTCCTGGCCGCCGCCCTCACCGGCCGGGACTTCCTCATGGACACCTACCGGCACGAACTCGTCCCCCGCGGCTACCGCTTCAACTACTTCGGCGACTCCATGCTGGTCACCTGAAAGGCTCTTCCGACACTCCACAGGCCCCCAGTGATGAGGGCGTCGCCCCGGGTACGTACGGTCCTGGGGCAACGCCCTCGTCACTGCTGGACCGGGCTCAGCACACCCCCGGTACTGCCTCGACGGTCATCAGTCAGCCAGGTCGCCGATGGAGTCCGCGCCGAACTCCCCGGTGTCGTCCGTCTCCTCGGCCTGGCCGTTTCGGGCCTCCTCGTCCTGGTTGCCCTGCGCGGCCTTGTCCTGGGGTTCATCCTTGGCGCCCATGAGCGTTCTCCGTTCAGTCGAAGGGTGATTGCCCTCGAATTATCCTCAGATCACCGAGGGTGTCCCGTATTTCGGTGATACGTCACCGGATCTGGTGACTCCTCAACAGTCGCTTACGTGCGGCGTATCCGCGCCGTGCGAACCGGCGAACGGCGATTCGCTTCAGGGCAGTCGGGTGCGTGCGCGCGGTCACCGACGCGCGGGGGTGCTCACAGCCCGTCGGTGTAGAGGAGGCGGTTGGGTGAGCCGGGGCTGATGAGGTTGACGACATCCTGGGTGGAGGTGTCGGTGAGCCGGCCGCTGATGTCCTGCGGACTGCCGGTTGGGTAGCGCTCCTTGAGGAGGGCGGCTGCTCCGGTGACGTGCGGGGTGGCCATGGAGGTGCCGCTCATGGCGACGGATCCGCCGCCGAGGCGGGCGGAGACGATGTCGACGCCGGGGGCGAAGGTGTTCAGGCAAGCGCCGAAGTTGCTGAAGCGGGCTTGCTGGTCGTCGCGGTCGGTGGCTCCGACCGTGAACGCCTTCGCCGCGCGGGCGGGTGAGGCGTCGCAGGCGTCCTTGGCCTTGTTGCCGGCCGAGACGACAGGCAGGACGCCCCGGTCCGCGACGGCGCTGACGGCCTCGTCGACCGACGCGGAGGCGCCGCCGCCGATGGAGGCGTTGAGGACCGCGGGCTGCCGGGCGTTGGCCGCGACCCAGTCGAAGCCGGCGAGGACACCGGCCGTGCTGCCCCTGCTCTTGCAGTCGAGAATCCGGACGGACACGAGTGAGACGTCGCGTGCCACTCCGTAGGTGGCGCCGCCGACGGTGCCCGCGACGTGGGTGCCGTGGCCGTGGCAGTCCTGCCCGTTCCGGCCGTCGCCGATCGCGTCGTACCCCGCGGTGGCCCGACCGCCGAACTCACTGTGGGCGAGGTCGATCCCGGTGTCGACGATGTACGCGGTCACGCCACGGCCGGTCCCGGTGACGTCGTACCGGCCGTCCAGCGGAAGGTGGCGCTGGTCGATCCGGTCCAGTCCCCAGCTCGCCGCGGGCACCGCCCGGCCACCGGACCGCGCCTGCGGGGCCGGTACCGCTACCGGCGGCGCGGAGTCGGCGCCGACCGTGGCGTTCTCCTCGACGGCCCTGACCGAGGGAAGAGTACGCACGGCGGTGAGCTGGGCCGGGGAGAGCCTGGCGGCGAACCCGACCAGAGCGCTCTGGTAGACGAACATCGGCTTGACACCGATCCGCTTCAGAACATCGGCCGGTGACACGGCCGGCTTCAGGCTGACGACGTACTCACCGGGGATCGCCCCCGAGGAACGCTCGACCGGCAGAGGGCTCGCCGCGGTGTCGGCCGCGGCCTCGGCGCCGGTGGCGGTCAGGGGGGCAAGCAGTAGGAGGGCCGTCGAGGCCCAGCGTGCGCGCAGGCGCATGCAAGCTCCAAGAGGTGCGGGTACGGAGCCGTTCACGGCGCGCAGTGTCCGCGAACGACGGACACCTCTTTGTTTCGTCCATGAGCTGCGGTGACTTGAACGGGGAACGCGGACGTCACCGCGCGCACGGCAGCGGGGCTCCGGCGTGGTCGCGAGATCGAACGCACCTACGGGCCGGTGGCGCGGACGGTGCCGGTGAAAGCAGCCGGGTCCCACCGGCGCATGGAGGTGGAGTCGGCCGGCCCGCCCCGGGCCTCACGGTACCCGACGGTGACGCCGGGGCTCGGATTGTACGTACGCAGGCACCACCCGGACCTCGCCTCGCCCCTGTACTTGTTTCGGACGGTGGAGAATCCGCCCGCGGCCCGTCCCTCCGGGAACCTCTTCGGAGCATACGATCTCGTTGATGTGGTGTGCGAATATCCGACGAGGTTCGGGGTCAGCTGGCGCGACGGTTCGAGGTCCTGCTCCCGCATTTGAACGAGCGTCAGCAGCGGTTGGCGCTGGCGGCCGAGGCCCGACTGCTTGGCCACGGGGGTGTGCGCCTGCTCGCGCGGACGGCCGGGGTCAGCGAGACGACGGTCCGCAAGGGCGTCTTCGAGCTCGAAGCCGGTGTCGATCCGCTGCCCGAGGGGCGCGCCCGACGCCCCGGCGGTGGGCGGATGCGGGCCGAGGCCGTTGACCCGTCTCTCGTCGCGGCGCTGATGGCGCTGGTCGAACCGGATGAGCGCGGTGATCCGATGTCGCCGCTGCGCTGGACGACGAAGGCGCTTCGGCACTTGGCCGCTGAGCTGTCCCGGCAGGGGCATCGCATCACCGCGCCCACGGTGGGCCAGCTGTTGAGGGAGCACGGGTTCAGCCTGCAGGGCACCGCCAAGACCCTGGAGGGCGATCAACCTCCCGACCGTGACGCGCAGTTCCGCTACACAAACGAGCAGGTCAAGGAGCACTAGGCCGCGGGTGAGCCTGTGATCAGCGTGGACGCAAAAAGAAGGAAAAGCTGCCTGACTTCCGCAGTTGGAAGGCATGTGGAGGCGTCCGATATGGGGTCTGAGCTGCGGGAACATGCGGGACGTGGCCGGGTGGGCGTGTGCCCACGCGGTTGCGTTGTGGCTGGTCAGGCGGGGTCTGCGGCGGTGACCGGGGTGGTGGTTTGATGCCGCAGACGCGGTAGATCGTGGCCTGCTCGCTGGTGAGCGGGGTGGTCTGGGTCAGCTGTCCGGCGTCGCCGGTGAGGGTGACCTCGTGGACGCGGCCCAGTTCGGTGCTGATCCGGTTCCAGGTCTGGCCGGTGTGGCGTTCGGCGACGCGGATCAGCAGCAGGGCGAGCCAGCAGAGCAGTACGTGCGCGCGGATGCGGTGTTCCAGGTGATGGAAGACCGGCCGCAGTTCCAGCACCGTCTTCAGGCCGCGAAATCCGCGCTCCGCTTCCAGGAGCGCCTTGTAGCCGACCGCGATCTCCTCGGCGGTCAGGTGCGGGTCGGAGCTGGTCAGCAGGCGGCCACGCCTCGAAGAGGTCCGGGTCAACCTCGTCGCGCGGATCGCCGAAGCGCACCGCGAAGGCTGGCTCGGCGAAGTCGACGGGCTCAGCATCAGCCTCGCCGCCGCCGAGGACAAGCTCACCCAGCTCGACACCGAACTCGCCCGCCGATCCGCCGTCGTCCACCTCGGCCTGCCCACCTTCACCCCGATCGCCACCAGAACCTCGCAGTTCAGAGAAGAGGGTCTGGGAGCGCAGGTAGTTCAGCTCGGTCCAGAACAGGCGGTCGCGGCTGAGGGCTGCGACGCCGTCGTGGACGATCGGCTCCATGCGACGTTGGTGGCCTCCGCGGTGAGCACGGCGGCCACCGACAGTTCCAGGTCGTCCATGCGGGACTCGGCTTCGGAGGCGTGGGTGAAGTCGGCGAGGTACACGCTGCGGCCCCTGCGCGACCCCGGTGCCGGCGAGGACTGAGCCCCTCCTGGCACGCCGAAGGGGCCGGCCCGGCCGGAATGATAAAAGTTCGAAGACGATCTTTTTCTCTTGCATAAACGATTCTTTTGATGACTGGCTTGCGCGCCGGGTTGCAATTATCTAGAGTGGAAGAGGCGGACATTCGCACTCGCGATAATGTGTATCCGCATCTAATCCACTGGAGGAATAGTGGCCCTGGAAGATGTCGTCCTGAAGTCGGCCGACGTGCTCGCCTACAACGAGAAGTCCGAGCACACCGGAATTCTCGTCTTCTTTGCCGAATATAATACCGCAGGAGCGGGCGGGAGCACCTCGGACATCATCTTGAAGGTGGATGGCGAAGAGAAGGTTAATCGCACGATCACCTCAAAGGAAGGTGGCCCGTACGCGGTCCACTACGTCGGTCACGTAAAGACCGGCCAGCAGGTGACGGTCACGGGCAGTGGTGACGATTACACGCGCGGACGTGCGACCGCCGATCTCTCGGTCGTCATCGAAACCAGCTGAGACGGCGTGCTCTCGCAGCGCCCCCTATCCTTTCCGGTGAGAGCGCAATGGCCTTGTGCGTGAAGTAGTTCCGGTACAGGTTTTGGCGCTGAGAAGGATCACGGCCGTGCGCTGGGGCCCTCAGCCCTCCGGCGGGATCGGAAGGGTCGGCAGTGTGGCTGCTGATTGTGCGGCATCACCCGGGTTCTCCCGATGCCCAATCTCCTCGGCAGGTGGCTGCCCAGGCGATTCGCGGCCCAGGGTCCGTGATTCGGCATTTTAATCATGATGGGTCTTCAGAACCCCTGAAGACCCATCATGATCAGTTAAATCTGTTTGCTCCTGGCGTAACCGAGCCGACCTCGGACAACACGGTCATTTCCGGAGCGGGACGCGGAGGTGAGCCCACGACATATCGCACACCTGGCCGAGGCCCCGTCCGGGCAAACTGCCCAGTGGGGGCCACCACGTGATGGGGCATAAGGCAAACCGGACGCAGCGATCCAGGAACTCTGCACTTCCGATGCCAGGGTTATGGGCTGTGAGAAGCAGGCTCGCGGGAACCGCTTGGGCTACATGACCTCGCCTTATCTACTCCAGTATGCTGAGAATCCGACCGCCTGGTGGCTCTGGGGGCGGAGGTCGAGCATCGAAATGTACCGATTCTGCTGTTGGCCGGGTACTCCTCTCATGCCTGGTGCCACGTGATGGCACACAAGTTGGATTGCTCGGGGTTCGCGAGCCGAGGTCGATCCGGTACGCGCCGGGTGTACATGACGAGCTCTCGGCTTCTGAAGGGAAGCTCCGGAGGTCGGCACCGGGAGGGTCGCACTCCGTCCACCGAGCCAGATGCGTGGGCGCTTACGAGGGTGCGAGCATGTTCGTTGAACACGCTCGGGCGCCGCTGTGCCATCCAGAACTGCAACCTCGGTGCGCGGCGACCACGAACCGCTATGGGAAGTCCTGGTCCAGCACCCGGGGTAGGTACGGCGGTCGGCCCGGCACCGGAACCCCAGGACCAGCCCGGCACAGGAATGACCTTTCAGGTGGTTTGGCACTGCAACCAAGCACTGCGGTGGTCTGATGACCGTAGGTTGACCCCGTGTAGTGACGTACCCGGCGGGGGTGTTGCGAGGTGGCCACGGCAGTTCCTGACGGATGTAGTGCGGCGAAGGGACGCGGTGCCGGATCGGCTGCGGGATGGTCTGACCCCCTCGACCTGGCCGGCTTCGCGCACCTTCACCGTGGCTTCGGCGGCTGCACGGAGAAGCTGAGTCTTGAGGCGGGCTGGACCGATCGCTGGACCGCGGCGCGCGGAAGCCGTCACCGTACGTGACTGCCTGGGGCCTTGATCTGGAGGCACGCGCGGGCGGCAGGGGGCTGTTTCCTGCCCCCGACGCGGCTACGCAGCGTGAACGGCCTGTCGGGTTGGCCGGCCGTGCGCGGCCCTGGGCTGAAGTGGGCGGGCCGCCGAGGTCAGGGTGCCCTGATCCGCGATGGGTGGTTGCGGCAGGCGATTCAGATGAGCCGGTTGCGGTGGGCGGCTGCGGCTTCGCGAACGAGTTGGGCGAAGTCGCTGCGGCTGCGGTCCTGCTGCTGGCCGGCCTGTTCGTCGTCGTCCCAGTCCTTGTCATCGCCGAAGTCGTCTTCGTCGTCGAGTTCGTCGTATTCGTCGTGGAAGAGCCAGCAGCCGTGGATGCCGGCGAGGAGGTCTTCGAGCAGGTCGGGGGCGGGGCGTTTGGGGTCGAGCGGGGTCAGGCGCAGGCCGGTGTCCTCGGGGTCGGTGTCCGGGCCGGTGTGCTGGGCGAGGTCGTCGTCGAGGTCTTCGAGTTGTCGGCGCAGGCCGGCGGGGTCGGGGAGGAGTCCGTCGGCGATGTGGAGGGCATGGCGCACGAGGCCGGTGACCGCGTCGTACGGGGAGGCGCCGGTTTCGAGGAGCTGGAGGACGAGGGTGGGGGTTTCGTGGGGGAGGGCTTCGATGTTGTCGGCTTCGAAGAGCACGGTGGTGGGGGAGTGCCCGGTGGCTTCGGCGGTGACCTCGGCTGCTGCCGCGAGCCAGTGAGCTGCGGCGACGGCCGCAGCGGTGGGATCGATGTCGGTGAACAGTGCCGCGGGGCCGAAGGGATCCTGTTCGAGGAGGCGGTCGGCGGCGGCGACCTGGACAGGGGAAGCACCTTCGCGGCTGAGGAGGACGGCCTGACGGGCGCGGCCGGCGAGGTCGCCGAGTTCGGCGTTCTCCACGGCGGCGAGCTCGGTGGCGACCTCGGCGAGGACGGCGTCGGTGAGGTCCGCGTAGTCGAGGGCGTGCAGGGCGCGGCCGGCGCGGTGCGCGGACTCGACCAGCGGGCTGTAGGAGACGTCGAGCATGCCGTCCTGGGGGAGGTTGGGCCGGGCGATGGCACCGGGAACCTCGTCGAATGCCTTGCGTTCCTCCGCGCGACGCCAGCCCTCGGAGTTGGGCTCCATGGAGGAGGCGGCGCTGGCCGGGTGGGTGTAGGTGCGCCACGCGGCCTCGGACAGGTGCGTGAGGGCGCGGGCCAGGCGCATCAGCGCGGCCGTGTCCGTACCGGCCGGGACGGCGGCGATACGGGTGGCGAGATCACCCTCGCCCGTTCCCCAGCTGGCGAGCAGCTCGAGCCGTTCGGGGTCGATGCTGTAGCGGGTCATGAAGCCGTACCTCCGGTGATCTGCCCGGCAACGCCGCCGGGCATCGAGCCATTCTGACGCATCGCCAGAAAGCGCCGGATCGTGCAACCGGCAGCGGTACGACCGCGAGAGAACGAGGCTTCCTCAGGGGCCGAGGCGTTTGAACCCGAGTTGCAGGCTTCTCGACGGGTTCGGATGAGACCAGCGGCGCGGTGGCATCACGGAGACCGGCGTGCTCGAGAGATCGCCGGACGCCGAGCCTGCCCGTTCCGCCGGTCAGGTACCTCGTCGAGGGGCTTCCGGGGAACCGGGTCAGCAGGTCCCCGGCCTGGTGCAACGATCACGGCGGTGTGCGGTCACGTGGGTGCCGAGGCCTACGGGCCGCAACGGTGTTCGTGAGGTGCCTTAGGATTCTGATGCACAGTCAGACATCGCTCGCCTGCCCGACCGGGGTGGGGACAGCGGCGGCCGGGGTGTGGAGGGCGAACAGGCAGCTCTTGAGGTGGTCGCTGAGCCACAGGGGCGTGGCGTGTTGCAGGGCGGTGCCCAGGTGGGCGTCAATGCCGACGGTGTACCTGCGCGCGGGCGCCGGACGCTCAGAGCCCTGGCGATGGTGCGGGCCACCGGCCGAGCGCTGGATGCGGGTGAGGAGTCTCGCGACACGGTCGTAGGCACCGGCATCGGCGGCGCGGAGGGCAGGCAGGTCGTCCTGGGCCCGCTGCCAGAAAGGGGTCGCGACGGCGCCCGGCTCGATGAGGATCACCTGTACGCCGTTGCGGCGGGTCTCCATGCGCGTCTTGAGGAGCTGGCCGGCCCGCAGGAATTCGACCAGGTTGTTGATCTCGGGTGTGTTACGGGGCCGGCGCTTCGGGCTGTCAGCCGAGAAGCACCGCAGGACTGCCTCATTGGGGTCGACCGTTCGGCGGAGTCGCTGCACCAGGCCCACGCGGCTCTGACAGGCCACAAGGGGCGACGCCCGCGTCACCGAACAGGCCGGGGCCCCTTCGTCCTTCCAGCCTGCCTTCGCCCTCATGCCGGGGCCCGCCGGGTGAGCGGTGCTGTGCGCGCCAGGGCTCGAATCCGGACTGGGTGAGTCACCAGGTGACGGGCAGTGATCGCATGCCGTAGATGAACGACTCCGTACAGAACGCCAGTTCGCTGCGGGGGATCGCCAGTCGTAGCCCGGGCAGTCGCCTGAACAGGGTGGCCAGGATGATCTGCAGCTCGGCGCGGGCCGGCGGCTGGCCGAGGCACTGGTGCACGCCGAAGCTGAAGGCCATGTGCCTTCGGGCCTCCCGGTCCAGGTCTAGCTCGTCGACAGAGCGGGAGCCGGCGCCGCCGAACACGCCTTGTCCCGGTTGGCGGTGGAGAGCAGCGCCATTACGGCCTCCCCGGCCCTGATCGTCGTATCGCCCAGCTCCACATCCTCCAACGCCACTCGGGGAAGCCCGGTGTGCACGATCGTCAGGAGACGCAGCAGCTCCTCCACCGCGCCAGGCACCGCGGCCGGGTCGGCTAGCCTGGCGGCCTGCTCAGGCTGATCCAGCAGCAGGGCAGTCGAGAGCGAGATCATGTTCGCAGTCGACTCGTGCCCGGCAACCAGCAGCAGGGCCCCGGTGTTGGCCACGTCGTCCAGGGTCAGGTTGTCGCGCGCGGCGAGCCGGCTGAGGATGTCGTCCTCCGGCTGCTCCAGCTTGCGCGCTGCCAGGCCGCGCATGTACTCCAAGATCTCTTCCTGGGCTGCGGTGAGTTCCTCCAGAGTGTTGAGCAGCGTCCGGCTCAGGTTCTGGAAGTGGTCCCTGTCGTCGTACGGCACGCCGAGAAGCCGGCAGATGACCAGCGAGGGTACCGGCAGCGCGAAGTCTGCGACCAGGTCGGCCTCCGCCCGGCCCTCGGTCATACGGTCCAGCGCCTCGTCCACGATCCGCTGGATGTCCGGCCGCATCGCCGCCACCCGCTTGACCAGGAAGTCCCCGGAGCACGCCCGGCGCAGCCGGGCGTCTCCGGGTCGTCCAGTCGCAGGAAGCTGGGGTCGGTGGCAATGAGCTCCCGGCGGCCCGGGACCCGCATCGGGAAGGCCGGGTAACGTGCGTCCGCGCTGAAGCGGCGGTCGGACAGGATGGTGCGGACCTCGGCGTGACCGGTGGCCAGCCAGCAGGACTCGCCCCCGGGCAGGACCGCCCGGGTGACCGCGCGCGCGGCGGCGGCCTCGGTGTACGCGGGTCTCCGCAGTCGGCCTGGGATGCAACGAGTTGGGAAGGTCCGTGGGGCTGGACCGCGGCCGCCCGATGGTCACCGCGGCGCTGGACGCCGGGGTGACGCTGTTCGACACGGCCGACGTCTACGGGGACTCCGAGTCCGTGCTCGGCGAATGCCTCCGGGGACAGCGCGAGAACGTCGTCCTGGCAACAAAGTTCGGCCATCAGAAACTGGCGATGGCGTACGGCCCCGCAGCCGGCGCCAAGGGTGGGCGTGCGTACATCCGCCGCGCCGTCGAAGCGTCCCTCAGGCGTCTCCGTACGGACTACATCGATCTCTATCAGATCCACACACCCGACCCGCACACTCCGGTGGAGGAGACCCTCGCCGCCCTGACCGAGCTGGTCCGGGAAGGGAAGGTCCGCTATGTCGGGAGCTCCAATTTCGCCGGCTGGCAGATCGCCGAGGCCGCGTGTACGGCCCGTTCCCAGGGATTCGAGCCCTTCGTATCCGCCCAGAACCACTGGTCACTGCTCAACCGGGATGTCGAGAACGAGGTCCTCCCGGCCGCACGCCGTTTCGGCCTCGGGGTACTGCCCTATTTCCCGCTGGCGAACGGACTGTTGACGGGCAAGGTACGGCGCGGCAGGGCCCTCCCGGAGGGAACCCGCATCAAGGAGAGCGCGTACCAGGTGACGGAGGCACGGCTCGACACCGTGGAGGCGCTGACCGCCTGGGGCGCGAAGAACGGTCGCAGTCTCCTGGAGATCGCGATCGGTTGCCTCGCCGCGTTCCCGGGTTGCACTTCGGTGATAGCAGGGGCCACGAATCCGGACCAGGTGCGGGCCAATGCGGCAGCGGGGCAGTGGATTCCCACCGCCCAGGAGATGAGCGAGATCCTGGAGCTGTTGTAGCAATGATCGTACCAACACCGTTCCGTGGGGCGGGTGGCGTCAAGGGTGGCCGAAAGCCGGACACCCGACAGCAATCTCGGCGTGAACGGGTCTATGCACAACTCTCGATCTCCCAGACCCTGGGGTGTCATGACCCCAATCGAACGGTCCGGCGCGGGACAGTCATCGGCTGGGCACGAGCCGACCGGCGTCCCGTCCGGGATGGCGGGTGAGGTGGCACCGATCCTTCGGGCGGCCGGGCTCACGGTCCGGCCCGTCGAACGCGCGCGTGTGGCTGATGTGGGCGCCCTCCGCCGGAGCGTCGCCGCCCGTTCCGGTCCGCTGGTCTGTTCCGGTCTGATGGATGACTGGCCTGCCGGCACGGCCTGGAACCCGGCGGAGCTCACGAAGCGGAACCCCGAGCGCCGGGTGACGGCCCTGATGGACCTCCCCGCCACCGGCGTGCTCTTCCCCCAGGACCAACGACGGTACGAACGGGAGCTGCCCTTCGGCGAGTTCCTCGACCGGATGACCACCGCCGGACCCGCCGCTCCCTGCTACCTCGCCTACCAGCGTGCCCACGAGATCTTCGATCCCGCCGACTGCGACTTCGCCTCCCTCCTACCGCCCGACGGCCACGGCACCGACACCCGGGTGTGGATCGGCTCCGCCGGGACGCGCTCCATGCTGCACTCCGACCTCAAGGACAACTTCTTCTGCCAGGTCTGGGGCGAGAAGAGCGTCATCCTGGTGTCCTGGCAGGACAGCAGGGCCGTCTATCCGTTCCCCGGCAATCTGGTGAACAGCCGGATCGACCTGGCAGACCCCGACCTGTCCCGGTTCCCCCGGCTTCGGAACGCCGTCCTGCACCATGCGCGGATGCGGCCGGGCGACCTGCTCTACATCCCGCGTGGCTGGTGGCACGACATCCGGGCCCACACGCCGTCCGTCTCGGTCAACCACTGGTTCGGCGAGCCGCTGGGACTGCCGGACTATCTGCGCCTGCTCGGGTTGCTCGGGCCCGCGTACTGGGGCGCCACCGCCCGCGACTTCGTGGTCCACGGGCTGCTGCGGCGCCAGGAATCGACGCGGTTCTTCTTCAGCCCCGCGTCCACCGGTCGGCGTCTCTACGACGCGCTGCGCACCGGCGACTTCTCCCGCGGCAACGACCCGAGCTCCGGCGCCCAGTAGAAGGGATCGCATGGCCGACATGCCTACAGAGTCAGTGAGTTCGGACAGTCCGCCGCGGCGGCGCGTCCTGGTCACCGGCGGCGCCTCGGGGATCGGTGCGGCCATCGCCCGCCGGTTCCTGGCGGACGGCCACCGCGTGGCCGTCCTGGACCGCGACCGCGAGGCGCTGGAATCCTTCGCGAAGGACTCGCCCCGGGTCGAACTGCTGCTGGCCGCCGACGTCGGGGACGAGGCCGAGCTGTGCGAGGCGCTCGCCGAGGCCGACGACGCCTGGGGCGGCGTGGACGTGGTGTGCAACAACGCCGGCATCAGCATCCGGAGCCCGTTCCTCGACACCTCGCTGGAGGACTGGGAGCGGACGCTGCGGGTGAACCTCACCGGGGCCTTCCTGGTGGCCCGCGAGACGGCCCGTCGGATGGTTGCCGGCGGGGGCGGGACGATCGTCAACACCGCCTCGGTCAGCGGACTGGTCGGCATGCCCGACTACGCCGCGTACAACGTCAGCAAGGCCGGGCTGATCGAGCTGACCCGGACGATGGCCCTGGAGCTGGCCCCACGCATCCGGGTGAACGCCGTCTGTCCGGGCTACGTCCTCACCCCGATGCAGCGGGCCGAGTACACCGATGAGCAGCTCGCCGACCAGGAAGGCCTGTTGCCGCTGGGAAGGCTCGGCCTGCCGGAGGAGATCGCCGCCCTGGTGGCCTACCTGGCGTCCCCGGAGGCGGCGTTCGTGACCGGGCAGTCCTTCGTGATCGACGGTGGGGAGACGGCGGGCGGGCTGGCCAGCCGGCCGACAGGCGAACCGTGGCGGGGGGCCGGCCGCGGCAACGACGTACCGGGGGCGCCGAACCCCGGTCGGGCTGAGGAACGGGGAACATGACGAGCGACGAATCACGGCCGTTCGGGGACCGGAGCGGCGCGGCGGGACCGGCGGTCAACTCGTACACCGAGTGGGACCCCCTGCGGGAGGTGGTGGTGGGGAGCCTGCTGGGCGCGGTGTTCCCCACCTGGCACGATTCGCTGGAACACACCATGCCGGAGTCCGCCTGGCCGGTCTTCCGGGAGCACGGCGGCTCGCCGCTGCCGGAGCGCCACCTCAAGGCCGCGGAGGCCGAACTCGACAACCTGGCCGAGGTGTTGACGGCCGAGGGCATCCGGGTGCGGCGGCCGGACGCCGCCCGGCACCACCGCCCCTTCCGCACTCCGGAGTGGGAGTCGGACGGCGGGCTCTACGCGGCGATGCCCAGGGACTCGCTGATCGTGGTGGGCGACGCGATCGTCGAGGCGCCGATGGCCTGGCGCTGCCGGTACCACGAGGCCGACGCCTTCCGCCCGCTGATCAAGTCGTACTTCCGTCGCGGTGCCCGGTGGCTGCCGGCGCCGCGCCCGCAGCTGACCGACGAGCTGTACCGCGGCGCGCACGACCCGGGGCGCTGGGCCGTGACCGAGTTCGAGCCGGTCTTCGACGCCGCCGACTTCCTGCGCTTCGGCCGGGACCTGATCGTGCAACGCAGCCACGTCACCAACGAGTTCGGCATCGACTGGATGCGCAGCGCGCTCGGCCCGGAGTTCGCCGTCCACACCGTGGAGACCGACGACGCCCACGCCATGCACATCGACGCCACCATCGCCGCGCTCGCCCCCGGCAAGCTACTGGTCCACCCCGGGCGGTACGTGCACTCCGAGCTGTTCGACGGCTGGGAGATCCTGCCCGCCCCTCCGCCGGCCCTGCCCGCGGACTGGCCGATGTACTTCTGCAGCCCGTGGGTGAGCATG
This sequence comes from Kitasatospora sp. NPDC058243, assembly GCF_042882025.1. Taxonomy (NCBI): domain Bacteria; kingdom Bacillati; phylum Actinomycetota; class Actinomycetes; order Kitasatosporales; family Streptomycetaceae; genus Kitasatospora; species Kitasatospora sp. NPDC058243. Next base: position 51,098 of record NZ_JBHVWW010000018.1, read on the forward strand.
AACGTGCTGTCCCTGGATCCGGAGACCGTGGTGGTGGAACGCCAGGAGCGGCCACTCATTGAGGCGTTGACGGCCTGGGGGTTCCGCTGCGTCGAGGTGGACTTCCGGCACGTCTACAGCTTCGGCGGGTCGTTCCACTGCGTCACGCTGGACACCGTGCGCGAGGGCGGTCCGGGCCGGTACCTGTCGGTTCCCGGGAGCTGAGTCCGGGTGCGGGGGGGGGGGGGGGAGCGACACCCCCCCCCAAAGACCAAAAAACCCCAACACAAACCCACACAACCAACCACAACTCTTCTCCT
>NZ_JBHVWW010000018.1:51406-102294 GCF_042882025.1 Kitasatospora sp. NPDC058243
TCCGTGATGGGGCGGAGGCAGCTGGGGGGGGGGGGGGGTGGGTCGGGGCTTTTGGGGTTTCGGGGGGGGGGGGGGGGGGGGGGGGGGGCAGCCCCCCCCCGCACCCGTTCAGGAGGCGAACAGCACCCGGGAGTAGTCCGGGCGCAGCACGACGTTGTTGTCGTACAGGCAGTACCGCACGGCCAGCAGCGGCACCGACGGGTCGCCGGGTTCCACCGCCGTACGCACCGCCGCGAGGACCTCCTCGACGGAGCCGAACCGGGCGGCCAGCTCCGCGCACACCTCGTAGGCGGTGCGCCCGGTCCGGTCGTCCCAGTACCGGGGCAGGCCGATCCCCGCGAACGCCGAACGGACAGCGGGCAGTTCGGTCCCCACCGCCAGCTCCACCAGGGTCCGGGCGAGCGGGCCCTCGGACTCCGACCCGTCCGCCGGATCCAGCAACCGCCCGACGAGAGCCACGCCGCCGTCCGACGCGAGGGCCGCCCGGACGGTGCGCAGCTCCGCGCTGTCGCCCTCACCGCCGCTCCCCAGGCGGCCGCACCAGGCTGCCAGTTCACCCGCCCCGGCGTTCCGGGCGAGGAACCCCTGCCAGTCGAGGCGGGCACGGTGGGCGCGGGAGAGGTAGGTCGCCTCGACGTGGGCGAAGAACTCGTCCACCGCCCGGGCGCCGCCGAGCGCCGCGACCAGGGCGGGCGGGTAGCTGAAGGTCGGATACAGCAGGTCCACGGTTTCCAGCCGGCCCCGGGGGCCGACCGAGTAGGCCGCGTCGCCCGGTTCTCCGGTGATCCCATCGCCGAGGTCGAAGACCCGGGTGGCACGGGTGATCAGGGAGTCCTCGAAGCGCTCGGCCAGTCGCAGGTCGCTGACCGCGCGCAGCGTGGTCGAGACGGTCTCGGGGGTGGCGTAGGAGTTCCCGAGGAACATGTCCAGCCTCCGCGGCGGCACCGGCAGGCCGCGTGCCAGGCGGAACGCCTCCTCCTCCTCCAGCCAGTCGACCTGTGCCTGCACGGCGTGGCGGGCCCGGTACGGCACGCGGGTACGTTTGAGGTTCGCGTCGTCGTACGAGCCGAACTGGTTCCAGCTGGGTTCGAAGTGCGATTCCAGCAGCATCCGGATCTCGGCGCGTTCGAGCGCCGGGTTGGGCAGCAGGTAGCAGGTCCACTGCACCGGCCGGGGCCGGTCGCGGTTGAGCCGGCGCATGCGCGCCGCCAGCTCGAACAGCAGGTCGTTGCGGCCGATGTTGACCTCGGAGCAGACCATCCAGATCCGGGTGACACCGCGATCGGCCAGGAAGCGGATGTCGGTGAGCACGGCGTCCAGGTCCCGCACCCGGTGCCGCCGGCCCTTGACCATCGGCTCGGTGCAGAAGTAGCAGCGGTACGGGCAGCCGCGCTGCACCTCCACCGGCACGTGGACCTCGGGCTCGGGGCCGAGGACGCGTTCGGGGCCGTAGAAGTCCAGGAGGTCGCGCAGGATCTCCTCGGTGTACTCGGGGTGGTCCGTGGGGGGCAGGAAGACCCGCTCGTTGACGGTGTAGCGGTCGCCGTGGCGGTGGGCCAGGTTGGCGATGCCGCGCAGGTCGTGCCCGGCCAGGATGTCGTCCAGGCGGCCCATGATCTCGTCCGGTTCGCCGACCACCCCGTAGTCCGGCCGCAGCCGCTCCAGCAGGGCGTGCGGCCTGGTGGTGAAGCCGAAGCCGCCGAGCATGACCGGGGTGTCGGTCAGGTCCCGCAGGATGCCGATGAGTTCCTCGGTCTCGTGCATCGGCCAGTAGCTGTTGCGGCGTACCGGTGGGGCGCCGGGGAGGTCGGCGTCGGCGTAGTTCCAGATGAAGATCGAGTCCAGTTGCCGCAGGTGGATGCCGATGAGGCGGGGGTCGGTACGCTCCAGCACCGCGGCCAGCACCGAGCGCCACTCGGGCTTGGGGGTGCGCAGCAGGTCGAACCGGGCGGTGGTCAGGCCGTGCCGTTCGGCGATCGCCGAAACCTGGACGAACGCGTAGGGATAGATGGGCAGTGCCGGGTAGTTCGAGGCGCTCAGCAGCAGCAGGTCCACGCCGTGTCGCCCCGGTACCACTGGGATGGGGTCTGCCATGCTGGGGATGGTGACACATCGTCAGTCCTCTTCACCACCATACGGATCAGCGCAAGGTGTCCGGATCCTCACTCTCTGCGGTGCAACCCCTTGACCGGAGCATGCACCGGACAACAATGGATTCCACGCTCCTGCCGCTCCGGCCCTGCGGCGGACCCACGAGCTTCCGCGTGCCACCGCCTCGCCGTCGCCCGCACCGCACCGCACCGTACCGACCGGACCCGCCGCGACGGCCCCCTCCCTCCCGTGAGGAGTGAATCCTTGACCTTTCCCGTGCTCTCGGCCGACTCGCACGTCGTCGAACCCGTGCGCCTGTGGACCGAAGGACTGGAACGCAAGTACCGCGACCGCGCGCCCCGGGTCTCCTGGGACGCCGAGCGGCGCGGCTGGTACTTCACCTGCGACGACCTGCCCCCCGCCCTCGTCAACAGCCTCTACGCCACCGACGCCACCGCCGAGGGGTTCGTCACCGACGCCGAGACGGTGGTCGAGGCGGCCCGGCCGGGCGGCAGCGATCCGGCCGCGCGGCTGAAGGACATGGCCCTGGACGGAGTGGCCGGCGAGGTGCTCTACCCCAGCCTCGGCCTGCACCTGTTCTGGCTCTCCGACGGAGAGTTCCAGCGTGCCTGCTTCCGCGCCTACAACGACTGGCTCGCCGAGTACGTGCGCCACACCCCGGAGCGACTGGTCGGCCTCGGGCTGATCTCACTGTGGGACACCGAGGAGGCCGTACGGGAGCTGCGCCGTTGCCGCGAGCTGGGCCTGCGGGGCGCCGCGATCTGGGCCTCCACCCCCACCGAGCGGGACTTCGGCGGGGAGATCAACGACCCGTTCTGGCGGGAGGCCCAGGCCCTGGGCATGCCGGTGTCGATGCACTGCCTCACCGGCTACCGGGACAGCCCGAAGCTCTTCGACTACGACAGCCCGCTCGGCCGCATCCGGCGCAACATGGGCTACCCGGAGGAACTCCAGCACACCCTCACCGACCTGATCTTCTCCGGGGTCCTCCAGCGCTTCCCGGACCTCCAGGTCGTCCTGGCCGAGAACGACATCGGCTGGATCGCCTACCATTTGCTGCACGCCGATCGCATCTACGACAAGCTCGGCCCGGCCCTGCGCACCGACCTCACCATGGCGCCCAGCGCCTACTTCCGCCGCCAGGTGCACGCCACCTTCACCGAGGACGAGGTGGGCGTGCTCACCATGCGGCTGCTCGGCTCGGGGAACTTCCTCTGGGGCAGTGACTACCCGCACTACGAGGGAAGTTGGCCGAACTCCCGGCAGGTCCTGGACCTCGGGCTGCGGGACGCCGGCCCGCAGGCGCGGCAACAGGTGACCTCCGAGAACTGCGCCCGGCTCTACGGGTTCGACCTCGCCACCCTGGCCGCCGAACCGACCGAGTGACCCAGCCGTCCACCGCTAGGGAGCCCGCATGGCGGAGCAGAACGCGAACCGCTGGTACCGCTTCATCGACGACGACATCGAACGAAGGACCCGGACGAGTGTCGGCTTCACCAACCTGATCTCCACCCGCCCCTACCCGATGGACACCGGGACCTTCGAGGGTTTCATCGATCGCAACGCCCTGATCCGCGAGTACCTGCGGATCACCCGGGACGTCTTCCTGGCCAGCGTGCGCGGCGAGATCGACCCGGCCGTCGCGGACACCCTGCTCGCCCGCCAGCCCCCGGAACGCGACCACACCTACCACAAGAACCTGACTGAACGGCACCTGGAACTGCCCCGGTACTTCCGCACCGACGAGCCGGCCCCCGGCCAGATCGCCGAGGTGCAGTGCCCGGCGTCCGGCTGGGAGATCGCCGACCAGGTGCACGCGCTCTACCAGGCCTTCCCGGACGACTTCGGCGGCCCCTCACGACACCTCGGGGCGCCGATCGACAACCTCGCCGACTCGCTCCGGGCCCGCTTCGGCGACGACCTCGTCGTCCACCACCTCACCGGCAACGCCTCCCGGCCGCACGGCGTCCAGTACACCGTGCAGCGACTGCGCGAGCGGGGCATCCGGCACTTCGGCTTCGACCGGGTGCACTGGAAGGACTGCGGGCTCGTGCGCGCCCACGAGTTCTACGACCTGCGCTACAACGGCTTCTTCGACCAGTGGATGGAGGCCTGCGAGCGCGGCGAACTCTTCTTCGACCACCCGCCGACCCCGCTCTACGACGCCAAGGTGACCATGGCCTGGCCGTTCTGGGAGAAGACCCGGCAGTACTACCCGGACCGGGTGCGCGGGCTCTTCCCGCACACCGAGATCGTCACCCCCGACGGCTTCCACCTGCCCGACGGCAGCTGGATCGGCCTGGACGAGTACTGCGCGCTCGGACAGGGCAAGCGCCGCTACTACCTCAAGTTCGGCAGCCATCACCCCACCCTGAACTGGGGCAGCCGCGCCGTCTACCACACGGGCAGCTTCTCCGGCGCGGCGCTGCGTGCCCTCTTCGACCGGGCCCTGGTCGACACGGCGGCCGGTCACCTCTGGGTCGCGCAGGACGCCCGCCTGCTGCCGGAACCGGCCACGGGCGTCACCCGGGACGGCGAGCAGGTGGGCTTCGACGCCTACACCAAGCTCAGCGGGTTCTACACCCCGGAGGGCCTGGCCGGAGTGATGGTCATGCAGGAGCGTGCCCACAAGGTGCACGGATCGCCGCAGACCGTGCTCAGCATCGCCTACTGACACCCCCCGACCCCGAACGAGGGAGAATCGCGGCCATGGCCGACCCGGGCGCGACCCCGACGCTGGCGGGACGCCGGCGTCGGGGTCGCGTACTTCCGCTTCCTGGAACGGGACGGCGTGGACTGGGACGCCTGGTGGGACGTCCTGTCCGGCCGCGTCGCCGGCACCATCTTCCGCGGCGCGCTGGCACCCGACGTCTGCGAGCGCACCTGCCGCCGTTTCTGGGCCAGTCCCCTGACCGTCAGTCCCCCGCAGGCCGTCCGCAGCACCGACCGCGTCGCCGGCCCGATCCTCGTCTCCTCCGGGAGCCTCGACGCCTACCTGGACGCGTCCGAACGCGCCCGCCCCGGCCTCGACGCGATCTGGGAGGGGCCGGGCCCGACCCTGCCCGATCTGCTGGAGGACTGCCGCGCGCACCTGGCCGGGCTCGGCGTCGAGCTGCGGCCGGCGGAACACGAGGGCCGACAGGCCGCCGTCTTCAAGCTGCGGTCGCGTGCCAACAGCGAGACCTTCGGCCTGCTGCCGCACGACGACGCCCCGTACGGCTGGATGAAGCCGCACCTGGCCGGCTTCGAAGTCATCCGGGTCCGACCAGTCTGCAACGCCCTCACCTGCCTGGAGAACGGCCCGGGCGGCGAGCTCGTCTACTGGAACGCCGCGCCCGGCCCCGAGGACCGCAGGGCCCTGGGGCTGCCGCCCGGGAGCTACGGCTACCCGCTGGAGGCCCTGGAAGGGGTGGAACGGATCACCCTGGAGATCCGCCCCGGAGACGTCTACGTGTTCGACGGCGGCAACGTCCACGCCGTCGCGCCCAGCGGACGACCGGACGTGCGCCGCACCGTGGCGCTCTGGTCGACCGGCCTGCTCGACGAGCGGACCGTCCTGCAGTGGGCCTGACCGGCCAGGCCGACCGACCGGAGGGAAAGGACCTCATGACGGAAGCAACGGGCGCGGGGATCGACGTCCGACAGCTCGCGGGCCACATCGGCGCCATGATCGACGGGGTCGACCTCGCCGAAGCCCTGCCCGACCCGACGATCGACGCCGTCCGCGCCGCCCTGCTGCGCCACAAGGTGGTCTTCCTGCGCGGCCAGCGGCTCGGCCACCCCGAGCACATCGCCTTCGGGCGGCGCCTCGGCGAGCTGACCCGGCGTCCCGGCCGCAAGCACGGCGTCCACCCGGACGGGTACCCCGAGGTCCTCACCGTCGATCCGGACGTGGAGGACACCCGGCACGGCCAGCGGTTCGAGGAGCGACTGAGGCCCAAGGCCCTGGAGCCGTACTCCGGCTGGCACGTCGACCTGGCCGCCGCCGTCAACCCGCCCGCCATCTCGGTCCTACGGGCCGAGACCGTCCCCCCGTACGGCGGCGACACCCAGTGGACCAACCTGGTCGCCGCCTACCAGGGCCTCTCCGAACCGCTGCGCGTGCTCGCCGACGGACTGCGCGCCGAACACACCCTCTACGCCGCGAACCGCCTGCTGCTGTCCGACAAGGAGGACGTCGAAGTCCTGCGCCGGCTCACCGAGGACACCCTGCTCTCCGTCCACCCGGTGGTGCGCGTCCACCCCGAGACCGGCGAACGCGCCCTGTTCGCACCACCCGCGTCCGTCACCCACCTGCGCGGGCTGCTGCCCTGGGAGAGCCGCCACCTGCTGGAGCTCTTCCACGGGCACATCGGCCGCCCAGAGTACAGCGTGCGCTGGCAGTGGGCCCCCGGCGACGTCGCCATCTGGGACAACCGCGCCGTCGCCCACCTGCAACCCGCCGACCTGGACCGCACCGACCACCGCCGCACCCTCTACCGGGTGACCGTACTCGGCGACCGCCCGGTCGGCCCGGACGGCTTCACCTCCGAGGCCGTCCACGGCGAACCGCTCACCGCGTACCGCGGCAGCTGACCGACGCTGACGACCGCTCCTACAGCGAGGACTCCCGCCAGTGGCACCAGATCGTCCGCAAGCTGCTGTTCCGGGCCCGATCCGCCCAAGCCGGCCAGCCCTGAACCTTCCCTCGACCCGCCTGACGAGGTCTCCCATGGACAGCACGCCGGACAGCCCCCTGTCACCGCACGCCCTCGGGCCGCAGCTGCTCGAGCGGCTCATGGCCCCCCTGCGGCAGGCTGGTTGGACCCAGGCAGATCAGTGGTACGAGGACGAAGAGGACGAGGACGATTCTGGCGCCGACGCGGCGGCAACGGTCGAGCTGAGCCGCTCCAACTTCCACCTCTTCATCAGCTGGTCTCCGGCCACCGGCCGCCTCGTCATCGACGACCCCACCGACGGCTGGGACTGGGACGGGTACCTTCCTCCGCTGTTCGCGCTCGACGAGCCGCTCATCATCGACCTGAGCCCGCAATCCACCCAGGTGGACAGGGCGGAGGCCGCACGCCGGGCTTTCGCCGCCGCCGGGCTGCTCGACGTGACGCGCATCTATCTGCCCGGCGACGAGACATCGCTCCGCGGGACCCTGAGCACCCTGTTCTGGAAAGAGCACATCAGCCCCGCGATCCGTCGGCACCGCCGCGAGCACGACAGCCTGCAGGTACTCAGGGCGTTCGGCGAGGACTTCTACTGGCGCATCGGAAGCGGGCTGCGTGCCTACCCGGTGATCTCCCCCGACTCGGTGCCGTCAGCGGCAGCGCGAGGGATCGCCGAATGGTGCTGGCGGCGCGAGAGCGACGTCGAGGACTGGCACTTCAAGATCGACGACATCGCGATGGCCCGGGCCAACATCGCCGCCACCCGGGCCGTCCTGCCCCACGTCCACCTCGAGGCCATCGACTGGCACGCTGTGCGTCTCGCCCTCACAGCCCCCGCCCGCCGACTCGCGGACGGCCAGGCCCTGCGGGACACCTTCGAAGAAGGCTGGGGGCCGATCCTTGCATCCATCCACCGTGAGATCGACCTTTGGCAACAGGTCGACGAGGATCTCGGCGCGGAGGCCACCATGCGCCTGCTCTCCATGCATGGTTCCCACACCGAGTCCGTTGGCGAGTGGTGGGGCTCAGGCTGGTTCGAAACCGTGACCCGCAGCGCTATCGCCCGTGCCGCGGATGCCGACACCCTCCCCGCCTCGGTCCTCGAGGTCTTCACAGACCCGGAACAATTCGCTGACGCCGCCGGCGGCCACCCCGACCTGTTAGACGATGACACCTTCGCTTGGCTGACACGTGCCATCTTCCACAAACGGCTCCTCCAGCAAAAGGCCCGTTTGCCCCGGACCACCGCACTGGCCCTTCCCGACTGGGCGACGCAGAGCCTTCTGGCCCTGATCGAATCGGACGATGAACCTTCACCGACAGAAGCGTCATGATGAGCGAAGGTGCCCACGCAGGCAGGCACCAAGAGCCAGATGGCGAAGCATCCACCCGAATCGTGGGGTCGAAGCATCGAGCCGGGCCGGCAGAGGGCTGTTACTCCGTGTGGCCGAATCCGATGCTGGGCCTTGACGCTGTTTTGGGAACAGCCGATTTGGGTGCTGGTGGACGCAGTAGGACTTCTCAGGACGGCAAGGCCTCAAGCTGGGCATGGTCCTCGGTTCGTCGGGATGCTGTCCGAGGTCGCGGCCCGCAGCCTGCTCACCGCCCGCCCCGAGGCAGTCGGCGTGCGCACCCTGCCGATGAGCCTGGCCTCCGTCGCCGCCGCCCCGCTCGGCGCGGCCCTGTCCGGATGCTTCGGTGCGCCGCCGACGTCGACTAGCGGCGCCGGACAGACTGCGGCCAGAGGTTGCCGACCGGGTGCGCTTCGTCAGCGGGTGAGGGGCAGGCGTAGAAGCGAGCCCGCCCGCGCCTACGACCGGCGCTCGCGACTGCGCACCCTGCAGAAAGGGTCAGCTCAGGCCGCGCGCCGCCCCCGCAACCCTCCCGGACTGGGCAGCTCACGACCTCCTCGACATGCTCCGCCCGGACTCCGAGGAGCACGAGGCCCCAGCTGCCGACGCCACGCTCGGGCGTCCCTGACCGGCCGCACAGCCAGAGACGCCTCACCCCGCCCAAGCCGCAGTACGGAAGCCCTCCGACGCGCGGCTACGCCGCCCGCCGGAGGACCTCACCAGGCCCGGGGACCGGACTCCGTCCGGCGGCGGCCCGGTCGAGGGCCTGGGCCAGGGCGAGCACGGCCTGGTCGGCGGAGTCCTTGAGGAGGTGGCCGTAGAGGTTGATCGTGGTGGCGATGGTGGAGTGCCGCAGGGTCTTGGAGATGACGGCGACGGGGATGTTCTCGGCGATCATGATGCTGGCCGCGGTGTGGCGAAGGTCGTGCAGGCCGATCCTGGGCAGGTCGAGCTCGGCGGTGCGCTTGCGGAGCTGGTCGAGGACCCACTGGGGCCGTAGCGGGGTTCCGCCCGGGCGGCCGAAGACCAGGCCCTCGAGCCGGCCCTCCGGGTCGCCGGCCATCTGGATGGCGGCCTGGTGGTGGAGGGCGGTCATGACCCTGGGGGAGAGGCTGATCCAGGCGCGGCCGGCCTCGGTCTTGGGCTCGCGGAGGTGGATCTTCCCGTTGTCGATCGCGGCGAGGGTCCAGCGGACGAACAGCTTGCGGTCCATGAGGTGGACGTCGGACCAGTGCAGGGCGAGAACCTCACCGCGGCGCATGCCGGTGCCGAGCATGACCTCGAACAGGTCGGTCAGCTGGTCCGCGTACTGCTCCGCACTGTGCTGCAGGAAGGTGGCTGCCTGCTCGGGGGTCCAGCAGGTGCGCTCGGCGGCGCGGGGCTTGGGCGGCACGGAGTGCTTGGCCGGGTTGTAGCGCAGGCGCCACGAGCGGACGGCGGCGTTGAGTGCGTTGCGCAGGGTGGACGCGGCCCGGTAGACGGTGACGCGCCCGCGCTGGGCCTCCAGCTGGGTGGTGACCCAGTCGTCGATGTGTTCCGGGCGCAGGTCGAGGAGCCGGAGGTGGCCGAAGGCGGGGACGAGGTCGCGCTCGACGCACGCGGCGTAGCCGGCGTAGGTGTTCGGTGCGAGGTGCGGCTTTCTCGTGGCGAGCCATTCGCGCAGGTAGCTCGCGACGGTGGTACGGCGGTTCTCGTATACCCCGCGCAGCTCACCGTCGAGCACCGCCCTCATCTCCCGGGCCGCCTCAGCGCGGCTGGCGAACCCGCCCCGCCGACGCGTACGACGCCTGCCCTCCTCCGGAGTGAGGTCGACGCAGTACGTCCACGACCCGTGACCCGCCTCCTCCAGCAGCCGCACACACCACGGACCCAACTGCTTCCCGTGCCCGCCCGTACAACCACACCGCCGGTAGACCCGACCACGCCGTGCACGCTGTCCCATGAGCTTCCCCATTCTCTCGGACCGGATGATCCCGAGACCAAGGTTCGCCGCCTCGTCGGGCGTGGCGGCAGAGCGTGCGGGGCGGTGCGCGAAGCACGTCAGAACCACAGGGCGACGACACGCTCAAGACGACACACCGCCCGGAAGATCACTGTCCGCAACCGGTGGGTAAGCGACCATGATCCGTCCGCAGGACCGGGACCCGCGGGTCGGCTGACGGCATCGACGCAGGGGCGGTCGGGCAGGTACGACGCCGCTTGCTGAAGGGCCGACAGGTTTCGATCACACGCAGTAGCTGTGGCGGGGCGCTCGGCCTGGGGACCACTTTGGGACCACACCCGATGAGCGCCTATGGGCGCCCATGGTCCGAAACGGACACTTCTGCACGAAGTAAACACTGAGCAACTGTCAGCTCGCTGCGTCGGCGATTCCGTTGAGAAGTCCCAACTCACTTGCACCTCAGGATGGTTGAGCAACAACGAAGCCGAGGCCACGAGGCCTCGGCTGCCGACAATAGTTGAACCCCTGGGGGTCAAGGGGTCGCAGGTTCAAATCCTGTCGTCCCGACCAGCGTTTTCGCAGGTCGTAGGCCGCTTTCACCGAAAGGTGGAAGCGGCCTTTTTGATGTTTCGTCGGCTGGTGGTCGCAGTGTGGTCCCGGGGGGTTGGCCGGGGCGCCGGTTGGCGACGTTGTGTCGTTTTCCGTGTCTGCTGGGTGGTCAGACGTGGTGCGCGGGGGCTGCGGGGGATTCGGGCTGCGTGGTTGCCGTGCAGGGCGTTGTGGTCGGCCTGGTCGAGGGAGTGGTTGATGGCGTCGACGGCTTCGCGGACGGCCTGGATGGTCAGGTAGTGGTAGACGTCCACGGTGGTGGAGAAGGTGGAGTGCCGCAGCGTCTTGGAGACGATGGGCAGCGGCACGTGTTCGTCCATGGCCAGGGCGCAGGCGAGGTGGCGCAGGTCGTGGACGCCGATGACGGGGACGCCGGCTTCGCGGCAGAGGCGGTGGAATCGGCGCAGGACGTAGGAGGGGTGGAGCGGGCGGCCGTGGCGGTGGAAGACCAGGCCGTGTCCGGGAGCGGGGTTGGGGCCGCGGAAGGTGTCGGGGGCGAGGCGGTGGGCGATCGCTGCGGTGGCGCGGTCCGACAGGGCGACCCAGTTGCGGCTGGAACGGGTCTTGGGTTCGGTGAAGACGAGTTCGGTGTTGTCGATGGCCGAGAGAGTCCAGCGGATGTACATGAAGCGCTTGTCGAGGTAGGCGTCGTCCTCGTGGAGGGCCAGGGCCTCGCCCTTGCGGATGCCGGAGCCGATGAGCAGTTCGGCGAGGTCGGCGATCAGGGGGTCGGCGCCGTGGGCGTAGCGCAGGAACGTGGCCGCGTGGTCGACGGTCCACTCGATGCGGTCGGCGCGGCGCGGCCGGCGGAGGACCAGGGGCCGACCGACGTTGCGGCGCAGGCGGCCGGCCCGGACCGCGTCCCCGAGCGCGCTGGAGAGCGTGCACAGCATGCGGTGGACGGTGACCCTTCCGCGGCCGTGGGCGAGCTGGTGGTCGGCGAAGGTGCGGATGTGGGGCCGGCGGAAGTCGTCGAGGCGGATGGTGCGGAAGGCGGGGATGAGGTCGTCGTACACGTACCTGCGGTAGTGGGAGGCGGTGGTGGGCTTCAGTTCGGCCTGTTTGGCGTGGAACCAGTCGTCGAGGTAGTCGGCGACGCTCTGGTCGGGGTCGCGGGGGATGCCGGTGCGTTCGCCTTCGAGGTAGCGGTGCAGGGCTTTTTTCGCGGCCTTCTTCTTGAGGTAGCCGCCGCGGCGGATGGTGTGGCGCTTGCCGTCGATGGCGGTGTGGCTGTCGACGGCGAAGGTCCAGGTGCCGTGGTGGGGGTCGGCGGCGAGGAGGGGGCAGCGGGCGCCGAGCTGTTTGCGGTGCTGGTCGCGGCAGCCGCAGCGGCGGTAGACGCGGCCGCGCTTGGCGGAGGAGCGCATGATGATCACTTCACGCAGGGTCGTGGTCGGGTTGGCCTTTCCAGTTTCGTCCCGTGCGGGCGCACTGCGGCTGCCGATGGGACCACCGTGCGACCACCAGAGGCTTTCAGGGCCTCTGGCCTGGTGTGATCCCTTGACCTGCGCTCAGATTGCCTACGGCTCCCTTCGGTGGCTCGCAGCCTTGTGGATCATGTCCGGAACTCTGGCGTCCGGACGTGTCGTCGCTGATGGCGACCGGACGGATGCTCTCGGGTGTGGGAGGGTCCGGGGTGCGACGCCGACTGCGGTGCGGCCGGAGGCCGGCTGCGAGTGATTCTGAGGTGCTCTGATTTTATCGAATTCCTCCGGATATCGGCAGGGAATGGATCTCTCATTCCCCGCCCGCGGGGCCGCTCGGGCCGTTTCGGAGGAGGCAGAATTGCGGCCGCTTTTCGGGGATGCGGAATTCCCGGACCTGATTGTACGTCAGGCATGCATGCCATGATGGTCACGCTGAGTAATATCGGCCGGGGTTCGAGGGCGGGTGTCGACGGCCTGGGGCGGACGTGCCGTTGCCGACAGGTCGACGGCTGTCACGCGGAGCTGCCGACAGGCGCGGTGGCCAGAGCCCTCCGCTGTCACCCTGGGTGATTGTCGAGGGATGCGTCGTGTGTCCGGGCAGGCGGTCTCGGCGGCCGGTCAGGTGAGCCGGTCGCGGTGGACGGCTGCGGCTTCGCGGACGAGGTGGGCGAAGCGTTCGCGGCTGTGGTCCTGGTGCCGCTCGGCCGGTTCGTCGTCCCCGTCCTCCGCCTCGTCGGCATTGGTGTCCTCGTCGTCCAGTTCGTCGTACTCCTCGTGGAGGAGCCAGCAGCCGTGGATGCCGGCGAGGAGGTCTTCGAGGAGGTCGACGGCGGGGCGTTTGGGGTCGAGAGGGGTCAGGCGCAGGCCGGTGTCCTCGGGGTCGGTGTCCGGGCCGGTGTGGTCGGCGAGGTCGTCGTCGAGGTCTTCGAGGTGTTCGCGCAGGCCTGCGGGGTCGGGGAGGAGGCCGTCGGCGACGTGGAGGGCGTGGCGTACGAGGCCGGTGACGGCGTCGTAGGGCGAGACGCCGGCTTCGATGAGGCCGAGGACGAGGGTTGGGGTTTCGTGGGGCAGGGCTTCGATGTCGTCGGCTTCGAGCAACACGGTGATGGGGGAGTGGCCGGTGACCTCGGCGGCGGCCGCGAGCCAGTGTGCGGCGGCGACGGCCGCGGCGGTGGGGTCGATCTCGGAAAACAGTGCGGCGGGGCCGAAGGGGTCCTGTTCGAGGAGGTGGTCGGCGGCGGCGACCTGCACGGGGGAGGCGCCTTCGCGGCTGAGGAGGACGGCCTGGCGGGCACGGCCGGTGAGGTCGCCGAGCTCGGCGTTCTCCACGGCGGCGAGCTCGATGGCGGCCTCGGCGAGGACGGCGTCGGTGAGCTTCCGGTCGTCCAGGCCGTGCAGGGCGCGGCCGGCGCGGTGGGCGGATTCGACCAGCGGGCTGTAGGAGACGTCGAGCATGCCCTCCTGGGGAAGGTTGGGCCGGGCGATGGCGCCCGGGACCTCGTCGAAGGACTTGCGCTCCTCCTCACGGCGCCAGCCTTCGGAGCCGGACTCCTGGGAGGCGGCGGCGCTGGCGGGGTGGGTGTAGGTGCGCCAGGCGGCGTCGGACAGGTGGCTGAGCGCGCGGGCCAGGCGCAGGAGAACGGAGGCCTCGGCCCCGGCCGGGAAGGAGGCCACCCGAGTGGCGAGGTCGCCTTCACCGGTTCCCCAGGTGGCGAGCAGCTCGTGCCGCTCGGGGTCGACGCTGTAGCGGGTCACGAATCCCTACCTCCAGGACTGCCGCGGTGCTCGGTCGCCGTGCGGGCCCATTGTGACCGACCGGCGGGAGTCGGAGGCGCGGGCGCAGGCCTTCGGCCCGGCAGCGGGCGGAATCGATCGGGAGTGGTCCGGTTCCTTCGCGGTACGGTCGTCCCGTGACTCAACTTCCCAGCAGTTCGGCCACGTTGGTGGTGCGTACCGACTTCTCCGGCCCCGCTTCGTGGGAGCGTCTGCGCAAGGTCCTGGCCACCCCGAACGAATACGGGTTCCTTCCCGACGTCGAGCTCGTGGACGATCCCCGCTTCGCGGGTGCGACCTGCGCCGAGGTAAGAAACCTGCTGCCGAGCGACTATCGGCACCCGCTGCTCGTCCTGGCGGACACGGTGGCGCTCGGCTCGGCCGAGCTGCCGGTCGTCGTCGTGGACCTGTGGGGTGAGCCGGGGCGCTTCATCCGGGTTGTCGCCGCGGAGCTTTGGGGGATCGAGAACAACCTGTCGATCGCGAACATGGACTTCGACGATTTCGCCCGTGCCGTCGACCAGGACGGGGTGTTCAGGGACTTCTGAGCCGGACCGGCCGGCCAAGCCGCTGGTTGCAGAGGGCGGGTTCACTGCCCAGGAGCAACAGCGTCGGGAGCGGGTGCGGCTGGAGGTGGGCTTTACCCCGCCGCAACCCGCGCCGCGGTCGACGAAGTCGTCGCCACCTGGGAGAACCAGGCCCGGGAAGCGGCCGCATCCGAGGAGTGCACCGCTCTGCAGCAGGTGACCGTACGCCTGCCCGAGGTCAAGGAGGACACCGCGCCGCCCTGGCGCGAGCACGGCTTCCTCCGTGACCTCGACGACTGGACGACCGGCGTGCTGATCACCCACCTCGCCCACGCCGACTGGGTGGGCCGCACCCTCACCCTGCGCGTGTCACGGCTCATCGCCGACCGGCTCCTGTCCCGCTCCCACGGCCTCGACTGCCAAGCCCACCAGGACAGGCCAGCCCCCACCGTGCCCGTACCTTCGGCGAGCCCGATTCGGCCCGGGATCTTCGACGACACCCCGGTCCACGGACGCCAGCCGCTCACCGCGGATCATCTGCGCCTGCTGCGTTCCACTCGGGCCGCAGCCGCGGACGAGCTGTACATCGTCTTCTTGTAACTCCTCACCCCCGGTTGGAACATCCGAAAGAGTCGAGTTTCTGGCGGCCATCTGACCTGGTCGCCGTGGGTGATCTGAGTCAGGCTGTCTCCTGGCAGCCAAGCACGGGGATCGGGCGGGGACGGCCGACGACGGTGGCAGCACCCGGGTCTCCGCGTGCTGCCACCAGTATGTCGGCGCCCCGTACTCCTCGTGGGCCCGGCCGCACGCCGTGGGATGATCAGTCCCATGAAAGGCACCGGCCTGCGGGGGACAGCATGAGTGACGGCACCGGACATCTGTCCAAGCACGTCTGGTCGGTGGCCGACCTACTGCGTGGCGACTTCAAGCCTTCCGAGTACGGGCGGGTGATCCTGCCGTTCACGGTGCTGCGCCGGCTGGACTGCCTGCTGGCACCGAGCCGGCCGGCGGTGCTCGACGAGGCCGAGCGCACCGACGGCGAGCAGGAACGGGAGCAGCGCCTGACGGCGGCCTCGGGTTGGTCCTTCTACAACCTCAGCCGGTTCTCCATGGAGAGCGTGCTCAGCGATCCGGAGAACGCCGACCGGGTGCTCCTGGGCCATGTCGCCGGGTACTCCCGGAACGTCAGGGAATTGCTGGACGGCTTCGAGTTCGAGCGGACCGTCGCCCGCCTGCACCAGGCACGACTCCTCTACCCCGTCGTCAAGCAGTTCGCCTCGATTGACCTGGGGCAGATGATCACCGACGACCACATGAAGGACCTCTTCGAGGAGCTCGTGCGCCGGTTCGCGGAGAGCAGCAACGAGTCGAGCGGGGAGCACTACACCCCCCGGGATGTCGCCCACCTGATGGCCGGCTTCCTCATCTCCGCAGACTCGGACCTCCTGGCGTCGCCGCACGCCGTCCGCACCATCCTTGATCCGGCCTGCGGGACGGCTGGCCTGTTGACTGAGGCGGCTTCGTACATCGCGCTGATGAACCCCGGGGCAGACATCACGTTGTACGGTCAGGAGATCAACCGGGAGTCATGGGCGATCTCCCGTTCCACCCTGCTGACCAGCGGCCGCCGGGCCTCGACGATCGCCTTCGGGAACGTCTTCGCCGAGGATGGGCACCAAGGAACCGCCTTCGACTACCTTCTCGCCAATCCGCCGTTCGGCGTCGACTGGAAGAAGAGTGTGTACGCGGTCCGGTCGGAGCACGAGCAGCTCGGCTTCGCGGGCCGCTTCGGGGCCGGTCTTCCTCGGATCAACGACGGCTCACTGCTCTTCCTGCAGCACATGCTGGCGAAGATGAAGCCGGTGAGCGCCTCGGGCGAGGGCGGCAGCCGGATCGCGGTCCTCTTCAACGGCTCCCCGATGTACGCCGGGGCCGCGGGGTCCGGCGAATCGGACATCCGGCGGTGGATCGTGGAGAACGACTGGCTCGAGGCCGTGGTCGCGCTGCCCGAGCACCTCTTCCACAACACCGGCATCAGCACCTACCTGTGGGTCCTCAGCAACCGCAAGCCGGCACAGCGCAGGGGCCAGGTGCTGCTGCTCAACGCCCAGGACCAGTACCAGCGGATGCGCCGCTCCATCGGCTCGAAGCGCAACTACATCACGTCGGACCAGATCGCCGAGATCACCGGGCTCTACCTGGACACCCTGTCCGCCGACCCCGCCCAGCAGCCGGACGACCGGGTCCGCATCGTCTCCACCGACGAACTGATGTACCAGCGGGTCACAATCGAACGACCGCTGCGGCTCCGGTACGAACTGTCCGAGGAGGTCCTGACTCGGCTCGCCGAATCGCGCATGATGCAGAAGACCCGCGATCCCGCCGCCCTGGTGGCCGCCCTGCGTCCGCTGGTCGGCTCGACGTGGACGAGGGGCCAAGAGGCCGTCACGGCGCTGCGCGGGGCGGTCGCCTCGGCCGGCGTGAGCTGGCCGCGCGGGAAGGTCTTCGAGGCAGCGGTCCGCAAGGCCGTCGGCGTGCGCGACGGCGACGGAGAGCCGCAGCGGATCGGCGAGGCGTACGAGCCGGATTCCGAGCTGCGCGAGTTCGTCCACCTGCCGCTGCAGGTGGATCCGAGCGACCACCTCCGACGCGAAGTGCACCCGACCGCTCCGGACGCCTGGATCGACGACAGCAGGACACGGGTGGGCTGCGAGATTCCACCCGCGCTCTTCTACCGGCCGGAACTCGACGGCGACTTCGAACTGCTGCGCAACCTCGCGCGGCTGGAGACCACCCGGGTCAACCCGCCGCAGAGCGGGGAACAGGAGGACGGCGCCGACCGGCCCAAGCACCTGCGCGCCCAGGACCTCCACGAGGCGGACTCGGCCGTCGAGCTCCCCGACGCTCCGGAGGATGGGACGTCGCTGACCCTGTGCTCGGGCGGCATGCTCGTCGGACGGCCGGGCAACTGGCGCCTGCTGCCGCAGGGCTTCGGTGAGGCGGCGACCTCCCTCTTCGTGCTGCAGCCGCTGCGCGGCAGCGGCCAGGCGCTCTGCGAGTGGCTGAACTCCCGCAAGGACAACGGCCAGTACCCCAGCGCCCGCGATCTGCTGGACACGCACGTCCCCGTCGACCTGGTGACCGACAGCGAGGTGGAGAGCCTCCTGGAGACCGTGCAGGAGGGGCGGCGCGCACTGCGGACCACGATGTCGGGAATCCTGCCCAATGTCTTCGGCAGCGGCGAGCGGGACGTCCAAGGCGTTCGGAACGAGATCAGGTTCGCCGCCCACGAGGCCGGCCTGATCGGCGAACTCGTGCGGCCGCTGGACGACCCGATCTGGCGCGCCGAGTGGAGCTTTCCGCACCATGTCGCCGCGCTGTCCCGTCGGTACCGGGTCAGTACACACCCGGCGGAGCGGAAGGACGGACTGCTCAAGCTGGGCGAGGGCCTTGCCCGGGTGCTGGGCGTGCTGGCGCTCACCGAGCTCGCAGCGTCGAACGGCTTCTCCAGGAACCTGCGCAAGCAGTTCCGGACCGGCGCTACCTTCGGTACCTGGCTCTGGCTCCTAGACCGGTTGGAGGCCGAGGGCATCGCGCCCCGCGTTCAACAGCTCGCCACCGTGCGCGACCGGGGTAACGCACGCGCCCTGTTGGGCCACATCAAGGACTTCAGGAACACCTCGCACCACGCCCACGGTGTCCGCGCCAGCCATCAACTGGCGGAGGACGTCGAGCGGCTGGAACCGCACGTGGTGCGGGCGATCAGCGCGGTCAGCTGGCTCTCCGGGGCACACTGGGACTGGGTGGAGCGGTGCGAGTACCTCGACGAGGGCTCGTACCGGATCGTCGGGCTCCGGCTAAGGGGCAGCCATCCGAGTTGGGAGCCGTTCGAGCGGTCGAGCACCCAGCCGCTGCGGCCCGACCGCATCTACGTGGACAGTGCACCGCACGGGGCTCCGGTCGACCTCTGGCCGTTCGCCGCCGTCAGCCTGTGCGAGGAGTGTCGGACCCGGGAGCTCTTCCTGCTCAATGAGGTCCGGGACGGCCAGTTGACGCTCCGCAGCCTGGAGGAGCATTCGCTGGAGATCACCTACGACCTGCCCCAGTAGCGGCGAGTTGCTCCGTCAGCTGGGCTTGGCACTGGCTTGCCGATGGGAGTTCGCGGCCGCAGCTCTCCACTGCTCAGCACCCGGGCCGCACCAGTACGGCGCAGCAGGGCGGCGACCGGTTCGGTCGGTCGGAGCAGGTGGAGCTGCGCGCCTGCTTCGCGGGCCCGCAGGTGGGCGCGGATGAGGGCGCTGAGGCCGCCGGAGTCGCAGAACGCGACGCGGGACATGTCCACCACCAGCTCCCCCTGGAGGGTGGGCAGGCCGGTGGCGTTCTCCACGGCTGCCTCCAGCAGCGGCGCGGTGTCTTGGTCGAGGTCGCCGACTGCCCCTGGAAGCTCATGGGACAGCGTGCGCGGCGGGGACGGGTCTACCGGCGGTGCGGGTCTCCCTTGGCCAGTGCTCAAGGGAGACCTGGTAGGAGGCAGGCCCGGTCCTACTGCCGGGCGGGCCGGTCAGATCAGGCGGTCGTGGTGCTGAGCTGCAGTCTCGTGGACGCGCTGGGCGAAGCGGTCGCGGCTGCGTCGCTGGTGTTCCTCGGCCTGTTCGTCGTCCCAGTCCTCGGCGCGGCCGAGGTCTTCGTCCGTGTCGAGGCTGGCGTGCTCGCTGTGGAGGAGCCAGCAGCCGTGGATGCCGGCGAGGAGGTCTTCGAGGAGGTCGCGGGCGGGGCGCTTGGGGTCGAGCGGGGTCAGGCGCAGCTCGATGTCCTCGAGGTCGGGTTCGTCCTCGTCGGTGTAGTCGCCGAGGGTCTCTTCGAGGTCGTGGAGCTGTTCGCGCAGGGCGGTGGGGTCGGGGAGCACGCCGTCGGTGATGTGCATGGCGTGGCGGACGAGGCCGGTGACGGCCTGGTGCGGGGTGGCGCCGTCGGCGATGAGGCCGAGGACGAGGGTGGGGGTTTTGTGGGGGAGAGCCTCGATGTTGTCGGCTTCGAGGACAACTTGGGTGGGGTGTTCGCCGGAGACTTCGGCGGCGACCTCGGCCGCGGCGGCGAGGCAGTGGGCTGCGGCGACGGCAGTGGCGGTGGGGTCGACGGCCAGGAAGAGTTCGGCGGGGCCGAAGGGGTCCTGCTGCAGGAGGTGGTCGGCGGCGGCGACCTGGACGGGGGAGGCGTCCTCGCGGCTGAGGAGGACGGCCTGTTGGGCGCGGCCGGTGAGGTTGCCGAGCTCTGCGCTCTCCACAGCGGCGAGCTCGGTGGCGCTCTCGGTGAGGACGGCCTTGGTGAGGTCGGAGTCGTCGAGGTCGTGCAGGGCACGCCCGATCCGGTTGGCGGATTCGGTGAGGTGGCTGTAGGAGACGACCATCGCGCCGCCGCTCGGGAGATTCGGTCCGGTGATCGCACCGGCGACCTCGGCGAAGGCCTTGCGCTCCTCCTCGCGGCGCCGGCCCTCGGAGTTGGGCTCCAGCGACGGGGCGGCGCTCGCGGGGCGGGTGTAGGTGCGCCACGCAGCGTCCGACAGCTGGCTGAGGGTACGGGCCAGGCCCAGCAGCGTGGACGTGCCTGCGCCGTCGGGGAGGGCCGCGATGCGGGTAGCGAGGTCGCCCTCGCCGGTTCCCCAGGAGGCGATCAACTCACGTCGGTGAAGGTCGACGCTGTAGCGCGTCCTGGGCTGCACCTCCGATGGTATTGCTGTGCACCGTATGGTCGTTCGCCATTCTGACGCACTGGCAGGCGACCGGGGCGTCGCGGCTGGAGGTGCCCTGGGCCCGGTTGACCTGCCGGGTGGGATGGACGTGGTGATTGGGGAAGGGGGGCTGATGTCGGTCGGGCAGGGTCGAGCAAGGGGCGCGGTCCCGAGTTCAGCGCGACCACTTGGGGCCGTCGTGGCCGTCGGCGTGCCGCAGCTCCGCTGGTACAGAGGTGAGAGCCGGCCGGAGGCGTGCGAGGGCGGGATGCCGGTGACGTTGAGTGCCAGCTACACGGCCTGTCGCTGGCGGCACTGACTTTATGCATAAGCCCGCGGACATCTCCGATAGGCGCGTGAAGGACCCGTAGGGACGGGGTCGACGGCGATGTTGAGGTGTCTGTGCTGTCGAGTAATCGCCAGGTTGCGCAGGGTGGCCAGGTCGTGGGTCCGCGGTTGGCGCGGACTGGCCTCGGCGGCGCGACTCGACTGCCTGCCCCGTCCTCACTGGGGCCCTGGCCGCAGGCTGGCAGTGCGCTGAAGGTGGCGCTTGGAAGGCTCGCCAAAGTTGAGTGCCATCTTGTCAAGAAAGCTTTGGTGGCGCTATAACTTTCTCGTCGAGGTGCCCGGGCGGGAGAGCAGGGCTGGGCAGGCCCGGCGCCATGCCGTCCGTGGGCACCCGTGGCCGTTCACGACTGTGAGGAGCTGATCTCCCTTGCTGATGCGTACCAACTCCCTGCGCGACCTCGACCGGCTCCCTCCGCAGCCGGTCGGCACAGTCTCCCAGCCGGCAGGGATGCCGCTGGTCGCCTACCGCGACGGCGAGGTGTTCGTACTGTGCCTGGATCTGCCGGGCATCGACCCGCAGACCGTTGACCTGAACGTGGAGCGCAACGTGCTGACCGTGCGCGCGGAGCGCGCGTCCGGGCTCCCGCAGGGTGCGCAGGTGCTGGCGGACGAGCGGGTACTGGGCCGGTTCTCCCGGCAGGTGCTCCTGAGCGATGCACTGGACACCGACCGGATCGAGGCCGACTACGACCAGGGCGTGCTGAGCGTGCGCGTGCCGATCGGCGAAAAGGCCCGCCCCCGCAAGATCACCATCACGGCCAAGGCCGAACGCGAGGCCATCTCCGCCTGACCCTGGCGGCGCGGCTTGGAGGTTCGTTCCCAGTCCCTGCCGCTGACCGGCCGCCGCCCTGCCGGGTGTCGCTCGCCGACACCGGCGAGCACCCTGGGCGCGAGCGGACCCGTTCGTACGGGCCCGGACCCCCCTTCCGGTCCGGGCCCGTACGGCGGGCCGCCAGCGGGGTGCCGGCGTGGTCCACGGCTGGCCGGCCGGCCGGCCGCCCTTGCCCGGGTGCGGTCGCGTGCGCGGCCTTGGGCGCGCACGGTTGACCCATGGGGATCGTGGTTCTGCTGGAGCTGGTCGAGCCGTTGGACGCGCGCATCCTGGGGGTGGGCGGTGATCCGGTGGACGTCCTGTCGGTGTGCCGGGTCCACGCCGCTCTCTCGGATCCGGATGCCCCCGGTGGCCCGGGGCCTTCGACCGCGTGCGGAATGGACACCGGCGCGATGGTGGTCGAGCGATGGAGCCCGGAACGGCCGGGGCAGGGGTGGCATCCGCCGCGTTGGGCCGGATACGTCTGCCTGACCTGTGATGCCGCTGTCCGCGCCTTCTGATTCAGGAATGCGGCGGGCCGGCTGGGCCTATCGGGCCCGCGGCGGACTGTCATCGTCGTGGGGGGCATCGATGGCGTCGCGCAGGGCGGGCAGGTCCGTGATGGCGGCCTGTTCGGCGAAGCGGGCCAGAAGCCTACGGAGGCCCCGCTCGTCCCGGTCTCGGACTGCTTCGCCTATGGCCGCCGCCAGCGACGCCTGGGTATGGGGGTCGGGGGTGCGCACCTGCCGCGCGGCCTGCGGCCCTTCCACCGCTCGCCTCCCGTTCACTTGTGGTCCTGGCCGCTGGGCGCGGCGTCTTCCGTCCTTGCGCGGCTGCGGCGACCGGTCGCCCCACCCCGTGCGGGGCGAAGACTACCTCCCCAACCGGCACCGAAAAATCTATGCCCGCCGGAGTAGACATTGCCGCGCACCATGGTTAATGTTTCTCTCGTAGACGAGGTCAGCGGTACCCGCCAGACACGAACTGGCGGGCAGCAGTACAGAAGTTCGCAGGTAGGAACGGTTGCAGGGTCCTGAAGCCAGGGATGGTGCAGTAAGGCGACATGACCGGTGACCGGGCCGGGCGCCCGCAGGTATCAGGGGCCGCCGCCCAGCGGTACCGCAGTTCAGCAGGAGCAGTACCCGTAGGTGAGAAGGACGCAGGACGCGCCGAGCAGGTGGGCGTGAAGTAGTGACGCAACAGCGGCGCGGTAGCGGAGTCCCGGAGCTACGGCAGGTGCAGGACGGCGACGGGACTGGCGGCCGGGCCAGGTGGCCCGCAGGCATCAGGGGTCGCCACCGAGCGGTACCGCAGTTCGGTAAGCGCAGTACCAGCAGTGTGAAGTCGAGTTGGGCAGTACCAGCAGTCGAAGTACGCGGTATCCCGGTGAAGGCGCCCAGACTGCGGGCGCGCGCGCTGGGAGTCCGGCAGTGGGGTTCCAAGCCGAGTGCTTAGCAGGACGGGCGACGGGGCTGGCTGCCGGACCCGGTGGACCGCAAGGACCGCCACAGCAGCACCGAGTGGTTGGCACTACCACGCAGTTCGAAGTACAAGCAGTTCCGCAGTACCAAGCAGTTCGCAGTACCAGGCCAGTACAGAGGATGAATGGAGGGGACAAAGCGCCATCAGGATCGCCCGGCCCGTGAGGAAGTCGCCCGGGCGGAATCCGAGGACCCCAAGGCAAGGACGGTGGTTTCCGGTCACGCATACGCGATCCCCGCACACCCCCTCCCCCGGGGCAGTGCGGATACAAGGAAGCCGGCCACAAGGCCGGCAGATGGTGTAAAACCCTTCGGGGCCCCGGGAGCCGAAATGGCCCCGGGGCCCCTCAGCGCGTCCCCGGACACAACAACAAGAAGAGGTGCAGTGACCACGGCAACCATTCGACCGCATACCCCCGACTCCCTCGACGACGACGACTACCCCGCCTACACCATGGGCCGCGCCGCCGAGATGACCGGCACCACCCCCGGCTTCCTGCGAGCCCTCGGCGAACACCGCCTCATCACCCCCCTACGCTCCGACGGCGGCCACCGCCGCTACTCCCGCTACCAACTACGCATCGCCATGCGCGCCCGCGACCTCGTCGACCAGGGCACCCCCATCGAAGCCGCCTGCCGCATCGTCATCCTCGAAGACCAACTCGAAGAAGCCCTGCGCATCAACGAAGAGCTCCGCCGTTCCCCGCGCGGCCAGGAGTCCGCCGCCGACACCTGACCCGCCTGCCAGGCTGACGAGACCGGTCCGCGGTGAGCGACGGGCGCTCACCGCAGGCCGCCCCGGGGCGCGACTACCCCTCAGTCCCCGATCGCCGGCCGACCGTTCTCCAACGGCCAGGCTGCCGGGCCCCCTGTCTCACTGGCGCGGACCGGTTCCAGGCCACCCGGTATGACGGCACGCCGCCCGTTGAAGTGCACGCCAGGGGTTCATCCACCACCGTTCTGCCCGGGTCATGACGCGTGCCCCGCAGCGTGGGCCCCGGCCTGCCCGAGACCGGGGCTGCGAGGAGTACTTCGGTGGCGGTCCCCGCGGAGTCCGACTCCTTGCCCTCGCCATCCGCCTGCGACCGGGGACCGGCGCCCTGGTGTTCGACGCGACGGGCGACCGGGACCAGGACGGCGGCCGAAATGCTGAACGCCGTCGTGGACAGCGCCCTGGGCACGCGACTGCCGGCGCGTCGGCGCCGGCAGAGCCGGCCTAGAAGCTGAGCAGGCCGATGGCGTGGCCGTCGGGGTCGACCACCGGCCACGTGTCCAGGCCGCGGGCGCGCATGGCGGCGGCTGCGGTGTCGGCGGGCATGTCGGCGGTGGCGAACGGGGCCTGGACGAGGACGATGTCGCGCACGGGGGTGCGCTCGGTGGCCCGGGTGCGGGTCTGGAACGGGGCGAGGTGCATGCGGGTCAGCAGACCCGCGCAGCGGCCGTCGTCGTCGCGGACCAGGAGGTGGTCGGCGCCGGAGCTGTGCAGGATGTCGATCGCCATGTCGACCATGACGTCGTCGCTGATCTGCAGCTCGGGGTGTCTCATGAGGTCGCCGACCGTGGCGGTGGTCGCGGGGTGTTCGAGGGTGAGGGTCATGGGCGGACTCCTTGGTGTCGGTTCCGCCGGGGCCGGCGATGGTCGGGGCCTCGGCGGTGGGATGGCCGGCGGGGTCCGCCGGACCGAGCCGGGACTCGTGTTTCGCGCTGGTGAGTCGTGGGGGGGTTTGGCGCGGGGGGGGGGTAAGGACCACACCGGGGTTGTGTTTTTGTGGGGGGGGGGTGGGGTGGCGTGGGTCGGGGTGGGTGCCCAAGGCCCACACCTGCCTACTAGGCGGCGAGGGCGACGCGCCTCGGTGCCCGGCGGCGGCCGGAGGAGCCCTGGTTGTCGCGGCCCGCGACGGTCGCGCGGGTGTCACCGGTCGCGCGGGCGGGGCGTCCTCGACGGTTGCGGCTGGTGGAGGTGCTGCGGCGGGGGCGTTCGACGACGGGGGCGGCGATCACGGTGGGGATGCCGGTGGGCACGCGGGCGCCGGTGATGCGGGCGAGGTCCTCGTCTCCGGCGCTGACCCTGGTGGTGGCGGGGGTGATGGCGGCCGTGGTCATCATGCGGGCCATCTGGCGGCGCTGG
This sequence comes from Kitasatospora sp. NPDC058243, assembly GCF_042882025.1. NCBI lineage: Bacteria > Bacillati > Actinomycetota > Actinomycetes > Kitasatosporales > Streptomycetaceae > Kitasatospora > Kitasatospora sp. NPDC058243. The sequence goes on from NZ_JBHVWW010000018.1 coordinate 76,300, forward strand.
TTGGGCAGGACGAGGGTGACGACGGTGCCGGACTCGCCGGCCCGGGCGGTGCGGCCGCCGCGGTGGAGGTAGTCCTTGTGGTCGCTCGGCGGGTCGAGGTTGACGACGAGGTCGAGGCCGTCGACGTGGATGCCGCGGGCGGCGACGTTGGTGGCGATCAGTGCCGTGACCTGGCCGGTGCGGAACTGCTCCAGGGTGCGGGTGCGTTGCGGCTGGGACTTGCCGCCGTGCAGGGCGGCGGCCTTCACGCCGTTGGCGAGCAGGTCGTCCACCAGGCGGTCGGCGCCGTGCTTGGTGTCGGTGAACATGATCACCCGGCCGTCGCGGGAGGCGATGTGGGCGATCGTGGCGTTCTTGTCGTAGTTCTGCACGTGCAGCACGTGGTGTTCCATGGTGGTGACCGCCGCCGCGGACGGGTCCACCGAGTGGGTGACCGGGTCCTTGAGGAAGTTCCGCACGAGGCGGTCGACGTTGCGGTCCAGGGTGGCGGAGAACAGCATCGTCTGGCCGCCTTCGGCGACCTGTTCCAGCAGTTCGGTGACCTGCGGCAGGAAGCCCATGTCGGCCATCTGGTCGGCCTCGTCGAGGACGGTGACGCCGACCCCGTCCAGCCGGCAGTCGCCGCGCTGGATCAGGTCCTTGAGCCGGCCGGGGGTGGCCACCACGACCTCCGCCCCCTGGTTCAGGGCGTGGGCCTGGCGGCCGATCGACATCCCGCCGACCACGGTCACCATCCGCAGCCGCACCGCGTGGGCGAACGGGGTGAGGGCGTCGGTGACCTGCTGGGCGAGCTCGCGGGTGGGGACCAGCACCAGGGCCAGCGGGCGGCGCGGCTCGGCGCGCCGGCCGGCGGTGCGGGCCAGCAGCGCGAGACCGAACGCGATGGTCTTGCCGGAGCCCGTCCGTCCACGTCCGAGGACGTCGCGTCCGGCCAGCGAGTTCGGCAGCGTCGCGGCCTGGATCGGGAACGGCTCGGTGACGCCCTGACGGGTCAGGGTGGAGAGCAGGGCCTTCGGCATGTCCAGTGCGTCGAACGCCTCGACGGCCGGCAGCGCCGGGGTGGTGCTCACCGGCATCGCGAACTCGCCCTGCGGAGAAGAACCCTGGCGGCCGCCACGGCCGCCGGCGGGCCGGTCGCCGTAGAAGGAGCTGCCGCCGGAGCGGGAGGAGGACGAGGAGCGGGAGGAGGACGAGGAGCGGGAGTTGGCGTTCTGGTACGGGGAGCGGCTGGAGCGGTTCATGTGAGACCTTCCTGGGGCGGCACGTCGCGAGGAAGCTCCGCAGCGCGGGGCGCCGGCAGGAGGCCGCAAGGAACGGGCCGAAGTGTGGAGTGCGGGGCGTGGACGGTGGAACCGTGCGGCACGTCACCTTGAGGTCGGCGCTCACCGCGGAGGGCGGGAGCGGAGAACCTCGAACCGCGGGGTGTCACGGCAGGGCGGCGATCCGGACGCGGCGCTGTGCGTCTCGCGTGGGGATGGCAGCCGGTGGCGGAGCCAGGGGGCCGGAATCAGCCGGGGAAGCGCGTCGTGGCGCAATGCCGAGGGGCCCGCACCGGGCATCATGTACGCGGTGCGGGCCCCTCGCTACCAGGCGGGTGCCGTGGCAGAAAAACTACAGCGGACGAATGTTCTCGGCCTGCGGGCCCTTCTGGCCCTGCGTGACGTCGAACTCGACCTTCTGGCCCTCGAGCAGCTCACGGAAGCCGTTGGCGTTGATGTTCGAGTAGTGGGCGAAGACGTCAGCGCCGCCACCGTCCTGCTCGATGAAGCCGAAGCCCTTTTCCGCGTTGAACCACTTCACAGTGCCATTAGCCATAAAGAAATCTCCTTCAAGGGGCTGTCCGAAGCCCGCACAGCGCGCGCTTCGAGTCGCCGCGATGAGCACCCACCCGGGGAAGAGCCGGGAAACAAAAAGGCGCCTGCGAAACATCAGCAGGCGCACACAAAGTTCATGGGAACCACTACTGCAACTAAAGCGACTCTAGCAGGCCCAGGCCCGTCGCGGGTGGATATTTCACCCCCACTTCTCCGGGAGCCTTCCCCCGGGGCCGTCGGCCGCGAGGCGACAGGACCACCAACACACATGGAGAGCGGCCTGGTTGAGCGATCACCCGTACTCCTTCGGCGCCGACCACTCGCCTTCCCCGGGGAAGGCGAGTCGCGCGGGTGCGCAGCGCCTGCCCTGGCCGCGCCAGACCCGTGAAAGCGACGCACCACGCCCACCGGCGCCATCCGGGGGCGCGCTGTACGGCTTGCGCGAAATTCCTGTCGTAGCTCCGAAATTGAGTGCGTCGAGAAGTCCCGCTCCCGCGACTTTCGGCGCATACTGCAGGGAATGACGAAATCTGCAGCAGTCCGCCGTGTCCTGCCCACCAGTCCCTTCAAGGCCCGGATCGAAGCGCCGCGCAAGCACTTCGCCGTCGGCGACCGCGTCACCCACGACACGTACGGCCTCGGCCGGGCCATCGGCGTCGAAGGCGACAGCGACATCGCGGTACTCGTCGACTTCGGATCGCGGCGGGAACGCATCACCCACCCCTACGCCGCGATGTTCAAACTCTGACCCAGGGCGCACGCGGCTCTCCGCCGAGTGTGCCGCGAGTGTGCGGACCCCTGCGGTACGCCCCTGGCTCGCCGCGTCGGCACGCCGTCCAGGGGACACGCACCCCGATCGGGTCGAACGGGAATCCGCAGCTCCGGCCCTGTAGCCTCGCCGGCCATGGCTGGAACAGCATGTGACGAAATGTCAAGGGCGGCTGGCTGCGGGCTGGGCAGGCGATAAACTCTGCGCGTGGATGACAAACATCTGTTTGAGTCCGTCTGTGCAGTGCTCTCCCTCCGAGGGTTCGAGCCGGCGCCGCCCCAGGCGTCCGGGCTCTGCGCCCGGCGGCGTCCGGGGATCGGCCTGGTGCTGGAATGGAGCCCGGGCCAGGACCTGATCGGACCGACCCTCCACGCCTGCCCGCATCCCGCCGACGCCGCCGGGCGCACCGAGTTCCGCGGCATCCGCGGCGCGCTGATGCTGGCCCTGGCGGAGGTCCTCGGCTCCGAGGGCTTCACCGTCACCGCCCTCGGAGCCGACCTGCTCGTCACCGCCGGCCCGTACGATCCGGGCGATGCCCCGACCCTCACGGCTGCTCTCAACTGCCCCGCACCACGACGCAGCCGATCGGCGTGTCAGGTCGCCGCCATGTAGCGCCGTGCCGTGCAGCAGGCGCAAGGCCCGTGGTCGCCGTGGCCGCTGCCCCGACCCGTGGGCGCCGCGGAGGCCGTGTCCTATTCTGGTGGGCATGTCGAACCCTGACGGGCTGCTCGTCGACATCGCCGCGATGGTCGAGTCCGAGCACAGCAATCAGATGTCCCTGACCGTGGTGGTCCCCGGCGCGGTGATCACCGGCAGGCTCGCGCCGGTGACCCTGTGGTTGGATCGGGTGGCGGAGGTCCTCCAGGCCTCGGAGCACCTGAAGCCGTTCGCCGCTCTCTTTGCCCCGCCCGCCGACGGCCCGCCCGCACGGCCCACCCATCTGCATCTCCACCGGGCGAAGATCCTTCAGGGCGACTTCGGGCTGCCCCACACCGGCGGCATGTACCGCATCGCCATCGAGGATGTCAGCAGCTGGACGGTCGGGGACCTCAGCTACTCCGATTCCTGAGGACCACGGCAGGCCGAGCGGCCGCCCGGCTCGACGCCCTACGTCCCCGCTGCAAGGAGTCGCTGAGCCTCGAGTGGGGTGTCGTGACCGCTGGCCAGGGTGTCGGGGTGGAGCCGCTGACGGCCCCGGCCGGAGAGACGAAGGGCACAGCGGGCAGGCGGAAGGCGCCGGCGCCCCGGGCGGTGCCGTCCATCTCCGAGCGGACCATCCCGAGGACGCGCCCGACGGCGTCCAGCCCGGCTGCGCCCTCCAGTCGCCACGTCTTGTGCCGCGCTGCGGTGTTGCCGTCCGGGGCGACGGCCAGAGCGTGCAGCGCGAGGCCGTCCCCGATCCGGCCCCTGCGGCGTGGCCGTGCGGCTGGAGGGAGCTGTGGCCGGGTTGCCGGTCCGGTCAGGTGTCCGCGGCGGGTTCCTGGTGGTGTTGGGTGCGGCGGAGTTGCTCGTTGATGCGCAGGGCTTCTTCGAGTTGGTCTTCGAGGATGACGATGCGGCAGGCGGCTTCGATGGGGGTGCCCTGGTCGACGAGGTCGCGGGCGCGCATGGCGATGCGTAGTTGGTAGCGGGAGTAGCGGCGGTGGCCGCCGTCGGAGCGTAGGGGGGTGATGAGGCGGTGTTCGCCGAGGGCTCGTAGGAAGCCGGGGGTGGTGCCGGTCATTTCGGCGGCGCGGCCCATGGTGTAGGCGGGGTAGTCGTCGTCGTCGAGTTTGTCGGGTGTGTCGGGGCTGGCCGTTGTAGTCACTGCACCTCTCTGGTTCTCGGGGAGAACGCGTCGAGGGGCCCCGGGGCCGTGTCGGCTCCGGGGCCCCGAAGGGGAACAACACCATCTACCGGCCTGGGCCGGTCCTTCTACTTCCGCACTGCCCCGGGGGAGGGGTGTGCGGGGATCGCGAATGCGTGACCGGAAACCACCGTCCTTGCGTTGGGGTCTGCGGTGTCCGCCCGGGCGAGTGTTCACGGGCCGGGCGATCCTGATGGCGCTTGCGCCCTCCGTTCATCCTCTGTACTGAACTGTCACTTTCGTACTGCTGGTACTGCACCTGCTGAACTGCGTCCTGCTGGTCGGTGGCCGTGACGGCCCACCCGGTCCGGCAGCCCGGGCCCGCCGGCCGCCCCGCGTCTGCGGTGGCCTGGAACCCCACTGCCCGGACTCCTCGGCACGCGCGCCCGCAGTCTGGGCGCCTTTGCCGAGGTCCTGCTTGTCTGGCGACTGCCGGGTACTGCACTCACTGAACTGCGCACTGCTCGGTACCGCTGGTGGCGGCCCCTGATGCCTGCGGGCCGCCCGGTCCGGCAGCCAGTCCCGTCGCCGTCCTGCGCCTGCCTGGCTTCGGAACTCCACTGCCGGACCGAACTGCGAACTTCGGTCCAACAACCCCGGCCAGTTCGTGTCTGGCCGGTATCGCCGACTGCTGTCTACGAGAGAAACGTTAGACCCACCCACGAGCAATGTCTACTCCGGCGCGCATAGATTTTGCGGCACCCGTGTGTGAGGTAGTCTTCCGCTGCGCGGCGGCGGCAACCCCCCGAGCCGCCGCCGTGCGCCCGAAGAAACGAGCGACACACCGCATGGAGGCGGCAGTGGAAGAGCTGGTGCCCACAGCACCAGAGACGGCCCGGAACGGACAGGCGGCCCTGATCGAAGCGATCACCGAGGCCGTGCGCAACGGTGACGACCGCCCCGTCCGCCGGCTGCTGGCCCGCTTCGCCGAACAGGCCACCATCGCCGACCTGTACGCCCTGCGCGACGCCCTCGACACCACCCGCCCATCCGGCGACCACGGGCAGAGGTGACTCCTGCCGGAACGCACTCGCGACCCTGCCCGGCCAGGCGTTCAGGTCGACCCCGGGCCTGGCGTCGCGGCTGCTGCGAAATGCGCGCTCGCCCTGGCTGACCGGTGCGAGGGAGCGGGTTCCGCAGGCCAACTGGCTCCGGCACCGTGCCCGTGTCGGCCGGCGCCCGGCACGGCTGGGCCGTTCGCACCTGCCCGAGGTCGATGTCGCGGCGCACCACCGTGGCGCCGGACTCGAACCGGGCGCCCGGCGGGGGCGGTCGGTCTCTCGTCGTCGGTCAGCGCTTGGAGGCCGACGCCGGCCGGATTGAACGGCCCGGCGCCGGCCACCCTGCCATGTTGTGTGGCCGGTGGCCGGCGCCGGTAGTGCCGCCCCGGGTCAGGCCGCGATCGTGAGGTCGGCGCGGCCGAACAGGAGCGCGTAGCCGCGGGGAAGGCCGGCGAGGAGGCGGTCGGTGAGGTGGTCGCCGGCGAGGTCGTTGAGGGCGGCCAGGACGGAGGACGCGTCCCAGCGGGCGCTGGTGAGGCTGGTGTTCAGGGCGCGGGCGACGGCTTCGACGAAGGCGGGCGCTGCGACCGGCTGGGGCAGGGGGATCTGGGCGGCGAAGACAGCGCGGGCCCGGTCGGGGAGGCTGGCGGCGACGTCGCAGCGCTCCTCGCCGGTGAGCTGGGAGCCGAGGACGGCCAGGACAGCGTGCAGGACGCGTTCGGCCTCCTCGTCGGAGGTGTAGCGGCCGAGGGTACGGACCTGCTGGAGAAGGAGACGGTACCGGGTCATGGCGGTGGTGGCCTTCCAGGGGTGGGCCGCCGCTGGCGGTACGGCGGCGCGAAGGTAGGGGTCAGGGCCGGTGGCCGGGCTGGGGGCGGCCGAACAGGAGGTCGTAGCCGGGCGGCAGCTGGAGCAGGACACGCTCGATGAGGTCGTCGCCGGCCGCGTCGGCCACGGTGCTGAGGACGGCGCCGATGTCCCACAGGGCGGTGGTCTCGGTGGCGCCCTCGATCCAGGCCGCCGTCGCGCGCACGAACCTCTCCGGGCTGAGCGGCTCGACCGCCCGCAGCGGGCTGAGCAGGACCAGGGCCGTGGTCTCCGGCAGGCGGGCGGCCAGTTCGGCGCGCACACCGCCCGCCAGGTGGGCGCCGAGCAGGGCCAGAACGACACGCGCCGCCCGCTCGGCCTCCTGGGGTGTGTCGTACTCACCGCGTTCCCGGATCTCCTCCAGGAACGCCTCCCATCGAAGAGTCACCACAGTTCTCCCTCTGTCCCAAAGACGGGCGCGAACGCCGTCGGCGCCCGGTCAGGGCTCGACGATCAGGCGCCCGTTCAGACCGGTGAGCTTGAGCAGCCGGACCACGCAGCGGCCGGCGCCGCGAAGGGCCAGGCGCCCGCCGCACCGGTCGGCCTGGTTGTGGGCCTGGACCAGGACGCCCAGGCCCGCGCAATCCATGAACGTCACCTCCGACAGGTCGAGGACCACCTCCCGATGTGACTTGAGCGCGGCGGTCAGGGCACGGCGCAGCGAGGGGGCGGTGCCGAGGTCGATCTCGCCGTCCGCCCGGACCACGAAGGGGTCGTGCCCTTGGTCGTGCATGGTGTCTCTAGCTGTCGGCCCGGGACGCCGTGGTGTGCAGGGGCCGCTGGGCCGGGCGGGTCGTGGCTGGGTGGGGTGGCCGTCCCGCAGGGCCCGGGGGATTGGCGGTGCGGGACGGCGGTCCGGGGGCCGGTCAGGCCTGGATCTGCTTGCGGCTTCCGCTATGGCTGATCTCGATCTTGCGGGGCTTGGCCTTCTCGGCGACAGGGATCTTCAAGGTCAGTACGCCGGCGTCGTAGTCGGCGCTGATCCCCGCGGGGTCGAGGGTGTCGGAGAGCATGACCTGGCGGGAGAACACGCCGAGCGGTCGCTCGGACAGCTCCCACTTCACATTGTCGCCCTCGTGGCGGGGGCGGCGTTCAGCCTTGACCGTCAGCATGTTCCGTTCGACGTCGATGTCGATCGCCTGCGGGTCCACCCCGGGCAGGTCGAAGCAGATCACGTACTCGTCGCCGACACGGCAGGCGTCCAGCGGCATCGGGGCCGGCCGGGACCAGGTGCCGTTCGTGCCCAGGAACTGCTGGGTCAGACGGTCCAGCTCGCGGAACGGGTCAGTGCGCATCAGCATCGCGAAACACCTCCACTGATCGATGGGAGCCAGTGCGCTTCACCTGAATCTGTTCTAGCATGTCATCCATCCGATGACAAGCAGCGAAGTCGCCAAAGGAGTGACACCTATGGGAAAGCGGCACGACCCGCCCGCCACCGGCGGCAGCCCACCCACAGGACCGGCGTCCTTCCTCGCCGCCGCCGCCGCGGCGCTCGCCGCCATCGCCGACGCCGTCCGCACCGCCCAGAACACCAGCCCGGCCACCCGGCCCGGCGCCGGTGCACCGGACGAGGGACCGAGGCCGGCCCTGGCCGCGCTGGTGCTGCTGCGCGAACTGCGCACCGAGCTCGCCGGCTGGGAGGCGGGCCTGGTGGAGAGCGCCCGCGCCGGCGGCGCCACATGGGCCGACCTCGCCCGGCCCATGGGCGTCGCCAGCCGTCAGGCCGCCGAGAACCGCTACCTGCGCCTGCGCCCCGCCGACAGCGGCTCCACCGACGCGGAGACCGGAGCGGAGCGCGTCAAAGCCGTACGCGACCGCCGGGCCGCCGACCGCGCTGTCACCGCCTGGGCCCGCGACAACGCAGCCGACCTGCGCGTCCTCGCCGCCCAGATCACTGCCGCGCCCGGCCTCATACCCCGGGCCCGCCCAGCGCTGACCGAGCTCATAACCGCCCTCGGCGCCCCCGACCCGGCCGACCTGATAGCGCCCCTCGCCGACATGCGACCCCACCTCGCCGCCGCCCACCCGGACCTCGCTGCCCGCCTCGACGACCTCACCAACCGCACCGACCGCCTCCGCCATGACAGCGACCAACGACGAACCTGACCCCCTCATCACCGAAGACCGCTGGCAGCACATCGAAGACCGGCTCGCCGCCATCGAACGCCGCATCCGCGAGCACAGCAGCGACGCCATTGCCACCGTCGACGCCTGCCTGGCCAGACTCGACGCCCTCCGCCACGACCTGGCCCACGGGTCCCGGCTCCCGCAGGCCTTCCCCACGCCCGCGGACCCTCCGGCCATCCCGCCGCAACCGGCGCGAGCCCGCACCGAGAGCCCGCCCACAACGGCCGGCCACCGGCACGCACCAACCGTCCCCGGACTCACCGCGACACGCCTCGGAGGCCGCCAGGCAGCGGTCCGGGTGCCCGCATGACAGGGAAGGTATGGAGAGCTGCCATCCCAGATGGCCCAGGCGATACACCGTGATTGGACGTTACGGTCGAGCGGAACCGCGCCGACTTCGTCCTTGTCTTACCTGGCTGGACACCCCTGCCCCTGACGTTGGTGAGGCGGCCGGGCTGCGGCGGAGGACTCCGCGTGCGCGTCCCACACTGCCCCGGACGTGCGCTGTCGCGGCGCGGGAGGCGGGCAGGTCACGCGGCATTCGCCAGCTCGGGCAGCCAGCCCGGCAGCCATCCCCGCCCGGCTCAGACCCGGGTCCTGCGAGCGCACCAGTCGGTGCAGTAGCGGCGGGCGCGGCCGGTGGAGGCCGGCGGCATCGCCTGGGCGCAGCCCGGGCAATGGCCCGGCGGAACCGGAGCGGCCAGGTGTTGATGAGAATCCGCGATTTCCCCCAGACCTGCTCGACCCGTCCGACGATCAACGAAGCGGGGAGGCCGGGTGAGTAGGCCGTTTCCGACGCCGTCAACGGCAGGGCGGGTACCGTGCGCGTCGGCCCGCGGCGGTGCGTTCAGGGCTCGGGATAGCCGGGGCCCGGCGTGGCCTCGACCAGGGCGGCGTTCAGCGTTGCCAGCGCGGCGATCACCGCGTTGACCTGCCCACCGGGCAGCCCAGGGAGCAGCTGGCGCAGTGTCGATTCGGCGTCCCGGTTCCTGGCTTTCTGCCGTGTCGCCGCGCGCTGGGATGCCTCCTGCGTCCTTACAGCCCTCGTCGGTGATCAGCTCACGACGGCTTCCTCACCTACCTCCTACTCCCCCCGCGGCTACGCGCTTCTGTCGCCGCCGTCTGGCCCTTGCCGGCCAGGACGGCCGCTGATCCGTCCCGCGCGCATGAACGGACGAATATCGGTAAAAAGGGGTGAAGAAGGGGCGGTGCGGCTGCGGCGCCCGGCGGACGACTGGAGGACCTGATGAGCGACCTGTCGAACAAGGCGCGGGAACTGGGTGGCAAGGCGAAGGAGAAGGTCGGTGACCTGACCGGTGACGAGGAACTCAAGGGCGAGGGCCAGGCCGACCAGGTCGATTCGAAGGTCAGGCAGGCCGCGGACGATGTCAAGGACGCCGTACAAGGCGCCGCCGACCGGGTGAAGGGCGCCCTGAAGCGGAACGACTGACCAAGGGAGGCACCGGAATGGCCCTGTTCCTGTTCATCCTGTTCATCGCCGTGGTGTTCGGCTTCGTCGGCGCCCTCGTGAAGGGCCTGCTGTGGCTGCTCGTCATCGGCGCCGTGCTGTTCGTCGCAGCCCTGGTGCTCGGCGGCGTGCGCCTGGGCCGCGGGCGAGGTGCACGCAGATAGGCGCGGGCCCCAGGCGTACCGTCCGCACAGGGGACAGGCCGCCTGTGTAGGCGCTGCGCTGGCCTCTGCGACACGATCCTCAGGGGACAGGACCGGCTCTGGGGTGGCACGTGTTGGCAGGTCTCCCGCCTCTCCCGCCCCACCTGCGCCCATCGGTGTCTCGCAGCGGCATTCCGTAACCGGCCACGGGGGACGGGAGTTACCAGGTTCGTGACCGAGACCGCCCAGGTGCATCAGAACCGGTCTCGGCGTACCGGGCACTCCTGGTCCGTGGCGCGCTGGCGGGCGTGCTGGCACGGTTTCATCCACTGGAACGTCACAGGAGCGCGCCAGCGGGCCGCGGAACTCTGGCATCTGGAGGTTCTCAGAGCACGGTATTTCACGTGATCCCAGGCTGGGCGATAGCGGTATCGCCGGGGTACTCGGGCCTCAGCCCACGACTTTCGTCCTGGGCCGCTCTGCGCGTGCGCGTTCTCCGGTTTCAGGGGGAGCCGGAGCCGCCGTAGCCCGCGCGAAGCGTCGGTGAAAGGGAACGGTGGGGCGTAGCCCGGCTCGTCGAGTTCAACTGGCCGTGGCCCACTGGGTGGTTCGCGCGTGCAGACGGGAGACGACTGCGGCGTAGCAGTTTCCGGGCAGGTCGGTGACCCAGTCGAGGGTGACGCCGTGCTGGGCGGCGGCGTGGAGCATGTCGGCCAGCAGGACGGTCGCGGCGGCTTTCTGCTCCTCGGTGCCGGGTGTGGTGCGGCGCTGAGCGGCTTCGTTGATGCGGTCGGTCAGGTCGCGGTGCCTGAGGACGGCGCGGTAGCACGTGCTGGGCAGGTCGGTGACCCAGTCGAAGGTGTCGAGGGTGATGCCGTGCTTCGCCGCGGCGTGGAGGATGTCGGCCAGCAGGGCGGTCGCGGCGGCGCGGTCCTGCTCGGTGCCCTCGTCCGGGCGTCGCTCGGCGGCGGCGTTGACGCGGTCGGCCGGGTCACGGCGCCTGGCCATGGCGCGGTAGCACGTGCCGGGCAGGTCGGTGACCCAGTCGAAGACATCGAGGGTGACGCCGTGCTGGGCGGCGGCCCGGAGCATGTCGGCCAGCAGGGCCGTCGCGGCGCCTTTGTCCTGCTCGGTGCCCTGGTCGAGGCGTCGCTCGGCGGCGGCGTTGACGCGGTCGGCCAGGGTGCGGTTCTTGCGGTCGGTGTACTGGTACACGCTTCTGTCTCCTCGGTCGGTCGGGTGGCCGTCGGCGTGGCCGGGGTTCGTTTCCGGCTGTCGAAGCGGGTGATGGCGGCGGTGCCGCAGGGGGTGTGGACGCCGAACCGGGTGCTGCACGCGCGTCCCGCCGGGCCAGGCTCGGCTCTGGCGGGACGCTCGGTTCGATGCGACTCGTGTGAGGCGCCCCCGACCCTTGCCTGCGGCGTGTGCCGGGCGCGGACGGCCAAGCGGTGCGGGGGTGCGGCCGGCCGGGCTGGTTAGGCGTACGGCGGGCCGCACCCCGGTGGGAGCGTTACAGGCTGTGGGTGAGGTGGTCGGTCAGGAGGCGGGTGAAGCGGGCCGGGTCGGGCAGGTCGCCGCCCTCGGCGAGCAGGGCGCTGCCGTGGACGAGTTCGGCGATGTCGGTGAGGACCGGGTCGTCGGACTTCGCCCCGTGGGCCCGGTGCAGGGCGGTGATCAGGGGGTGGGTGGGGTTGAGCTCCAGGATCCGCTTCACGGTGGGGAGTTCCTGGCCCATGGCCCGGTACATCTTCTCCAGGGTGGGGGTCAGGTCGTGGGCGTCGCCGACCAGGCACGCGGCCGAGGTGGTGAGCCGGGTGGAGAGGCGGACCTGCTTGACGTGCTCGGCCAGGGTGGCCTGCAGCCAGGTGAGGAGGGCGGCGAAGTCCTCCTCGCGCCGGGCCTTCTGCGCCTTCGCCTCGTCGTCGCCGTCGGTGTCGGCGTCGTCGCCGAGGTCGACCTGGCCCTTGGCGATGGACTGGAAGCGGTGGCCCTCGAAGGCGGGGACCTGGTCGGTCCAGACCTCGTCGACGGGGTCGGTGAGGATCAGGACCTCGTAGCCCTTGGCGGTGAAGGCCTCCATGTGCGGGGAGTTCTCCACCATCTGGCGGTTCTCGCCGGTCAGGTAGTAGATGGTGTCCTGGCCGTCCTTCATCCGCGCGACGTACTCGCGCAGCGTGGTCGCCTTCTGCGCGTCGTGGGTGGAGGCGGCCGAGACCAGGGGCAGCAGCGCGTCGGTGTTGTCGCGGTCCTCCAGCAGGCCTTCCTTGATCACCCGGCCGAACTGCTCCCACGCCGTGGCGTAGGCCTCGGGGTTGGCGGCCTGCATGTCCTTGAAGGCGGTGAGGACCTTCTTGACGAGTCGCCGACGGACCGCGGTGATCTGGCGGTCGTGCTGCAGGATCTCGCGGGAGACGTTCAGCGACAGGTCGTGGGCGTCGACGACGCCCTTGACGAAGCGCAGGTAGTTCGGCATGAGCGCGTCGCAGTCGTCCATGATGAACACGCGCTTGACGTACAGCTGCACGCCCCGCTTGGTGTCGCGGGAGAACAGGTCGAACGGGGCGTGGGCGGGGATGAACAGCAGCGCCTCGTACTCGAAGGTGCCCTCGGCGCGCATGTGGACGGTCTCGGCCGGGGGCTGCCAGTCGTGGCTGATCTGCTGGTAGAACTCGTGGTACTCGGCCTCGGTCACCTCGCTGCGGGGGCGGGCCCACAGGGCCTTCATCGAGTTCAGCGTCTCGAGCTCGACTGCGGGTTCGGCGCCGTCCACGGTCTCGGCCTCGGTATCGGCACCGTCCGCGGAACCGGCCGCGGCGGCGGGTTCGGCGGCCATGCGGATGGGCCAGCGGATGAAGTCCGAGTACTGCTTGACGATCTGGCGGATCTTCCACCCCGCCAGGTAGTCGCCGAGACCGTCCTCGCCGTCGGCCGGCTTGAGGTGCAGCGTCACCGAGGTGCCCGCCGGCAGGCCGTCGGCCGGCGCGATCGTGTAGGTGCCCTCGCCGTCGGACTCCCACGCGGTGCCCTGCTCGGTGCCGGCGCGGCGGGTGTGCAGGGTGACCTTGTCGGCGACCATGAACGCCGAGTAGAAGCCGACGCCGAACTGGCCGATCAGGTTCTGCGCCGCCTCCGCGTCCTTGGCCTCCTTGATCCTGGCCAGCAGGCCGGCGGTGCCGGACTTCGCGATGGTGCCGATCAGGTCGACGACGTCCTCGCGGGTCATGCCGATGCCGTTGTCCCGCACCGTCAGGGTGCGGGCCTGCCGGTCGACCTCCAGGGTGATGTGCAGGTCCGAGGTGTCGACCGCCAGGTCGGTGTCGGTGAGGGATTCCAGACGGAGCTTGTCGAGGGCGTCGGAGGCGTTGGAGATCAGCTCGCGCAGGAAGATGTCCTTGTTCGAGTAGATCGAGTGGATCACCAGCTGCAGCAGCTGGCGGGTCTCCGCCTGGAACTCCAGCGTCTCGGTCGGGCTGACCACGGGAGGCGTCTCCTTTGTATGCGCGTAGTGGGAAGGGCTCGGGTCGGGCTGCCGGGGCTGGCCGGGGTGCTGTGTGGCCGGCCCCGGGGGTGTTCAGATGTGGCTGAGGGGTTGGTAGGGCTGCTCGGGGCGGGCGGTGCCGGGTCGGGCGGTGCCGTAGCAGGACAGGAAGAGCTTCCAGCCGTCGCGGCACTCCAGCGTCGCGCCGTAGCGCACTGCGGGTGGGTCCGGGCGCGTGCTGTACCGGTCGACGCGCACGATCCCGGCGGCCGGGTCGTCGGCCGCCATGGCGGCTGCGACCAGGGCCTGCTCGACGAGGGCCACCGGAATCGACGAGCCCGTCAGGTCCGGCGCTTCCACGCTCTCGGCGCCGTCACCGTCGCCGGTGGTGATGGTGGGGGCGGTGCCGCTGGCACCGGTGATGGTCCACCACACCTGTCCGCCGCTCTCCAGGGTCACGGTCAGTCCGTAGGGGCTGTCGTCGTCACGCTGGCAGGCGCCGGTAATGCCCGGTATGCCCAGGGCGCGCTCGATGAGCAGTTGCTGCAGATCGGCTGGAGTCATGGGAGTCGGCTGGGATCGGGGACGGCGCGACCGTCGCCGTCCGGAAGATTCGGGTGGTCTGCACGCCGCGAGCCGTCAGGCGTCAACTCGCGCCCCGTGTGGGGGCACAGGCGCCTCGTGCGGGCTTGCGGCGGTAAGCCGGTCCACGGCGTGCGGGTCGTGGACCGGCAGGGGTGTGACTCGGGGTGGTCACGGGCTGGCTGAGGGTGTGCGGCGCTGCCGGTTGCTGTCGGCGCGTAGCTGGTCGGCTCGGGCGGTGAGTTGATCGAGGCGGTCTGCGATCTTCGGGTGCTCCGCCTCCAGTAGGGGCCGGGTCTCGGTGAGCGGGGCGAGCAGGCGGGCGGGGTCGTTGTGGCCGAGTGCATCCAGGAGGCGCTCTATGGTGGGGGCCGCTTGTGTGCCGAGGCCGTCCAGAGCGCCGATCTGTCCGGCGAGGCGGCGCAGGTCGGCGGCGTTGTCGCGGGCCCAGGTGGTCACCGCGCGGTCGGCGGCGCGCTGGTCGCGCGTGGCCTGGACGCGTTGCTCGCCGGTGCTTCCCGCCCCGGTGCCGGCGTTCGCGCTGGGACGCAGGCGCAGGTAGCGGCGTTCGGCGGCTTGGCGGCTTTGGACGCCCAGTGGTTCGGCGAGGTCGGCCCAGGTGGCGCCGGCATCGCGAGCGGTCTCGATCAGGCCGGTCTCCCAGTCGGCGAGTTCCTCGCGCAGGTGGCGTAGCAGCAGGATTGCGGAAAGGGCCGGTTGTGGATCGCTTTGGCCTGCGTCGTCCGAGGGTGCGTGGCGGGCGGTGCGGGCGGCGGCGTCCATCATGCCCAGCGCGGCGGCGGCGGCCAGGAACGAGGCTGGCCCCACCCCGGCCGCGCCGGTGTCCTGGGTATCCATGTCGTCACTCTTTCGCTGACTGGGTGAATGTCATCGTCTGGATGACATGCTACAACGGTTCGTGTCGCGCCGCGCCGGCGCGAACCACCCAAAGAGCTGGCGCGAACCACCCAAGAACCTTCTGGACCGGAGGTGTCCGACGATGTCCATACGCACTGCGGAGACCCACCAGGCGTCCCAAGCCCTGGTCGTAGCCGACCCCGATCCCGATGGACACCTGACGCGAGGACGACCGCCTCGTGCTCGCGCTCGACCTGCCCGGCATCCCGCTGGAGGCGATCGAGGTTCAAGCGCTGGGCCGGATAGTCACCGTGAGGGTCGAGCGCCGGTCCGACCCGCGCTGCCAGGGCGTGCACACCCAGCTCGCCGAACGGGCCCCGGGGGGCGGGGGGCGAGCGCCGCATCCAGCTGGCCGACAGCCTCGACCCGGCCCGCATCGGGGCTCACCTGCATGACGGCGTCCTGACCCTCACTGTCCTCGTCGCCGACCGGCTCCTGTCCCGCTCCCACCGCCTCGACTGCGAAGCCCATCAGGACAGGCCGGTCCCCGCCGTGCCCGTACCTTCGGCGAGCCCGATCCGGCCCGGATCTTCGACGACACCCCGGTCCACGGACGCCAGCCGCTCACCGCGGACCATCTGCGCCCGCTGCGTTCGATGCGGGCCGCAGCCGCGGACGAGCTGTACATCGTCTTCTCGACGGACGGCGGCGCCGAGGTCCTGCCCCTGCCGGTGATCGAGAAGCGCCTGGCCCGCGGGTGGCAGTGCTTCCTCCTCGCCGGCACAGTTGACCTTCCCGCAGACGTGACCGAACCATGGGCCCGTGAGGTCGGTCCCAGGCCCGAAGGACAGGAGAGCCTCTGGCCGCAGTACCCGCGCAGTGCGCACGACCCGCTCTTCGGCGAGGACCTCGGCCTGGCACACGGCGCCACACGGGCGGCGTGGATCGGGTACGAGCACGAGGACGCGGAGCGCAACCTGCGTCTGCTCGCCATGGCGCGCGGCGTGCGGGACCTTCGGACGCTGGACGGCGGGTACGACGACCACGGCCGCTCCCGCCCCCTTCCCCAGTCGGTGTGGCTGGGGCTGCTGGCCCACGCCGAGGACCTGGACCGAGAGCCGTTCGAGGCCCCGGGCACCGACCGGTGGCGCAGCGGCGGCAGTGGCATCCCGCTCGGCGTCCTCGCGGACGTGCAGGTCTACACGACCAACGCCGACCCCCGGATCCAGGGCAAGGGCCACTCGCCGTTCTGCGCGCACTCCCGTGAACGCGGCGTCGTCGCCGGCGACGACGTGCTGACCGTCGCGGACCTGCTCGACGACGGTGGCTACGACTGGTGCAGCAAGTGCCAGGGCTACGCCGTCCGGCGCCTGACCGACACCGAGCTGTCCTACTGCCGCGCCGCCCACCGGCTCCACGACATCGCGCAGAATCTCGACCCCGGTCGAGGCGGCCACGACCGCCTCGATGCCGAAACGATCATCCGCCAGCTCCGTGAACTCGCCGACTGGCGACCGATCGGCGAAGACCACTGGTACATGAGCGGAGCGCGGCGCTGGCGACGCATCGTCGGCGAGCTGCAGGTGAGGGCGGACGCGGCCGGACGCGACACCCCGTGACCCAACCGCGCAATGCCCCGAACGCGACCGAACTGAACAGGCCACCCATGACCAGCACACCGCGCGAGACGACCCTGTCGCCGCACGCCACCGGCCCCCGGCTGCTCGCCCGGCTCACTGCACCGCTCCGCCAGGCCGGCTGGACGGAGGGCGAACTCTGGGACGAGACGGCCTCATGCGGCGCTGGCGAGGCGTAGAAGGTGGAGCCGAACGCGAGGCTGGTGGGCGTGTCGGCTGCCGCCCCGGCGTGGTCCGCCCGGGCCTTGTCTGCGCGTCGGTGCTTCGAAGGAGTGGCGAACCGCTCGTTGCTCTCTCGTAGCAGACCGGTAGGCTCCGGGACGTCGCGTACCGGCTGCGGGCAAGCTCATGGCAGACGCGGCCGGTGTCAGAGGTCCCGGGTACCGTCCGATCGGAGGGTCAAGTTCGGGCGGGAGGGATCGGTATGGCTGCGGAACGGAAGTGCAGGGAGTGCGGGAAGGGGGCGAGTGCCAACCGCAAGGGAAAGCCCGGCAGGTGTGTGCCTTGCATCGACGGGCACTACGTGAAGCTCGGCTGGAACCCCTGCGAGCCCCATGTCTGCACGGAACACGAGCGTCGTTGCCTGTGCACCACTTGTGACCAACCCGACGCGATCCCGTACAGCGAGATTCGCAACAAGCAGGTCCGATACTGCAATTCGTGTGCCTCCCGGAAGATGTACGAACAGGGCCTCGTGCGCGAGCCGGCGAAATGGGACATCACGAAGGAGGAGGCCGCGCGGATCGTGCTGGGGGAGGAGTTCCTCGCGCGTGACGCTGCCGGTGCCGTGGTAGATGAGTCCGGACTTGCCCAGAGGATGGGGCACGTGTGGTCGCTCGTGGAAGTGGAGTGCGCGGTCTGTGGAACGGCCAAGAGGTGGAGCGCGTCGATGAGCCTCGGCAGCCGGGCCGTGCCCGGGCGCAGCCGGTGCTCCAACTGCTCTGCACTGCCCCTGACCGCCTGGCAGGTCAAGTTCTTCGCCGCGTACGGGCTCGTGCGCGATCACGTGGGCTACGCCCGGCTCAGCGAGCGGGTCGAGGCGCACTGCACCGACTGCGGGGCGGCGCGCAGGACTTCCGTCTCCGAGCTGGCGAGCGGGGTTTCGCCCTGCCTCACCTGTGACGCTGCGACCACCGACCCGGATGCCTCGCATCTCGTCTACGTCGTGCACTTCCCGAGGCTTGGCGCCTACAAGGTGGGCATCACCGGTACCGGGGTGCGGCACGACCGGCTCGCGTCCCACGCGGCGCAGGGCGGCGTTCCGGTCGGACGGAGAGTGGTGCCGAACAGGGAAGCCGCGCGGACGGTGGAGGAGTTCGTCCTGCGCGTGGTGCGGGACCATCCGAGCGGCTGCACCGCCGAGGACTTCCCGCAAGGGGGCTTCACGGAGACCTGGGCCGAGGACGGACCGGAGGTGGATCTCGGTGGCATCGTCGATCGGCTGGCGCGCGAGGAAGCGCCCGGCTTCGACCGGCTTGGCAAGGTCAAGGCCTTCTTCGAGGACGAGCCGCTGACCATCGAGGAGCTGGTCGAGTTTCAGAGGATCGAGACCATCGAGACGGACGGGGGCGAGGTCCATTGTGTGGGCCTGAGCGAGCCGTTGGAACAGGTTCTTCGCAAGGTACGGGCCCGGAGGGCCTCGGGGGGCGACGGGCAGAAGTAGCGGGGGAAGTCGAGTGGGCCAACGGCGAGCCCGGGTCGGCCGACACGGTGCTGCGGACCATCAGGCCAAAGGGCTGATCCGTTGGACGTAGCCGACGTGGCGGCCGGCCACCCCGACCTCCTCGCCGACGACACCTTCGTCTGGATCATCGAAGCCGTCTTCAAGGAGGATCGTTGCGGCGCGAAGCCAGACTCCCGGTCCCGCCAGCCATGACCCTCCCGGACTGGGCAGCTCACGTTTGCCTCGACATCCTCCGCCCGGACCTCGGGGAGGACGAGACCCTGCCGCCGACGCGAGGCTCGGGCGTCTCTGACCGGCGCTCCGGCCAGAGACGCCCCGCGCTCGGTTGCAAGCCGTAGTGCCGAAGCCGTTCGACGTGTGGCTACGCCGCCCGCCGGAGGACTTCGACAGGCCCGGGGATCGGACTCCGCCCGGTGGCGGCCCGGTCGAGCGCTTGGGCCAAGGCGAGCACGGCCTGGTCGGCGGAGTCCTTGAGGAGGTGGCCGTAGAGGTTGATCGTGGTGGCGATGGTGGAGTGCCGCAGCGTCTTGGAGATGACGGCGACGGGGATGTTCTCGGCGATCATGATGCTGGCCGCGGTGTGGCGCAGGTCGTGCAACCCGATTCTGGGCAAGTCGAGCTCCGTGGTGCGTTTGCGGAGCTGGTCGAGGACCCACTGGGGCCGCAGCGGCGTTCCGCCCGGGCGGGCGAAGACCAGACCTTCGAGCCGGCCGTCGGGGTGGGCGTTCATCTGGATCGCGGCCTGGCGGTGGAGGGCGGCCATGACTCTGGGGGAGAGGCTGATCCAGGCGCGGCTGGCCTCGGTCTTGGGCTCCCGGAGGTGGATCTTTCCGTTGTCGATGGCGGCGAGGGTCCAGCGGACGTAGAGCTTGCGGTCCATGAGGTGGACGTCGGACCAGTGCAGGGCGAGGATCTCGCCGCGGCGCATGCCGGTGCCGAGCATGACCTCGAACAGATCGGTCAGCTGGTCCGCGTACTGCTCGGCGCCGTGCTGCAGGAAGGTAGCGGCCTGTTCGGGGGTCCAGCAGGTGCGTTCGGCGGCGCGGGGCTTGGCCGGCACGGAGTGCTTGGCCGGGTTGTAGCGCAGGCGCCAGGAGCGCACGGCGGCGTTCAGCGCGTTGCGCAGGGTGGCCACGGCCCGGTAGACGGTGACGCGCCCGCGCTGGGCGTCCAGCTGGGTGGTGACCCAGTCGTCGATGTGTTCCGGGCGCAGGTCGAGGAGCCGGAGGTGGCCGAAGGCGGGGATGAGGTCGCGCTCGACGCACGCGGCGTAGCCGGCGTACGTGTTCGGCGCGAGGTGCGGCTTTCTCGTGGCCAGCCATTCCCGCAGGTAGCTCGCGACGGTGGTACGGCGGTTCTCGTAGACCCCGCGCAGCTCACCGTCCAGCACCGCCCTCATCTCCCGGGCTGCCTCGGCCCGGCTGGCGAAGCCGCCCCGCCGACGCGTACGACGCTTGCCCTCATCCGGGGCCAGGTCGACGCAGTACGTCCACGACCCGTGCCCCGCCTCCTCCAACAACCGCACACACCACGGACCCAACTGCTTCCCGTGACCGTCCGAACAACCACACCGCCGGTACACCCGACCCCGCTGCGCACGCTGTCCCATGAGCTTCCCCTTCTCTCGGACTGGGTGGTGCCTCTGGGGCAAGAGTGGCTGCCATGTCGGGTGTGGCGGCAGAGCGTGCGGGGCGGTGCGCGAAGCACGTCAGAACCAGACGGCGAAGACACGCTCAAGACGACACACCGCCCGGAAGATCACCATCCGTAGCCAGTGGGTAAGCGACCGTGATCCGCTCGCAGGAGCCGGACCCGCAAGCTGGCCAGCGCCGTCGACACAGCGGCTGTCGGGATCGCACGGTGGTGCTTGCTGAAGGGGCGACAGATACCGCTCACCGGCAGTAGCTGCGGTGGGGTGGTCGGCCTGGGGACCATTTTGGGACCACGCGGGATGAGCGCTCATGAACGCTGATGGGTGAAAACGGACGCTTGTGCGCAAAGTAAACACTGAGTCACCGTCAGCATTCTGAGGCGCCACTTTCGCTGAGAGTTTCCAACTCACTTTCTCCTCAGCATAGTTGAGCAACAAAGAAGCCGGGACCTTGAGGTCCCGGCTGTCGACAATAGTTGAACCCCTTGACTGGGGGTCAAGGGGTCGCAGGTTCAAATCCTGTCGTCCCGACTGTGAAGTCGGTTGTGAGAGCGGGTACTTGGGAAACCGGGTGCCCGCTCTTTCTGTTGCCGTGTCAGTTGGTGGTCGCATGGTGGTCGCCGGGCCACATCGGCCATGGTGCCGGGGGTTCTTCTGTTCGTGCCTGCTGATATGCGGGCAGGTGCCGGTGGGGGCGTGGGTGCTGGCGCCATGGGCGCTGGGCGCGGCAGACGGTGCGTCCGAGTACGGCGCGGTCCGCGTTGTCGAGGGTCCAGGCTGCGGCGTCGACGGCCGCGCGGGCGGCGAGTCGGGTGAGTTCTGCGTAGATGTTCGCGCTGGTTGACAGGGTGCGGTGGCGCAGGGTCTTGGAGATGACGGGCAGGGGGACTCCGGCGGCCAGGGTGAAGCTGGTCATGAGGTGGCGCAGGTCGTGGAGGGCGATGCGGGGGACTCCGGCTTTGTCGCACAGCAGGTGGAAGTGGTCGAGGACGTTCTTGGGATGGAGCGGCCGGCCGTGGCGGTGGAAGACGTAGTCGCCGCTGTCGGCGATGTTGCCGAAGGCGCGGGTGCCGGCGCGGTCGTCGAGGGCCGAGGCGACACGGTCGGAGAGGGCGACCCACATCCTGCTGCCCTTGGTCTTCGGGTGGTGAGCACAAGCTGGTTGTTGTCGACGGCGGAGAGCGTCGCGCGGACGAAGAAGACACGGTCGGGGAGGTGGACGTCGTCCCAGCGCAGGGCGAGTGCCTCGCCTTTGCGGATGCCTGAGCCGATCATGAGCTCGGCGAGGTCGGCGTAGAGGGGGTCGGTGACGTGGGTGAAGCGCAGGAAGCGGGCGGTCTGTTCCTCGGTCCACAGGCGTCTGGGGGCGGAGGCGGGGCGGGGGAGCAGCGGGGGCTTGGCGGGGTTGCGGGCGAGCCGGCCGTCGTGGACGGCGCTGCTGAGGGCGCTGGAGAGGGTGGCCATGATCCGGTGGACGGTGACCCTGCCGCGGCCCCGGCGCAGAAGGTTGGTGACGAAGGCCTGCAGGTGCTGACGGGTGAGGTCGATGAGGGGGATCGTGCCGAGGGCGGGGATCAGGTCCTGCTCGGTGTAGGTGCGGTAGCGGGCCATGGTGGCGGGCTTGAGGCGGAGCTCCGTCTCGTCGAGCCAGTCCCTCAGGTACTCGGCGGTGCGCTGCCTGGGGTCGGTGATGACGCAGAGGGCGAGGCCCTCGTTGAAGCGCCGCAGCGCGGTGCGGGCGTCGAGTTCGTCGGGGAAGCCGGCGCGGCGGACGGTGCGGCGGTGGCCGTCGATGGGCGGGGTGTCGACGGTGAACGCCCAGGTGCCGTGGCGGGGGTCGGCGGTGAGGCGGGGGCAGGTGGTGCCGAGCTGTCGACGGTGGTCGTCGCGGCAGCCGCAGCGCCGGTAGACGCGTCCTCGGTCGTTTCCCGGGTTCGGTGAGCAGCGCATGGTGATCGCCTCGGAAGGTCGAGCGGCGCGCGGGATCTGCCTCCCATCCTGCTCTTCTACGGCGACCACCGTGCGACCGCTGAGCCCGGAGAATGTTATTGACCTGCGGGTCTCCCTTGGCCAGCGACAAGGGGAGATGAGCTGCAGGCCGGGCTCGGCCGCGTTCGGGGCTGTTGGTTCTTGTGCTGCTCGGCCTCTTCGTCGTCCCGGTCTTCGGCGTCGTCGCTGAGGTCTCCGTCGATTCGTTAGCTGGCGATTGCCGCGTGACCTGCCCGTGTCCCACGCGGCGACAGTGTGGAACACGCACGCAGAGTACTCCGCCTCAGCCCGGCCGCCTCGCCGACGTCAGGGCGGGGGTGGGGGTGTCCAACCAGGTAGGACATGGGCGAAGTCGGCGCCTCCGCTCGGCCGTGGCGTCAGATCGCGGCGTATCGCCAGGGGGTCTCGGGGGCGGTAGCTCTCCCTGTCTACGGGTACCCGGACTGCTGCCTGGCGGCCTCCGAGGCGTGTCGCGGTGCGTTCGGGACGGTAGGTGCGTGCCGGTGGCCAACGGGGTCGGAGGGGTTCTGCGTGGGGGCTCGCGCTGGTTGCTCCGGTGGGATGGTCGGAGGCCCTGCCGGCGTGGGGAAGGCATGCGGGGGCCAGGACCCGTGGGCCAGGTCGTGGTGGAGGGCGTCGATTCTGGCCAGGCAGGTGTCGACGGTGGCGATGGCGGCGCTGCTGTGCTCGCGGATGCGGCGTTCGATGGCGGCGAGCCGGTCCTCGATCTGCTGCCAGCGGTCTTCAGCGGTGGTGAGGGGGTCAGGTGCGTCGTTGGTCGCTGTCATGGCGGAGGCGTTCGGTGCGGTGGGTGAGGTCGTCGAGGCGGGCGGTGAGGTCCGGGTGGGTGGCGGCGAGGTGGGGGCGCATGTCGGCGAGGGGCGTTATCAGGTTGGCGGGGTCGGGGGCGCCGAGGGCGGTGGTGAGCGCGGTCAGCGCGGGGCGGGCCCGGGGTGGCAGGCCGGGTGCGGCGCTGATCTGGGCGGCGAGGACGCGCAGGTCGGCTGCGTTGTCGCGGGCCCAGGCGGTGACGGCGCGGTCCGCGGCCCGGCGGTCGCGGACGGCTTTGACGCGCTCCGCTCCGGTCGCGGCCTCTTCGGGTCTGCTGCCGGCGGGGCGCAGGCGCAGGTAGCGGTTCTCGGCGGCCTGACGGCTGGCGACGCCCATGGGGTGGGCGAGGTCGGCCCAGGTGGCGCCGCCGTCACGGGCGCTCTCCACCAGGCCCGCCTCCCAGCCGGCGAGCTCGGTGCGCAGTTCGCGCAGCAGTACCAGGGCGGCCAGGGCCGGCTCGGGGCCCTCGTCCGGTGCACCGGTGCCGGGCCGGGTGGTCGGGCGGGTGTTCCGGGCGGTGCGGACAGCGTCGTCGATGGCGGCGAGCGCGGCGGCGGCGGCGAGGAAGGACGCCGGTCCCGTGGGTGGGCCGCCGCCGGTGGCGGGTACGTCGGGCCGCTTTCCCATGGCTGTCACTCCTTCAGCGACTTTGCTGTTTGTCATTGGATGGATGACATGCTAGAACAGATTCAGGTGAAGCGCACTGGCTCTCATTCGATCAGTGGAGGTGTTTCGCGATGCTGATGCGCACTGACCCGTTCCGCGAGCTGGACCGGCTGACTCAGCAGTTCCTGGGCACGAACGGGACGTGGTCGCGGCCGGCCCCGATGCCGCTGGACGCTTGCCGTGTGGGCGACGAGTACGTGATCTGTTTCGATC
This sequence comes from Kitasatospora sp. NPDC058243, assembly GCF_042882025.1. Taxonomy (NCBI): domain Bacteria; kingdom Bacillati; phylum Actinomycetota; class Actinomycetes; order Kitasatosporales; family Streptomycetaceae; genus Kitasatospora; species Kitasatospora sp. NPDC058243. The sequence continues at coordinate 99,927 of NZ_JBHVWW010000018.1, forward strand.
TGCCGGGGGTGGCCCCGGACGCGATCGAGGTCGACGTCGAGCGGAACATGCTGACCGTCAAGGCTGAACGCCGCCCCCGTCACCAGGGTGACGACGTGAAGTGGGAGCTGTCCGAGCGCCCGCTCGGCGTGTTCTCCCGCCAGGTCATGCTGTCCGACACCCTCGACCCCGCCGGGATCAGCGCCGACTACGACGCCGGCGTGCTGACCCTGAAGATCCCGATCGCGGAGAAGGCCAAGCCCCGCAAGGTCGAGATCAGCCACAGCGGCAGCCGCAAGCAGATCCAGGCCTGACCCCTCCCCGGACCGCCGTCCCGCACCGCCAACCCCCGGGCCCTGCGGGACGGCCCCGGCCGGCTCCACCGTCCGGCCCGGCCGCCCCGGCGCACCACGCCGTGTGGGCCGGGCCGGCGGCGGGAGACCACCATGCGCGACGACCAGGGGCACGAACCCTTCGCGCTGCGGGCGTGCGGCGAGATAGCCCTCGACACCGCCCCCGCGCTGCGCCGTGCTGTGACCGCCGCGCTCGGGGCACATCGGGAGGTGGTGCTCGATCTGTCGGAGGTGACGTTCATGGACTGCGCGGGCCTGGGCGCTCCGGTCCGGGCCCGCAACCAGGCCGACCGGTGCGGCAGCCACCTGGTCCTGCGAGGGGCCGGCCGCCGCGTGGGCCGGCTGGGCAAGCTCACCGGTGCGCACCGGCGCCTGGTCGTCGAGCCCTGACCGGGCGTCGACGGCGTTCACGCCGAGCCCCGGAACGGAGGGAGAGGAACCGTGGCTCTTCGATGGGAGGCGTTCCTGGAAGACGTCCGGGAACGCGGTGAGTACGACACATCCCGGGAGGCCGAGCGGGCGGCGCGCGTCGTACTGGCCCTGCTCGGCGCCCACCTGGTCGGCAACGTGCGCGCCGAACTGGCCGCCCGCCTGCCCGAGACCCTCGCCCTGATCCTGCTCAACCCGCTGCAGGCCGCCGAGCCGCTCAACCCCGAGCGGTTCACGCGCGCGACCGCGGCCTGGATCGAGGGTGCCACCGAGACCACCGCCCTGTGGGACATCGGCGCGGTCCTCAGCACCGTGGCCGACGCCGCCGGCGACGACCTCACCGAGCGCGTCCTGCTCCAGCTGCCGCCCGGCTACGACCTCCTGTTCGGCCGGCCCCGGCCCGGCCACCGCCCCTGAACACCGTCCGCGCCGCCGCACCCGTCCGGCCGGCCCCGTTTCCCTGGAAGGCCACCGCCATGACCCGGTACCGCCTCCTGCTCCAGCAGGTCCGCACCCTGGGCCGCTACACCTGCGACGAGGAGGCCGAACGCGTCCTCACCGTCGTCCTGGCCGCCCTCGGCAGCCAACTCACCGGGGAGGAACGCTGCGACCTCGCCGCAGCCCTGCCCGAGCGTGCCCGCACCGTCTTCGCCTCGCAGATCCCGCTGCCCCGGCCGGTCGCCGCCCCCGCCTTCGTCGAAGCCGTCGCCCGCGCCCTGAACACCAGCCTCACCGCCGCCCGCTGGGACGTCTCCTCCGTCCTGGCGGCCCTCACCGACCTCGCCGGCGACCCCCTCACCGACCGCATCCTCACCGACCTGCCCCGCGGCTACGCGCTGCTGTTCGGCCGCGCCGACCTCACGATCGCGGCTTGACCCGGGGCGGCACTACCGGCGCCGGCCGCCCGCCACCCAGCGTGGCAGGGCAGTCGGCGCCGGGCCGTCAATCCGGCCGGCGGCGGCCACCGGAGCGCAGGACGACGACGCAGGACCGCCACCGCCGGGTACCGGTTCGAGTCCGGAGCCACGCCGGTGCACCCGCGACATCCACCTCGGCCGGGTGTGACCGGCCCAGCCCTGCCGAGCACCGGCTGGAACCGGAACCATGTTGGAGTTCACCTCCTGGCCGGGCATCAGCTCCCTCGCCCCGGCCAAGCAGGGCGAGCGCGCTGCGCACCACGACGCCAGGCGCAGGACCGATCTGGGCATCTGGTCAGGCAGGTCCGCGAGCGCGGCCCGGCAAGAGTCACCTCTGCCCGTGGGCGCCAGCTGGGCGGGCGGTGTCGAGGGCGTCGCGCAGGGAGTACAGGTCGGCGAGGGTGGCCAGTTCGGCGAAGCGGGCCAGCAACCGGCGGATGGTTCGGTCGTCGCCGTCGTGCACGGCCTCGGTGATCGCCTCGACGAGGGCAGCCTGCCCGGGCCGGGCGGTCTCCGCTGCTCCGGGCACCAGGTCCTCCACTCCCGCCTCCTGCGCGGTACTGCTTGTTCGTCGGCGGTGGGGGGGGGGTGGGGGGCGGGGGGGGGGGGGAGGGGACAGGGAGGCGCGGTCAAAGTAGCACAAAGACCTCACGACCGCCACCTGGAGCCAGAGGCTTCTCAGAATTGGGC
>NZ_JBHVWW010000018.1:102304-122603 GCF_042882025.1 Kitasatospora sp. NPDC058243
TCTCCTCTCGTTGTGGTGTTGTTGTTGGGGGGGGGATGATAGGGAGGGAAAATGGCCCCCCCCCCCCCCCCCCGCACCGGCAGAGTACCTCACTCGCGGCGAACGCAAAATCTATGCGCGCCGGAGTAGACATTGCCCGTGGGCTGGTCTAGCGTTTCTCTCGTAGACAACAGTCGGCAATACCGGCAGACACGAACTGGCCCGGGTTGTTGGACAGAGTTCGCGGTTCGGTCCGGCAGCGGAGTTCCGAAGCCAGGCAGGTGCAGGACGGGCGACGGGGCTGGCTGCGGGAACAGGTGGGCCGCCACGGCCACCGACGGGAAGACGCAGTTCAGCAGGTGCAGTACCAGCAGTACGAAAGTGACAGTGCAGTCCAGAGGATGAGTGGAGGGACAGCGCGCCATCAGGATCGCCCGGCCCGTGAGGAAGTCGCCTGGGCGGATTCCGTAGACCCCAAGGCAAGGACGGTGGTTTCCGGTCACGCATACGCGATCCCCGCACGCCCCCTCCCCCGGGGCGACGCGGACATAAGGAACCCGGCCCCAGAGCCGGTAGATGGTGTAAAACCCTTCGGGGCCCCGGGAGCCGTAACGGCCCCGGGGCCCCTCAGCGCGTCCCCGGACACAACAACAAGAAGAGGTGCAGTGACCACGGCAACCATCCGACCGCATACCCCCGACTCCCTCGACGACGACGACTACCCCGCCTACACCATGGGCCGCGCCGCCGAGATGACCGGCACCACCCCCGGCTTCCTACGATCCCTCGGCGACCAGGGCCTGATCACACCCCTGCGCTCGGACGGCGGACACCGCCGCTACTCCCGCTACCAACTACGGATCGCCATGCGCGCCCGCGACCTCGTCGACCAGGGCACCCCCATCGACGCCGCCTGCCGCATCATCATCCTCGAAGACCAACTCGAAGAAGCCCTGCGCATCAACGAACAGCTCCGCCGCGACGCCGGACAGGAACCCGCAGCCGACACCTGACGGACCGGCAGGTATCCCGGCCTGCAGTCCCCTCCAGCCGTCCTGCCGCCCGCCGCAGGCGCCAGAGAGATGGGACGACCTCGCGCTGTACGCTCTGGTCACCCCGAACAGTGACACCGCAGCGCGGTACAGGACGTGGCGGCTGGAGGGCGCGGCCGGGCCGGACGCCGCCGCGGACAGGTGCTCGGGATGGTCCGCTCCGAGATGGGCGGCACCGCCCGGGGCGTCGGCGCCTTCCGCCCGCCCGCCGTGCCCGTCGTCTCGCCGGCCGGAGCCGGCCGACGGCTCCACGGCACCCGGACCAGTGGTCTGCACCCTGCTCAACGCGCTCAGCATCTCCTTGCTGTGCGGACGTATGACGCCAAGCCAGGCGGCCACTTGGCCTGCCGTCGCTATCAGGAGTCGGAGTAGCCGAGGTCGCCGATGGTCCAGCTGCTGACGTCTTCGATGGCGATGCGGTACATGCCGCCGGTGTGGGGCAGTGCGAAGTCGCCCTGAAGGATCTTCGCCCGGTGGAGATGCAGATGGGTCGGCCGTGCGGGCGGGCCGTCGAGGGGCGGGGCGAAGAGGGCGGCGAACGGCTTCAGGTGTTCCGAGGTCTGGAGGACCTCCGCCACCCGCTCCCACCACAGCGTCACCGGGGCAAGCCTTCCGGTGATCACCGCTCCGGGGACCACCACGGTCAGGGACATCTGGTTGCTGTGCTCGGACTCGACCATCGCCGCGATGTCGACGAGCAGCCCGTCAGGGTTCGACATGCCCACCAGAATAGGACATTGCCTCCGTGACCCACGGGCCTGGGCAGCGGTCATGGCAGCCACGGACCTCGCGCCGGCCGCGCGGCCGGGGGCTACGCGGCGGCGACCTGACGTGCCGGTCGGCTGCGCCGCGGTGCAGGGCAGGTGGGAGTAGCCGTGAGGGCCGGGGCGGCGCCCGGATCGTGCGGGCCGGCGGTGACGAGCAGGTCGACTCCGAGAGAGGTGACGGTGAAGCCCGCAGCGCCGAGGATCTCCGACAGGGCCAGTATCAGCGCGCTGCGGATGCCGCGGAACTCGGTGCGCCCGGCGGCGTCGGCGGGATGCGGGCAGGCGTGGAGGGTGGGTCCGATCAGGTCCTGGCCCGGACTCCATGTCAGCACCAAGCCGGTCCCCGGGCGCTGCCGGGCGGAGAGTGCGGCGGCATGGGGCGGTGCCGGCTCGAACCCTCGGAGGGGGAGCACGGCACAGACGGACTCAAACAGATGTTTGTCATCCACGCGCGGAGTTTATCGCCTGCCCAGCCCGCTGCCGGCCGTCAACGGCGGATCGTCACATGTCTTTCCGGCCATTGCCGGTGAGGCTCCGGAGCCGGATCGGCGGATGTCCGTTCGACCTGGCCGGGGCGTGCGTCCCCTGGACGGCGCACTGGCGCGTCGGTCCAGGGGCGCACCGTGTGCACTGCGGTGTTCCCGGCTGGGAACCGCGTGCGCCCTGGGTTCAGAGTCCGAACATCGCGGCATAGGGCTGGGTGATGCGTTCCCGCCCCGATCCGAAGTCGACGAGTACCGCGATGTCGCCGTCACCTTCGACCCCGACGGCCCGGCCGAGACCGTACTGGTCGTGGGTGACGCGGTCGCCGACGGCGAAGTGCTTGCGCGGCGCTTCGAGCCGGGCCTTGAAGGGCCTGGTGGGCAGGACGCGGCGAACTGCTGCAGATTTCGTCATTCCCTGCAGTATGCGCCGAAAATCGCGGGATCGGGCCTTGTTCGGCGCACTCGATTTCGGAGCTACGGCAGGAATTTCGCGCAAGCCGTCCACAATGGTCTCGGATGGCGCCGGTGGGCGTGGTGCGTCGCTTTCGCGGGTCTGCCGCGGGAAGGGCGGGCGCTCGGCTCCCGCGCGACTCTCCGCTCCCGGGGAGGACCGGTGGCCGGTACCGTAGGGGCAGGTGCGCATGCCCAACCAGGCTCCTCGCCAGCCGTGTTGGCGGTCCGGTCGCCTCGCGGCCGGGGCCCCGCAAGGGGGTTCCGCAGAGCCGGGGGTGAAATATCTGCCCGTGGCGGGTCTGGGCCTGCTAGAGTCTCCTTAGTTGCAGTAGTGGTTCCCATGAACTTTGTGTGCGCCTGCTGATGTGTCGCAGGCGCCCTTTTTGTTTCCCGGCTCTTCCCCGGGTGGGTGCTCATCGCGGCGACTCGGAGCCCGCACTGTGTGTGCTTCGGACAGCCCCTTGAAGGAGATTTCTTTATGGCTAATGGCACTGTGAAGTGGTTCAACGCGGAAAAGGGCTTCGGCTTCATCGAGCAGGAGGGTGGCGGCCCCGACGTCTTCGCCCACTACTCGAACATCAACGCCAACGGCTTCCGTGAGCTGCTCGAGGGCCAGAAGGTCGAGTTCGACGTCACGCAGGGCCAGAAGGGCCCGCAGGCCGAGAACATTCGCCCGCTGTAGTTTTTCTGCCACGGCACCCGCCAAGCAGCGAGGGGCCCGCACCGCGTACACGATGCCCGGTGCGGGCCCCTCGGCATTGCGCCACGCGCATTCCCCGGCCGTTCAGGCCCCCTGGCTCCGCCACCGGCGGCCATCCCCACGCGAGACGCTCGGCGCCGCGTCCGGATCGGCGCCCTGCCGTGACACCCACGGTTCGAGGATCTTCGCTCCCGCCCCGCGCGGTGAGCGCCGACCTCAAGGTGACGTGCCGCACGGTTTCACCGTCCACGCCCCGCTTCACACTTTCGGCCCGTTCCCTCGCGACCTCCTGCTGGCGCCCCGCGCTGCGGAGCCGCCTCGCGACGTGCCGACCCAGGAAGGTTTCACATGAACCGCTCCAGCCGCTCCCCGTACCAGAACGCCAACTCCCGCTCCTCGGCCTCCTCCCGCTCCGGCGCCGCCTACGGATCCCGCTCCGGCGGCAGCTCCTTCTACGGCGACAGGCCCGCCCGCGGCCGCAGCGCCCGTCAGGGTTCCTCCGCACAGGGCGAGTTCGCGATGCCGGTGAGCACCACCCCGGCTCTGCCGGCCGTTGAAGCGTTCGACGAACTGGACATGCCCAAGGCCCTGCTGTCGGTGCTGACCCGCCAGGGCGTCACCACGCCGTTCCCGATCCAGGCCGCGACGCTGCCGAACTCGCTGGCCGGCCGGGACGTCCTCGGACGAGGCCGCACAGGCTCCGGCAAGACCATCGCGTTCGGCCTCGCCGTGCTGGCCCGCACCGCCGGCCGGCGCGCCGAACCCCGCCGCCCGCTGGCGCTCGTCCTGGTCCCCACCCGCGAGCTCGCACAGCAGGTCACCGACGCCCTCACCCCTTACGCCCACGCGGTGCGGCTGCGCATGGCCGCCGTGGTGGGCGGGATGTCGATCGGCCGCCAGGCCCACGCCTTGAACCAGGGGGCGGAGGTCGTGGTGGCCACCCCCGGCCGGCTCAAGGACCTGATCCAGCGCGGCGACTGCGAGCTGGACGGGGTCGGCATCACGGTGCTCGACGAGGCCGACCAGATGGCCGACATGGGCTTCCTGCCGCAGGTCACCGAACTCCTCGACCAGGTCGCCGAGGGCTGCCAGACGATGCTGTTCTCCGCCACCCTGGACCGCAACGTCGACCGCCTGGTCCGCCGCTTCCTCAAGGATCCGGTCACCCACTCGGTCGACCCGTCCGCGGGTGCGGTCAGCACCATGGAGCACCACGTCCTGCACGTGCAGAACTACGACAAGAACGCCACGATCGCCCACATCGCCTCCCGCGACGGCGGCGTCATCATGTTCACCGACACCAAGCACGGCGCCGACCGCTTGGTGGAAGACTTGCTCGCGAACGGGGTGAAGGCCGCGGCGCTGCACGGCGGCAAGTCCCAGCCCCAGCGCACCCGCACCCTGGAGCAGTTCCGCACCGGCCAGGTCACCGCGCTGATCGCGACCAACGTCGCGGCCCGGGGCATCCACGTCGACGGGCTCGACCTGGTCGTCAACCTGGACCCGCCGAGCGACCACAAGGACTACCTGCACCGCGGCGGCCGCACCGCCCGGGCCGGGGAGTCCGGCACCGTCGTCACCCTCGTCCTGCCCAACCAGCGCCGCGAGATGGCCCGCATGATGACCACCGCCGCCATCACCCCCGTCACCACCCGCGTCAGCGCCGGCGACGAGGAGCTCGCCCGCATCACCGGAGCCCGCGTGCCCACCGGCATCCCCACCACCATCCCTGCGCCCGTCGTCGAACGCCCCCGCCGCAGCACCTCCACGAGCCGAAACCGGCGCATCCGCCCCGCCTACGCAGGAACCGATACCCGCGCCACCGCCGCCGGCCGCGACAACCAGGGCTCCTCCGGCCGCCGCCGGGCACCCCGACGCGTCGCCCTGGCCGCCTAGCACGTACGAGGGGCCCGGACCGCCGTCGCGGTCCGGGCCTCCACCGCCCACCAGGCGGAGAGCAAGTGTCCCGGCCCGCTCCGGCGCACCCGCCGGCCGTCCCATCGCCAGTGCCCCGATCGCCGCCGGTCCCGGCGGTGGACACGCGAAGGAGTCCGCCCATGACCATCACCCTCGAACGCTCCGCGACCACCGTCACGGTGGGCGACCTCATGAAATCTCCGGAACTGCAGATCAGCGACGACGTCATGGTCGACACGGCGATGGACATCCTGCAGAGCTCCGGCGCCGACCACCTCCTGGTCCGCGACGACGACGGCCGCTGTGCGGGGTTGCTGACCCGCCTGCACCTGGCACCGTTCCAGGCCCGGTCCTGGTACACCGAGCGGACCCCGGTCCGCGACATCGTCCTCGACCGCGCCCCGTACGCCACCCCCGACATGCCCGCCACCACCGCGGCAACCACCATGCGCTCCCGCGGCCTGGCCGTGTGGCTGGTCGTCGACCACGGCTGCCACGCCATCGGCCTGCTCAGCCTCTAAACCGCCTGTCGGCGCCGACACGCCAGCCGCCGATGATTCGCCCACCGCGCGCTTCGCCGCCGCTTCGGCCCCTGCCCTCAGCGTCGGCTGCCTTCTACCGGCAGTGGATGCGCCCGGGCTGCGGGGCGTCACACGATCCTGGAATCCTCCTGCGCGGAAGCGGTCTCCGCAGGGCCGGGGCTCACCTGCAGCACCCGGTCCGCGCCGGTGCGGCGCAGCAGGGCCGTTACAGGACCGGTCGGGTTCAGCAGGTGGACTACCGTGCCCGTTTCGCGGGCTTTCAGGTGGGCGCGGATGAGCGCGTTGAGGCCGCCGGAGCCGCAGAACACCACCTGGGACATGTCGATCACCAGTTCCCGCAGGACGGAAGGCGTGTCCAGCGCGCAGTCAACGGCGGCGTTCAGGAGTGGGCCGGTGTCCTGGTCGAGTTCGCCCACCGCGTCGAGCACGCGGCCGTCCGTTCCCGGTCGCAGGCGGATGTCGAAGGCAGGGGGATGATCGAACTCCGCAAGGAGTACCCGCTCAGCGCAAGGCGAACCGCGGCCAACCAGCAGTCAGGCCCAGTTACTGGTAAGGAAGTTGCGCGCTGCGCACACTGTCGGAGCGATCCGGTCCCAAGGGCCGGCGCTATCGGGCCGACAGACCACGCGAAGTGGCCTCGGGGCCCCTTCCTGAGCCGTCTCTCGCCCGGTGGGGACTCTAGCCCTGGTCGGGGGCGCCGGCCGAGACCGGTGGAAGCGTGGGCTCGGTCCGGTCGGCGGGAAGTGGGCCGGGCCCGGGCCCACGCTGCGGGGCGCGCGTCGCGACCCGGGCGGAACGGGAGTGGATGAACGTCCCGCGCGTGTACTTCGACAGGGCGGCGAGCCGCCGTAGCGGGCGACCCCGGGGCCGGTCCGCGCTAGTGAGGCAGGGTGTCGGCCAGCCGTGCCGGTGGACAACGGTCGGCCGGCTATCGGGGACGCCGGGGAACTCGGGTCCTGGGCGGCCTGCGGTGTGCGGCTGATTGTGCTCACCGCGGGCCGGTCTCGTCGCCCTGGTAGATGGGTCAGGTGTCGGCTGCGGGTTCCTGTCCGGCGTCGCGGCGGAGCTGTTCGTTGATGCGCAGGGCTTCTTCGAGTTGGTCTTCGAGGATGATGATGCGGCAGGCGGCGTCGATGGGGGTGCCCTGGTCGACGAGGTCGCGGGCGCGCATGGCGATCCGTAGTTGGTAGCGGGAGTAGCAGCGGTGTCCGCCGTCCGAGCGCAGGGGTGTGATCAGGCCCTGGTCGCCGAGGGATCGTAGGAAGCCGGGGGTGGTGCCGGTCATCTCGGCGGCGCGGCCCATGGTGTAGGCGGGGTAGTCGTCGTCGTCGAGGGAGTCGGGGGTATGCGGTCGGATGGTTGCCGTGGTCACTGCACCTCTTCTTGTTGTTGTGTCCGGGGACGCGCTGAGGGGCCCCGGGGCCGTTACGGCTCCCGGGGCCCCGAAGGGTTTTACACCATCTACCGGCTCTGGGGCCGGGTTCCTTATGTCCGCGTCGCCCCGGGGGAGGGGGCGTGCGGGGATCGCGTATGCGTGACCGGAAACCACCGTCCTTGCCTTGGGGTCTACGGAATCCGCCCAGGCGACTTCCTCACGGGCCGGGCGATCCTGATGGCGTGCTGTCCCTCCATTCATCCTCTGTACGGGCCGGCTACTGCGAACTGCGGTACTTCCAACTGCGTGGTAATACGACCTGCTCGGTACTGCTCACACGGGTACTGCGGTAATGCGAACTGCGTGGTAGTGCCAACTACCCGGTACTGCTACGGCGGTCCCTGGCGGTCCCGCCGACTCCGGCAGCCAGCCCTGTTGCCCGTCCTGCTCAACCGCTCGGCTTGGAACCCCACTGCCGGACTCCCAGCGCGCGCGCCCGCAGTCTGGGCGCCTTCACTGGGGTACCGCGCACTGCGACTGCCGATACTGCCGAACTCAACTTCACCTACGAGTAGTGCACTTGCTGAACTGCGGTACCGCTGGGTAGCGGCCCCTGATGCCTGCGGGCCGCCCGGCCCGGCCACCGGTCCCGTCGCCTTACTGCACCATCCCTGGCTTCAGGACCCTGCAAACCGTGCCGACCTGCGAACTTCTGCCCGCCAGTTCGTGTCTGGCGGCTTGCTGCGAGAGAAACACTAACCACGGTGCGCGGCAATGTCTACTCCAGCGGGCACAGATTTTTCGGTGCCGGTCGGGGAGGTAGTCTTCGCTCCGCACGGGGCTGGGCGGCCGGTCGCCGCAGCCGCGCCGTGACGGAGGACGCCGCGTCCAGCGGCCAGGGATCACGAGTGAACGGGAGGCGAGCGGTGGAAGGGCCGCAGGCCGCGCGGCAGGAGCGCACCCCAGACCCCGATACCCAGGCGGCGCTAGCGACGGCCATCGCCGAAGCCGTGCACGATCGGGACGAGCGGGTCCTGCGCCGGCTGCTGGCCCGCTTCGCCGAACAGGCCGCCATCACGGACCTGCCCGCCCTGCGCGCCGCCCTCGACACCACCCGGCAGCACAGCGACCGCCCGCCGGGGGCCCGATAGGACCGCGTCGGCCCGCCCCACCGCCGGATCAGAGGGCGCGGGTGGCGGCATCACAGGTCAGGCACAAGTACCCGGCCCAGCGCGGCGGATACCACCCCTGCCCCGGCCGCTGCGGACTCCACCGGTCGACCACCATGGCCGCGGTGCCCATACCGCACACGGTGAGCGCCCCAGCCCGCCGGGTGCATCCGGATCCGAGGGTGCGGCATGGACCCGCCGCACCGACAGGGCGTCGACCGGATCGCCGCCGATCCCCAGGATGAGAGCGTCCAGCGGCTCGACCAGTTCCAGCAGAACCACGATGCCCATAGGTCAACCGTGCGCGCCCACCGCCGCGACCGCGACCGCGCCCGGGGCCGGGCGGCCCGCTGAAGACTTCACCGCACCGGCCGGCCCGCTCGCGGCCCGCCGCGCGAGCCCGGACCGAAGGAGAGAGGTCCGGGCCCGCACGGAGAGGTCGGGCCGCGCCCACGGGCACTCGCCGGCGTCGGCGAGCGAAGCCCGGCAGGGCGCGGCGGCCGGTCGGTGCGGCAGGAACGGGGAGCGGACATCGAAGCCGCATCGCAGCGGTCAGGCGGAGATGGCCTCGCGTTCGCCCTTGGCCGTGATGGCGATCTTGCGGGGGCGGGCCTTCTCGCTGATCGGCACGCGCACGCTCAGCACGCCCTGGTCGTAGTCGGCGTCGATCCGGTCGGTGTCCAGCGCGTCGCCCAGGAACACCTGCCGGGAGAACCGGCCCAGCACCCGCTCGTCCGCCAGCACCTCCGCGCCCTGCGGCAGCCCGGACGCGTGCTCCGCGCGCACAGTCAGGACGTTAAGCTCCACGTCCAGGTCGATGGTCTTCGGGTCGATGCCCGGCAGGTCCAGGCGCAGCACGAACACCTCGCCGTCGCGGTAAGCGACCAGCGGCATCCCCGCCGGCTGGGAGACGGTGCCGACCAGCTGCTGGGTGAGCCGGTCGAGGTCGCGCAGGCCGCGCAGGGAGTCGGTACGCATCAACAAAGGGACCAGCTCCTCACAGTCGCTAACGGTCACGGGTGCCCACGGGCGCCACGGCGCCGGACCTGCCTGGCTCTGTCCTCCCGCCTGGGCACCTCGACGAGAAAGTTATAGCGACGCCAGAGCTTTCTTGACAAGCTGACGCTCAACTTTAGCGAGCCGGGTGCGCGCGACCCTTGGCGCGCTGCCGTCCGAAGGTCGCGGGTTCATGTGAGTACGTCCACCGGGGAGTTCGCGCTGCCGCGGCTCGGCCGCCAGGCCGACATCGGGCGACGGCACAAGCCCCCCAGATCACCTTGAGCCCCTCCTGCTGACGGGCGGTTCCCATGACCTGCAGCCCCAGCCCGGATCCGGCGGATCTGCTCCGCAGCGTTCTTCAGCGCCGGCTTGGGGACGCCCCATGCTTTGCGGCCTCCAAGGGACTGAGGTGACGTCTTCCGCGAACGCGTAGAAGTTCGGCCCGCCGTTGGGTTCCTCAAACGGGATCCAGTTCGCGATCAACGTGAAGGTGTCCCGGTTTGTCGGGGCTGACGAAGGCGTACACGTCGGTGTTGTCGGCCCGCGGATCGCCCGCGATCAGCGGCGCCTCGCGGTGGCTTGAGGCGGAACGGACACCGGGGGTGAGACCGGCCAGCGCGTCGGCCGCGGCGAGGGCGAGCACGCCCATTCCGGCGAGCGGCCGCCCGGCGCGGCGCCCGAGCGCGGGCAGGCGGGGCGAACGAGGAGGCGCATGGTCCGTCTCTCTGGCGGGTGGCTCGGATCGGCGTTCCGCAGCGGGCCGCCAGGCCTCGCGGACGATGGCGCCCCTGCGTTCGGGCGCAGGACACTCCGGGCGACTTCCCACGTGAACGGGCGTGCGGCCCCGGGAGGGGCCCGAGTCGATGCGTGCGGCCTCGGGAGGTTTTGGGGGGAGCTGTCTGGTGCGCGACCGACGGTGGTAAGCCATTCATGCAGTCATCACGCGTAGTGCCGAAGTGTCTACGGAGGTAGTCCATCCGGGAGTCCGGCCTGTGGCACGCTCCGCGAAGCGCTGGGGCCTCACCCGCCGCTGGTCGATGGCGGCAGTTCTCACGGTTGCCGGTGCCCTGGCCATCGGCAGGCGGCGCTCGGAGGGCGGGCTCCTGACTCAGCTGCCGGATCGTGGCGTCACGGCCGGCTGACCCGTTACCCGCGAGCCGCTGGGTACTCGCTCCTGCGGCGAAGTCGAGGGAGCATCGCGTCGACTCGCATCGAGGAAGCACCGGATGTGTGGGTGGACCGCTTCCAAGCCGTCGCTCACCAGGCAGTCTCCCTGGGGCAGACCTCAGCGAGGAACTCCAGCAGGTAGGCCGCGACCGCGTCGGGGGCGCCGGTCTGAGCCCAGATGTAGACGGCGGTGCGCTCCTGCGCGTCGATGCTCTGCAGGACGTATCCGTCGACCAGGCCGCCAGCGCCGGAGCGGTCGCGCACCAGGATCTGCCGGGGCCGACTCTCTTCCTCGGCCAGGGCCTCGACGTCGTCGGCGTCCGGGCAGTCCCGGAACTGGTAAACCCACTGCGCCTGCATACGGATCATTCTTCCGTCTGCGACCAGGGCGCCGCTGCCAATACCCGACTCGCACAGGCCCTGGGGGCGTTCGGTGATTCGCCAGGCACAGGCAGCCGTGCCCGACCCGGATCACCTCCGACCGGGCTTCTGCAGGTGCGACGAAGGGATCAACGATGGGTACATAGCCCGAGAACTCCAGGGTGTCCGACACGGCCAAGCCCTTGTGCCCGGACACACGCCGGGCCCACGGATGAGGGTCCGGTGCGTCCGGGTAGCGGCGCAGCCGTATGGGCGGGCAAGTCGGCGGGTGAGGCCGGACACCTGCGGCAGCGGGTTCGGCGGCTGACTGGGAGGATCGGTAAGTCGTGGAGCCCGAGGCGTTCGGCGGTCCGGTCCGGTGCAGTCCGGCGACGTCGTAGCGTCGGCGTTCCAGGGATGCTCCTCCCGGTCCCGGGGGAGGAGACCGACGGTGTAGCCGTCGTCGTCCCACGACCGGCCAGGCCTCCAGGTCGCGTATCCGCATAGCGGTCAGAGGCCGGCGGCTGCTCGGACGGCTCGTGCGGTGTCGTCGGGATCCGGGTCGGTGACGGCCAGGCGGGCGCAGGGCGAGGGACTCTGCAGATCGACGCATACGACGGGCCGGCGCCCTCGGGCACGGACAGCCGCGAAGTCCTTCCCCTGGGGATGCGGACGGGTGCCGATGGACAGGACTCCGGGGATCCACGTGCCTCGTCCGCGTACGCCGCGCAGGGCACGCCACCAGTCGGGTTCCACGGTCACCTGACGGATCGCGGGCACGGGCACCCGGACGTCACGGCGACGCGCCGCTGCCTTCTCCCACCACGACAGGGTGGCGACGAGCTCATCGCCTTCCACCACGAGCCTTGCCATCGCTCCTCCGTCCCTTTCCGGCAATGCGCTCGTGATCACCCGATGTGCACTGTGGCACGTCATCCGGTCGGGGGACCACGGGCTACGGCGGCGGTGCCGGACTGCCGTATGCCTCGAGTACGTCCGATGTGGACCGCATGTCCAGTTCGACATTTCCACTGCCCGGGCCCGTCGCGCGGGCGTACCGCAACGCGCCGTCGGCCGAGAACACCGCCGTCACGGTCCAGTCGAGCAGGAACATCGGCATAGTGCCATCCGAATCCCTGCCCACACTCCGGCTGAAAGCCCGCGCCGTCCCGTCGAGACAGTGCGCGTCGTTGCTCAGAGGCGGATCGCCGTCGCTGATGGCCACGATGCTCGACACCGGACCGTGCTGCCGCTACCCGGCTGATCGGCACTGTCAGGCCACCTGGAGGTCGCCCCTCAGGTCCGCCTGGGGTGGTGAACCCACGCGTTTGGTATTCGTGCACTTGGCAGGCCCGAATTCGCGCTTTCCCGGAGTAACCTGGAAGGTGCCGGAGAACTTACCGGAAGGACGATCGCGAGGAGGTAATTATGCAGATTAGTGGAGCAGGAGCCCTGATTCTGCGACTCGTGATCGCGATATCCCATCCCGGCCTTTCGGTCGGGAGATGACGGGGTCACTGAAGTGCCGGGGGGCGCAGGTGCAAATCCTGTTGTTCAGCGTTTATGCAGGGCGTGGGCCGTTTTCGCAGAGATGCGGAGGCGGCCTTTTGTTCTGCGAAGTGGCAGTTGCAGTGCGATCCCATCGCGCGGTTACACGTGTTCGGGACGTTTCTTTCCCCTGAGATCCGGCGGGTGTCCGAGCGGCTCGGGAATACCGTAACAGAATGTCCGCTTCCTCGTCCGGTGACCGCGTGGGCGTCGCGATCGGCCGGGGCCACCTGATCGGATGCGGACTTGTTGCAGGCGGCTTCCGGCGAGGGCCCGCCGGTGCGGCGCGCAAGGCGGTGTGCCGACGGGTCCGCTCCCTGTCAACGGGAGGAGACATGATGAGTCCCGGCGGACAACGTCCCGTAGTGGTCGGCGTCGATCCCGAACGCCCCAGTCGCATGGTGCTCGCCTGGGCCGCCGACGAGGCGGACCGGCGCCGTCTGTCGGTGGCAGGACGCCGGGAATCCAGGTACCTCGTCCCGCACGCCGCGCAGGGCATGCCACCAGTCGGGCTCGACGCTCACCTGATGGATCGTGGACACGGGCGCGCGGACCTCACGGCGACGCGCCGCTGCCTTCTCCCACCACGACAGGTCGACGATGCGGTCATCGCCCTTCACCCCGAGCCGCGCCATCGCTCCTCCGTACCGCCTTCCGGCCTGCGCCGGCCGGTCGGCCTGGAGAGGTCGATGACCGGTCGGAGTACGGTGGGGACACCGGGGTGGTTCAGGTGCTGGCTGTCCGCGGCGTCGTCCTCCCTGGTGAGTGGGCTCTTCCCGGGGCCTGCAGATGGGTGGCGGGCTATGGCGGACGACTCCGACACGCCGTTCCCGGCGCTCCTGCCGGACCGGTTCCGCGAGTCTGCAAAACCCGGTTCGGTGCTGCTGAGTCCGGAGCCGACGCGGTCGCGCGAGGGGACACTCGATGGTGCGTGGTGGCCTCGTTCCCGTGACCTCGGTGCCGAGCTGCCCGGCCTCATCCCTGCGCTGACCGAGCATCTGGGCCCTGTCACGAGCACCGGCCTGAATGCGGACGCGGGGGACGACATCCCGCCCCCTCTGGTCGTCGACGGCCGGTCCGTGCACATCAACTGGAACCCGGTCGGTGATGACACGATGATCATCACGCGGGTGATCGCGATCATTTCACGCTGCTCGTCATCCCTTCGCAAGCAAGCCTCGATGCGGCCCACGCCCCCATGGCGCGGGCGGTCGAGGCCGGCGGCACCGACTCGGCGCAGCGGATCCTCATCGCCACCGGTTGGCTCCGAGCCTTCCGGCGAATCGTTCTGACCGAGGCGCCACCCGTATGGGTTGTATGGGTGGCAGGAAAGGCATGGTGGAGACATGTCCGTGTACGTGAAACTTTCGGCCGAGGCCAGGTCGCCGTCCGAGCCGTCCAAGGGGCCGTTGGACATGCAGTACCAGGACGTCCCCGGCGGCCTCACGTACGAGTACGACCTTCATCCGAGCGGAGCACTGCGGATCCTGCGCGTCTTCGAAGACACTCCGCACGCGGTCGAGGTTTGCTTCAGCCCTGGGGCGTGGCTTGAGGTCGCGGGCACCTATCTGCGAAGTGGCTCCGCGTACTGAGCCGCGCGGATCTGGTCATCCAGTGCGGGGTCGGCGAGGCGCAGGGCTGCATGGGGCCACGCGGCGGCACAGTCGCTCTGGCACGCCACCGCCTCGACCCGATGCGAAATGAGCCGGAGTCGGTGGCGAACCGCGTGGTGCCGTTCGCTGGTGGCGGCGTTATCCGTCTGTCTGCGGCCGGTCTGCTGCCGGAACACCTGCGGCTGTCAGGAGGTCGGTGCCGGTGCGCGTGTTGGCCGGGTCGGACGCCGTTGTCATCAGCCTCTCGGCGGCGGAGGCCTCGGCGTCGGGGGGAATCACCAGGAGTTCCAGGCGCAGCGGGATGAAGGAGCACACCATCACCTCGTCTGCGTCCTGCTCCTGGTCGAACCACCCGACGTGGATGACGTGGCCTGCGACCGGGACCCGCCGGGGGATGACCGGCCAGTGCGCCGGGTTCACGGTGACCCGGGTGATCCGCCCCCACCTGGGGTCCAGCGCTGCTGCCAGCGGGGGAAGTTCACGTAGGAGGTCGTGCGAGCGGGGCCACCAGGCCCCGTCCAGCCGGCCGGGGGTGGTGCCCTCGGGTGTCAGCCGGAGCCGGACCGGTGGTTCCGGCTCCGAGGGCTGGCCGGCGGCGGGATCGAAGGACGCGGTCATGTCGAACACCTACCCCGGGCTCATTCCGGATGACCAAGTGCTGCAGCGGGGTACCCCAAGCTGTGCATGCCGCAGACGGTGAGCTCTTCCACCGTACTCCGGCCAGGGCCAGGGCCCACCCGGGAGGGCAGAGGGCGGCTGGTGGAGGCTTCCCGACCGGGTGGCAGGACGCCGGCGTCCCGCTCTCGAGGTTGCCGGAGACGTCCCATGTCAAAGGTGTGGTCCCCGCTGCAGGTCTGCATCGTGTTCTACAGTTCTGGGTTTGCGAGGTGGTCGGCGGTGCCGCCCCGCCATTCGACCAGAAAGAGGCTCGCGTCGTCGGTGGTGGTTCCGCCCCGCTCCCGCATCAGGGTGTGCGAGAGGCTCCGCACCATCTCCTGCACGCCTCCACCGGCGGGTCCGACGCGCTCGATGGTGGCGATCAGGCGTTCCTCGCCGAACTCTTCCCCGCCGTTCTGGTGTTCCTCGACGAGTCCGTCGGTGTAGAAGAGCACCCGGTCGCCGCGCCGGAGCTGCCGCACGCTGATCTGTGGTGTGGCACCGCCGAAGCCGACCGGTAGGGTGCCGGGGCTGTCCAGGGTCAGGATGACCCGGTGATCGCGGATCAGCAGCGGTGCCGGGTGGCCTGCGTTGACCCATTGCAGCTCGCCCGTTCCGATGTCCATGCGCATCATCTGCGCGGTGACGAACTGGTCCGGGCCGAACTGCTCGTCGATCGCGGAATCCATGAACGCATAGAGCTCGGCGAGCCCGACACCGGCCCGCCGGGCATGCCGATAGGCGCCCACGGCGACGGTCGCCAGCACGGCGGCGTTCAAGCCGTGGCCCATCGCGTCGATCATGGCCAGATGCAGCATGTCGTCGTTCAGGGCGTAGTCCAGGCTGTCGCCGGCGACGTTGTATGCGGGCTCCAGGATCCCGGCGACCGCGACCTGCGGGGTGTTCATCGACAGCGGGGGCAGCAGTGACCACTGGATCTCCGCTGCCACACTCATCGGCTCGCGGCGCCGCGCCTGGAAGAACTGGTCCGTGTAGCCGTTCTTGGTGACCAGCATGTCGGCGACCAGCCCGGCGAGACGCCGTAGTAACCGGCGGTCGTCGTCATCGACGCTGTCGAGGGTGACGGCCATGACCCCGACCTCGTCACTGCCGTCCAACAGCGGCAGGAACATCCGTATCCCGTCGGCCTGACGGTGCTCGGCCGGGGTCGTACGGAGGAAGACCTCGCCGGCCCGGGAACCGTCGATGGGCACCGGGTCTCCACCGGTGAGTCCCCTGCCCGGAAGCGGCACCAGCATGAGTTGGCCGTAATCCTGCAGAAGGATCGAGACGTCCCGGCCACCGATCGCGCGGACCTCCTCCGCCACCAGCGGGGCGATGAGCTGCGGCGGCATCTCGTGAGCCCGGTCCAGCAGCTGGCCCAGCAGCCGCTCACCGAAGCCCTCCGACCGGTCCACCGCGGCCCTGCGGTTCTCCCGAGCCAATTCCGCCATGGGCACCTCAATTCCCCGCAGTGGCCCTCTTCGCCGGCCGGCTTTCCTGCCTTGCCCCACGCGGCCACGCGAGCGCCGCACTGGCGTTTTGTCCGTCTCAGCATCGCACCGGCTCTCACCCCGCGACACCCGAGCCAGATCCCGCCAGCAGTGACCCTCCCGGACTGGGCAGCTCGCGACCTCCTCGACATGCTCCGCCCGGACCCCGAGGAGGACGAGACTCCTGCTGCCGACGCGAGGCTCGGGCGTCTCTGACCGGCGCACCGGCCAGAGACGCCCCACCCCCCGATTCCAAGCCGCAGTCCCGAAGCCGTTCGACGCGTGGCTACGCCGCTCGCCGGAGGACCTCGCCAGGCCTGGAGCTCTTCACAGGACAGCGCCGCCGAGTCCACCTCGCGTGGCAGGCTCGGTGACCGAGAGCCCTTCCGGCCCGCGGTCGAGCGGGCGCCCATGCCGCCGTACGATACCCACGGCGCTGGAGCGCGCGCCGTGGGTATCGGTTGTCCGGGGCGCTCGCTAGAGTGGCGGGCCGGTCTGCTGAAGAGGAGTGTGAGGTGCGTGGCTGCCACGGCTGACCACCTCAAGGCACTCCTCAACGCCCATGCCGCCGGCGACGAGGACCGCTTCTACAGCATCGCCCTCCAGGTGGCCGCGAAGTCCGCGCGCCAGGGCCACGGCAAGCTCGCCGTCGAACTCCGCGAGATCATCGATGCCGCCCGGGCCGAGAAGATCCTCAGGCTCGCCCCGACACCCGTCGTCCAGCCCAGAGGTGAACTCGCCAGCCTCCTCACCGCCGGCTACCCCGACGTCCGCCTCGACGACATGACCCTCGCCGACGACGTCCGCGCCCCCCTGGACAAGGTCCTGCACGAGCAACGCCAGCGCGCCCGCCTGGAACGCTTCGGATTCACCCCCGTACACCGCATCCTCCTCTCGGGGCCGCCCGGCACCGGCAAGAGCATGACCGCCGCCGCACTGGCCAAAGAACTCTCTCTGCCGCTGTTCACCATCCGCCTCGACGGACTGATCAGCCGCTTCATGGGAGAGACCGCCACCAAGCTCCGCACCGTCTTCGAAGCCGCCGCCGAGACCCGCGCCGTCTACCTCTTCGACGAGTTCGACGCCCTCGGCGCCGAAGGCACCGCCGGCAACGACGTCGGCGAAGCCCGCCGCATCCTCAACTCCTTCCTCCTCTTCCTCGACGAAGCCCCCACCGAGAGCCTCGTCGTCGCCGCCACCAACCACCGCCACCTCCTCGACCGCGCACTCTTCCGCCGCTTCGACCTCGTCGTCCACTACGCACCGCCCTCCCCGGAACAGGCGATCGAGATTCTGCAACGACGCCTAGCCGGAATGGACACCACCGGCGTACCTTGGTCCGACCTGATCACCAAGGTCGGCCAGCTCAGCCACGCCGAGCTGGTCAAGGCCGCCGAATCCGCGGCCAAACGCGCCATTCTCGGAGGCAACGACGTGGTCGACCAACACCTCTTGACCGAAGGACTGGACGAGCGGCACGCGCTGCGCCATGCCTGACCGGGCCCCGTCGCGGTTCACCCCGCACCTCCTGGTCCCCTGGGACCTCGGCACGGCCCCGGCGGCTGCCCTCCAGAGCGGCACGCAACGCTCTGCGAAGCCCGGGAGGGCAGCCAGCCGCGAGGCCTGAAGGCCGCCCTCCCGGAGACCCCGGTCAGGCGCAGCTACGCCGGACCGGCGAAGGTCTCAGGTTGTGGCTACCGCTATGCCGCCAGTGGCAGGTCGTCGTCGCCACGGGGGACGGCCCGGAGCCGGCCTTCCTGGGCTTGATCGAGTGCCCGGGCGAGGGCGTTGACGGCCTGGTCGGCGGAGTCCTTGAAGAGGTGGCCGTAGAGGTTGATGGTGGTCGCCAGGGTGGCGTGGCGCAGGGTCTTGGACACGATGGCGATGGGGATGCCTTCGGCGATCATGATGCTGGCGGCGGTATGGCGCAGGTCGTGCAGGCCGATCCGGGGCAGGTCGAGTTCGGCGGTGCGTTTGCGGAGCTGGTCGAGGACCCACTGGGGCCGCAGGGGCGATCCGTCCGAGTTGGCGAAGACGAGGCCTTCCAGCTGGCCGTCGAGGTGGGCGGACATCTGGAGGTCGGCCTGGCGGTGGAGGGCGGCCATGACTCTGGGGGAGAGGCTGATCCAGGCGCGGCTGGCCTCGGTCTTGGGCTGGTTGAAGTGGAGGTCGCCGTTGTCCACGGCGGACAGGGTCCAGCGGACGAAGAGCTTTCGGTCCATGAGGTGGACGTCCGACCAGTGCAGGGCGAGGACCTCACTGCGGCGCATGCCGGTACCGAGCATCACCTCGAACAGGTCGGCCAGCTGGTCGGCGTACTGCTCGGCGTTGTGCCGCAGGAACGACGCGGCCTCCTTCGGGGTCCAGCAGGTCCGCTCCTGCGCGCGGGGCTTGGGCGGCACGCAGTGCTCGGCCGGGTTGAACTTCAGCCGCCACGACCGCACCGCGTGGTTCAACGCGTTGGGCAGCGTCGAGACCACCCGGTACAGCGTGACCCGGCCCCGCCCGGCCTTCCGCTGAGCGGCCATCCAGTCCTCGATCTGCTTCGGCCGCAGGTCCAGCAACCGGCACCGCCCGAACGCCGGGATCAGGTCCCTCTCCACGTACGCCGCGTAACCGGCACAGGTGTTCACGGTGAGATCCTCCTTCCGTGCGGCCAGCCACTCCCGCAGGTAGTCCGCCACGGTGGTACGACGCTCCTCGTACGACCCGCTCAGCTCACCCTCCAGCACCGCCGCCAGCTCCTGCGCAGCCTCCGCCTCGGTCGCGAACCCGCCACGACGCCGCGTACGACGCCGGCCGTCCTCCGGCGCCAGGTCAACGCAGTACGTCCACGACCCGTGACCCGCCTCCTCCAGCAACCGCACACACCACGCACCCAACTGCCGCCCGCCCTCGTCCCGGCACCCACACCGCCGGTACACCCTGCCCCGCTGCGCACGCTGTCCCGTGTGCTTCTCCTTCCTGAACGCGGTGACCCTGGTCCAAGGCTTGCCGTTCGGCCGGGCGTGGCGGCAGAGCGTGCGGGGCGGTGCGCGAGGCACGTCAGGACCAGCGGGCGAGGACACGCTCAAGACGACACACCGTCCGGAAGATCACCATCCGTATCCAGTGGGTAGTCGAACTTGATCTGCCCGGGCTGGCGAGTGGCAGCGAAGGGTGTCCCGGCCGGCCAGCGGGCGGTGTGGGATCCCAGATTCGGTGTCCTCTCCCCATGGGCGATGTCCACCGCGTGGCCAAAAGGACACGGGAACGGGAATCGGCAGGTGAATCGCTGCTGCCCGAGCCAAGGGTTGTCCCGCAACGGCGGGACGCAAGTGAGATGACCTCTCATGCCATCAGTGTGCTCGCGACCACTGGCAGCGCCCCCGCGGCCCGGCAACGCCCATCTGTGACACGGCAGGCGGCGACGACCGGCGGGTGCTGGCGGTGCTGGGAATCCCGGAAGGAACCGGTCGGCCCCGGGCGCTCGCCGAAGGCCCGGCCGACGCGGGGGCGGTGAAAAGGTTGGTGTTCAGGGCCGACGGAACCGGGTAACGTCTTTGCCATGTTCTTCCAGACCCCGATTTACGAGTGAGCGCGTGATGGGCCCCTGCTGACGTCCTTCGACGTCGCCGCCCGTCCCCCACCGATGAATCCGTAGATCACTTCACTTCACTTCACCACCGGGAGAACCCACGACCGTGAGCAAGAACATCAACAACCCCGTGGGCATGGGCGGCGGCCAGCGCAAGAGGCAGTCCCGCGCCGAACGGCAGAACAACGGTCCGCACCGCAACCTCGACCGCCAGGGTGCAGCCGACCAGAAGGCGGAGCTGGTGCGCAAGATGCGCGAGAAGGCAGGAACGGCTGAGGGCGCCGGGCAGGCGGGCGGCGACACCGTACAGGGCTGACGCACCGCCGCCGCAGCGCGGCACCGCACGGGGCAGGGGGGGGGGGGGGGGAGGAAGGGAGGAGACGGATTTGCTTACACAGTGAGGTAGGGTGACACCAGATCTTCGGCTGCAAACACACTATCCCTCG
>NZ_JBHVWW010000018.1:122613-126331 GCF_042882025.1 Kitasatospora sp. NPDC058243
GGGAAGGGTGGGGGGAGGGGGGGGGGGGGGGGGAGACACGGGGGGGGGGGGAAACACCGCCGAAGAAGGGGGAAACGGAGGGGGGGGGGGCTCGGACCGCGACGCGCGGTCCGAGCCCTGCTGCCGTACCGGGTGCGGCCGGTCCCACTCAGCTCTCGGCCGACCACCCGCGTCTCAGCTCAGCTGACCACCCGGGGCAGCCGCAGAATCGGCAGCCCCGTCACCGCCACCACCCCGAGCTGCACCAGCAGCTCAGCACGTCCCCGTGCCCGGCCCGGGCAACACCGCAGCCGGCGGCGGCAGAGGAAGTGGACACGGCCGCAGGACAACACTGGTGGACACCTCGGTGGGACAACCGCGAAACCCGCTGGCCAGAACGACTCCGGCGGACAGGCCGATGTGGAACCCACAGGCGGGCCCTGCTGAAGGGCCGACAGATTGTGTCACCCGCAGTGACCGGGTCCCTGGGGACCATTTGGGGACCAGTTTGGGACCACGACTGGTGAGCGCCTATGAGCGCCCGTGGGTGATAGCGGGCATCTATGTACGAACTTGAACCCGGTTGGGCATCGAGCGGGTTCGAGCTCTGTCGACCGTGGATCTTCATGATGAGTCTCAATTTCCCTTGTTTTCAGTGCAGTTGAGATGCAAAAAAGCCGAGGCCTTGAGGTCTCGGCTGTCGACAATAGTTGAGCCCCTTGACTGGGGGGCAAGGGGTCGCAGGTTCAAATCCTGTCGTCCCGACTGTGAAGTCGGTTGTGAGAGCGGGTACTTGGGGAGCCAAGCGCCCGCTCTCAGTCGTTTCTGGGGATCGTGTGGTCGCAGGGTGGTCGCGTCGGTCTCTCTGACCTGGCGGTTTGTGGCCGAGGTGAGGCCAGGGTGATTGCGACTCCTGGCGAAGCGTCAGTTGATCTCGCGTGGAAGGTCTGCCCAGTCGAGCGCGTCGGCGAGAGCAGCGACGGCTTCGCGGGCGGCCTGGGGGAGCAGATGGCCGTAGATGTTGACGGTGGTGGCCAGGGTGGAGTGCCGCAGGGTCTTGGAGACGACGGCGAGCGGCACCTGGGAACTGATCATGATGGTAGCGGCGGTGTGGCGCAGGTCGTGAAGGCCGATCTTGGGCAGGCCGATCTCGGCTGAGCGTTGGCGCAGGGTGTGCAGGAGTCGTTCGGGGTTGACGGGCTTGCCATCCGGGCGGGTGAAGACCATCCCGTTCAGGCTGGGCTGGTCGGGATGCATACCGCGATGGCGGGTGGCCTGGCGACGCAGTGCGGCCGTGACGCGGGGGGAGAGGCTAACCCAGTTGCGGCTGGCGCGGGTCTTGGGCGCTTGCAGGTGCAGGCGATCCCGATACCGAGATCGAGATCGGGTGGAAGCCCGCGGACGAGCCCGGAGCGGGCGGTAGCGTGAGCGAAGGGGCGGCGCAGTGATGTCGGCCCAGCCGCCCCTGGTCAACCGCCGGGTCATCGAGGCACTTCTGCGTCTGGAGCTTCCCAACGAGCCGGACCGTCGGCTCGTCCTGGTCCACGGCCGGTACGAGACCGGCGCGGCTGCCGAGTTCACTGCCTCCCTGGCTGAGGACAAGCGCCGGATCGAGGTCGTGGAACAGCACTCCGTCCTCGGTATCTCCGACGCCTGGCATCGCCACCAGGAAGATGCCACGGGCCCGGGTTCGGTGCTTGTGGTCACCACCACGGTCGAGGACGAGCAGCTCGGCTGGGACGTGCTCGGCCACGCCCTGCGCCGCCAGGTCCTCAGCGTCGACCGGGCGGAGATCGTCCGGCTGCGATTCGGCGCCACCGGTCTCGACCCGCGCATCCGCGCGGAATCCTGGCTGGTGAACGCCCTCCTCGAAGCGGAGCCCCACGGTGGCTGGCCGCGGCTCGGCTCCGTGCTCACGCTGGATGCGGCGATGCGCGCACTCGTCGAGGCCAGGCTGTCGATCAGCCAGGCATCCCCCGACGCGGCCGGCACCCGCGGAGATGGCCGTCGCGACACCCCGCTGGACGCCGACACCCTGCTGGCCTGGTCCCGCAGTCCATTCGGGCCCGCCGCCTACGCGGCACTGGCCAAGGACGAGCAGCACGGTATCCGGGACTGGCTGACCAAGGTCGCCGGCAACGCGGCGTCATTGCTGCTCGACCTGTGCGCCGCCGGCCGCGGCCAGGAATCCGGCCTGGCCGAAGCCCTCGCGGGCAACGCTTACCTGCCCTCCGGGTTCCAAGCTCGCCTCAACGCACTCGCGGCTGTCCTCGACCCCTCCGGCCCCCGCACACGCGACCTCGCCGCGGCCGAGGCAGCCCTCGAGGAACTGCGACGCCACCACCTCGCGGGCCTGCAGCGCCCGCGTGTCCGCACCGCCGAAGCCGCGGTGCGCCTGGCACGCTGGCTGGCCGGCCCGCAGCCGACCATCACCTCCGTAGCGGACGCCGTCGAGCAGCATCTCGCCGACTGGGGCTGGGTGGATGCCGCCCTCACCGTCTTGTGGGCCGGCGACGCCGATGCCCAGGAACCGGTCAGTGCCGCCTACCACAGCGTCTACCACGCCGCTCGTGGGCGGCGCGCCGTCATCGACGAGATCTTCGCCCGGTACCTGCGTGAATGGACACGCACCGCGACCGGCCAAACGCCGGCCGGCGCGCTCCTGGTCGAGAACGTGCTCGACACCATCGCCGTCAAGCTCGCCGGCAAGTCTGGCCGGGCACCACTGATCTTGCTGGTCGACGGCATGAGCAGCGAAGTCGCGGTCGGCTTCGGCGAAGAACTCGCCCGCCGCGGCTGGCTGGAGACCGGCCCCGCCCGGGGCCGCCGCACGGCCGCAGTCGCCGCGATCCCCTCACTCACCCGCATCAGCCGGGCCTCCCTCCTCACCGGCAGCCTCACCCAGGGCGGCCAATCGGTGGAGAAGCCCGGCTTCGAGGAGTTCTGGTCCCGGCAGCGCCGTTCGGCCGCCTTGTTCCACAAGGCGGACATAGGAGGTGCGGCCGGCCAGCGGCTCTCCGACACGCTGCAGCGCGAACTGGCCGGCGAGGCGGTCGTCGGAGTCGTGCTCAACACGGTCGACGACTCACTCGACCACGCAGCCCAGGGCGACCGCACACGATGGCGCCTCGCCGACGTGACCTACCTGGACGAACTCCTCGCCGCCGCACGCCTCTACAGCCGACCCGTCGTCATCGTCGCCGACCACGGCCACGTCCTCGAACGAAGCGAAGGACTCGACGCCCCAGCCGCTGCCGGGAGCGTAAGTGCCGCGCGCTGGCGCCTCGGCGAACCGGGATCCGGCGAAGTCCTGCTCACCGGACCGCGCGTCCTCGAAGGCGATGGCCGCATCGTCGCGCCCTGGCGCGAGGACATCCGGTACACGCCCCGCAAGGCGGGCTACCACGGCGGCGCCTCCCTCGCCGAGATGACCGTTCCGGTCCTGACGCTGCTGCCCGTGGACACCGACCCGCCCAAGGACTGGCACCTCCTCGCACCAGAAGACGTCACCCCGTCCTGGTGGAACGCGGGCAACCCCACCCGCGATGCGGCACGTGTCGCCGAGCAGACCAACACGTCGTCGACCTCGGCCAAGCCCACGGACGGCCAGGAACCCGTGGAGGAGACGCGCGAAGCCGCCGAGACCCTCTCTGTCAGCCTTGGGTGAGACATCCCGCTTTGTCGGGTTAGCCTGAGAGGGCCCGAGTAGGAGTTCCACCCCTGATGACCAGCACCAATC
>NZ_JBHVWW010000019.1:0-42941 GCF_042882025.1 Kitasatospora sp. NPDC058243
CGGCGCGGTGGTCGCCGTGTTCGGGGCGCGCCGGGAAGTCGCGCATTCCGCGCAGCGGGCTCGCCAGCAGCACGGCGCCTGCGGACAGCAGCACGCCCGCCATGATCCAGATCGTGGTGCGCGGGCCCAGCACCTCGCCGAGCCAGCCGCCGAGCAGGGCGCCGAGGGGGATCGCGCTGTAGTTGACGGTCGAGGCGCTGGCCCTGATCCGCCCGATCATCGCGGGCGGGCAGTAGGACTGGTAGAAACTGCCGGCCAGCACGTTCCCGGCCACGACGCCGCAGACGGCCACCGACCACGCGAGCGCGCTGACCGCGAGCGGCAGCTGGTCGCCGGCCATCGGCAGCAGGAAGATGAAGGGCGCGACCACCAGCTCGCACAGCAGCAGCCCGCGGGCGCTGCCCAGCCGCCGGGCCAGCCGCCCGGCCACCGCCGCGCCGGCCAGCCCGCCGATGCTCACCACCGCGAACACCAGGCCCACCTCGCCGGATCCGATGCCGACGCTGCGCACCAGGAAGACCGTCTGGACGGCCTGGATGCCGTTCAGCCCGAGGTTGCCGACCGCCCCGAAGCAGGCCAGCGTCCGCAGGTACGGGTCGCGGGCCAGGAAGCCCACGCCCTCGCCGATCTCCTTCAGGATGCCCCGCCGCTGCGACGGCGGCGGAGGCTGCTCCACCACGGTGATCCGGGCCACGCAGACCGCCGAGACGAGGTAGCTCACCGCGTCGGCGAGCAGGCCGCTGGTCGCGCCGAAGACCTGCGACAGCAGGCCGGCCGCACCGGGACCGGCGATCTCCACCGCCGACTCCCCGGAACGCAGCTTGACGTTCGCCTCCAGCACGTCCTCCTTGGCCACCAGCGACGGGAGCACCGCCCCGTACGCGGTGGAGAAGAACACCTTCACCCCGCCGGTCAGCAGGGCCACCAGCACCAGTTGGGCCATGGTCAGAACGCCGAGCCAGCCGGCCACCGGCACGCTGACGAACAGGACGAGCAGCAGCAGGTCGCAGACCAGCATCACCCGCAGCTTGGGCCAGCGGTCCACCCAGGCACCGGCCGGCAGCCCGAGGAAGAGCCAGGGCAGCCAGGCCGAGGCGGTCAGCAGGCCGACCGCGAGCGGGCTGGCGTGCAGGGTGACGACGGCCACCAGGGCCAGCGCCACGTTGCCGACCGCCGTACCGAGACCGCTGGTGGTCTCACCGATCCAGAGCCGACGGAAGTCGGCCTGGGCCCACAGCCCCCAGCGGCTGCGGGACGGCTCCGGCGGAGCCATGGCGGGGGTGGTGACGGACATCGCGGGTCACTCTCCAAGCTTCTCGGCGAGCACGGAGGCGATCCGTGCGAGGGGTTCCGGACGGGTCAGCTCGCCGTGCGCGCAGGCGAGGCGGTGGGGCTCGATCCGGCCGTCCAGGTACGGCCGCCAGGACCGCTCGTAGGGCCAGTCGGCGGGCTTGTCGAGGGTCGCGCCGAAGAAGACGGCGTCGCCCCGGTAGCGGCCGGGCACGTGCTCGGCCATGAGTTTGCGGTGCCGCTCGAACATGCCGGGCAGCTCGGCGGCGGCCTCCCCCAGGACGGCGGCCAGCTCGGCCTGGCCGCGCCCGGCCTCCGGGTCGTAGCCCAGTGACAGCAGCAACTCGGCCAGGGTGTCGACGGGTTCGTCCTCCTCCGGCCCGTCGGCGGCCGCCGGACCGTGGCCGGTGACCGGTGCGCCGTCGAGCAGGGCGAGCACACCGACCGGTGCGCCCTCGGCCTGGAGCCGGACGGCCATCTCCTGCGCGACCACCGCCCCGAAGGACCAGCCGAGCAGGTGGTAGGGGCCGGACGGCCACACCGCCCGGATCTGCCGCACGTAGTCCTCGGCGATCTCGGTGACGCTCGCCGGTGCCTCCCCGCGCAGGCCGCGGGCCTGCAGACCGTAGACCGGCCGGTCGGCGCCGAGGTGCGGCAGCAGGCCGGAGTAGACCCAGCTGATGCCGGCGGCCGGGTGGACGCAGAACAGCGGGGCCAGGCCGCCACCGGTGCGCAGCGGCAGCAGCACGTCCAGGGCGTCGGCAGCTGGCCCGGCACCGAGCCGGCCGGCCAGTCCGGCGACGGTCGGGGCCTCGAACAGCGCGCGCATCCCGAGGTCGGCGCCGAGGGTGGCGCGGATCCGGGCGAGCAGCTTCATCGCGAGCAGGGAGTGACCGCCGAGCGCGAAGAAGTCGTCGTCGATGCCGACCCCGGCGATCCCCAGGACCTCGGCGAACAGCCCGCAGAGGACCCGCTCCTGTTCGGTGCGCGGCGCGCGGCCCCCGGCGAGTTCGGCGAAGTCCGGGGCGGGCAGGGCCCGGTGGTCGAGCTTGCCGCTGCCGGTGAGCGGCAGCGCGTCGAGCGGGACGACGACGGCCGGCACCATGTAGCCGGGCAGGAACCCGCCCGCGAAGGCCCGCAGACCTGCCTGGTCCAGCCGGCCGTCGGCCACCACGTAGGCGACCAGACGAGTGCCCGCTGCCCGGTCCTCGACCGGGCGGACGACGGCCGCCGACACCCGGGGGTGCCGCCTCAGGACCTGTTCGATCTCGCCGAGTTCGATCCGGAAGCCCCGGATCTTGACCTGCTGGTCGGTGCGGCCCAGGTACTCCAACTCACCGTCCCGCGAACGGCGCACCAGGTCGCCGGTGCGGTACATCCTCTCCCCGGACACGAACGGGCAGGCCACGAACCGCTCCGCGGTCAGCCCCGGCCGGTTCAGATACCCCCGGGCCAGACCCGCCCCCGCCAGGTACAACTCCCCCGCCACCCCCGCCGGCACCGGGTTCAACCACTCGTCCAGCACATAGGCCTGCGTCCCGGCGACCGTACGGCCCAGCACCGGCTGCTCCGTCGCGGCCAGCGGGTGGACGAGCGTGTCCACCGTCGCCTCCGTCGGGCCGTACAGGTTGTACGCCTCCGTCGCCGGAGCTTCCCGCAACCGCGACCACAGGGCCTGGCCCACCGCCTCACCACCGAGCAGCAACAGCTCCGGCGCCGACTCGGCCAACAACCCCTCCTCCACCAGCTGCTCGGCGAAGGACGGCGTCACCTCCAGCACCCCGATACCGCGCTCCCCGACATGGCGCACCAGCGCTGCCGCGTCCCGGCGCACCTCATCACCGACCAGGTGCAGCTCATGCCCAGCCACCAGCCACAACAGGCCGTCCCAGGAAGCGTCGAAGCACAACGACGCCGTCAACGCCACCCGCGACCGCACCCGACCCGCCATCACACCGGTGCGATGCGCCGCCAGCAGAGCGGCCAGGCTCCCGTGCGACACCACCACGCCCTTCGGACGACCCGTCGAACCCGACGTGTGAATCACATACGCCGCGTCCCCGGCCGAAGCCCGCGCGACCGGTTCCGACTCCGGACCGGCCACGTCACCGGCCTCCACCACGGTCAGCCCGGCCAGCAACTCCGGGTGCGGCCAGCGATCGTCGGTCACGGCGAGGACGGGCTGCGCGTCGGCGAGCGTACGGGCGATGCGGTCGGCGGGGTACTCGGCGTCCAGCGGGAGGTACACCCCGCCGGCCTTCAGCACCGCCAGCAATCCCACCACCGACTCCACCGAACGCGGCAGCGCCAACGCCACACCCGACTCCGGCCCCACCCCCGCAGCGATCAACCGATGCGCCAGCCGATTCGCCCGCACATTCAACTCCGCGAACGTGAGGCGCTCCGAGCCGACGACCAGCGCCACCGCCTCCGGAGTCCGCGCGACCTGCGCCTCGAACACCTCCGGCACCAGCGACACCCCCGACGGCAGCGACGTGAACCCGCCCCCCACCAGCCCGGCCCGCTCCTCCGCCGCCAACAACTCCACCCGGCCCACCGGCAGTTCCGGACTCTCCACCACCGCCCGCAGCAACCGCCCGAACCGCACCGCCAGCGACTCCACCGTCTCCCGGTCGAACAGATCCGTCGCGAAATCGATCGCGCATTCCAGGCCGGCGGGCTCGCCGTCCGCGTCGAAGGTCTCGCCCATGCCGATGCTCAGATCGAACTTGGCCACCGATCCGGCCGTCGACTGCACGGTGGCGGGCAGGGCGCCGAGGGTGAGCGGCGCCGAGGCCGTCCGGTCGCCTTCCAGCAGCAGCATCACCTGGAAGAGGGGGTGGCGGGCCAACGACCGCGCCGGATTCAGCTCCTCCACCAGACGCTCGAACGGCACATCCTGGTGCCCGAACGCCCCCAGATCCGACTCCCGCACCCGACCCAACAACTCCGCGAAACTCGGGTCACCCGCCGTATCGGTGCGCAGCACCAGCGTGTTGACGAAGAACCCGACCAACTCGTCCAACGCCTCATCCGAACGACCGGCCACCACCGTGCCGATCGGCACATCCGTCCCCGCACCCAACCGGGTCAACAACGCCGCCAACGCCGCCTGCACCGTCATGAACAACGTCACCCGATGCGCACGCGACAACCCCACCAACCCACGATGCAGCTCCACACCCAGCGGCAGCACCACCCGGTCGCCCCGATGCGACGCCACCACACCACGCGCACGATCCACCGGCAACGCCAACTCCTCCGGAAGGCCGTCCAACACCCCGCGCCAGTAATCCAACTGACGTGAAAGCACACTCCCGGAATCCGATTCCTCCCCCAGCAGTCCGCGCTGCCAGAGCGCGTAGTCCGCGTACTGCACCGGCAGCGGTTCCACCACCGGCACCCCGCCCCCGGACCGGACCGCGTACGCCGTCGACAGATCCCGCAGCAACGGACCCATCGACCAGCCGTCACCGGCGATGTGGTGCAGCACCAGCACCAGCAGGTCTCCGTCGGACCCGCCCGGAATCACCTGGACGCGCATGGGCAGGTCGGCGGACAGGTCGAACGGCCGGTCGACGCAGCTCTCGGGGTCGGTGCCCACGGGCAGGACCTCGACGGTGACCCGGGCCTCCTCGGGCGGCAGGATCCGCTGGTACGGCTCGCCGTCCACCTCGGCCACGAGCGTGCGCAGACTCTCGTGCCGCGCCACCACATCACCCAGCGCCGCCTCCAGCGCCGCCACATCCAGCTCACCGCCCAAGCGGAGCAGCACGGGGAGGTTGTAGAGCCCGCTCGGGCCCTCCATCCGGTCGATCAGCCACAACCGTTGCTGCGCGAACGACAACGGCACCCGCTCCGGACGCTCGACACCTCCCGACAGCACCAGACGACCGACCCCGGCACCCGAACGGGCCGCGAGCCCCGCCACCGTCGGCGCCTCGAACACATCCCGCACCCCCAGCTCCACCCCCAGCACCGACCGCACCCGGCTCAACAACCGCGTCGCCAGCAGGGAATGACCACCGAGCGCGAAGAAGTCGTCGTCGATGCCGACCCCGGCGATCCCCAGGACCTCGGCGAACAGCCCGCAGAGGATCTCCTCCGCCGCCGTCCGCGCCGCCCGGCCACCCGCGAACTCCGCGAAGTCCGGCGCCGGCAGGGCCCGGTGGTCCACCTTTCCGCTGCCGGTGAGCGGCAGGGCGGTGAGCGGGACGACGGCGGCCGGCACCATGTAGCCGGGCAGTGCCCGGGCGACGAACTCCCGCAGGTCGAGGGCGATCCCAGGGATCTGCTCGGTCACCGCGCAGTAGGCCACCAGCCGGCGGTCGCCGTCGTCGCTCTCCCGGGTGGTGACGACCGCCTGGCGGACGGCTTCGTGGCGGACCAGCACCTGTTCGATCTCGCCGAGTTCGATCCGGAAGCCGCGGATCTTGACCTGCTGGTCGGTGCGGCCCAGGTACTCCAACTCACCGTCCCGCGAACGGCGCACCAGGTCGCCCGTACGGTACATCCTCCCTCCTTGCCCGCCATCGGGCCGGAGGGGCCCAGCGGACGCGAACGGGCAGGCCACGAACCGCTCCGCGGTCAGCCCCGGCCGGTTCAGATACCCCCGGGCCAGACCCGCCCCTGCGAGGTACAACTCCCCCGCCACCCCCGCCGGCACCGGGTTCAACCACTCGTCCAGCACATAGGCCTGCGTCCCGGCGACCGTACGGCCCAGCACCGGCTGCTCCGTGGCGGCCAGCGGGTGGACGAGCGTGTCCACCGTCGCCTCCGTCGGGCCGTACAGGTTGTACGCCTCCGTCGCCGACGCCTCCCGCAGGATGGTCCACAGGGCCTGGCCCACCGCCTCACCACCGAGCAGCAACAGCTCCGGCGCCGACTCGGCCAACAACCCCTCCTCCACCAACTGCTCGGCGAAGGACGGCGTCACCTCCAGCACCCCGATACCGCGCTCGCGGACATGGCACACCAGCGCTGCCGCGTCCCGGCGCACCTCATCACCGACCAGATGCAGCTCATGCCCGGCCACCAGCCAGAGAAGGCCGTCCCAGGAAGCGTCGAAGCACAACGACGCCGTCAACGCCACCCGCGACCGCACCCGACCCGCCATCACACCGACACGATGCGCCGCCAGCAGAGCGGCCAGGCTCCCGTGCGACACCACCACGCCCTTCGGACGACCCGTCGAACCCGACGTGTGAATCACATACGCCGCGTCCTGCGCGGTGACGCGGGGGGCCGGATCGCTCTCGGGGCCGGGGCCGTCCTCGGTGACGTCCAGCATCCGCAGGCCCGCCAGGACCTCGGACAGCGGCCACCGCGGGTCGGTCAGTACCAGCGACGGACGGGAGTCCGCCAGGGTGTCGGCGGTGCGGTCGGCGGGGTACTCGGCGTCCAGCGGGAGGTACACCCCGCCGGCCTTCAGCACCGCCAGCAACCCCACCACCGACTCCACCGAGCGCGGCAGCGCCAACGCCACACCCGACTCCGGCCCCACGCCCGCAGCGATCAGCCGATGCGCCAGCCGATTCGCCCGCACATTCAACTCGGCGAACGTCAACGTCTGGGCGCCGCACACCAGCGCCACCGCCTCCGGAGTCCGCGCGACCTGCGCCTCGAACACCGCCGGCACCAGCGGCACCCGCGACGGCAGCGACGTGAACCCGCCACCCACCAGCCCGGCCCGCTCCTCCGCCGCCAACAACTCCACCCGGCCCACCGGCAGTTCCGGACGCTCCACCACCGCCCGCAGCAACCGCCCGAACCACACCGCCAGCGACTCCACCGTCTCCCGGTCGAACAGATCCGTCGCGAAGTCGATCGCGCAGTCGATCCCGGCAGGTTCGCCGTCCGGGCCGAAGACCTCCTCCATGATCACGTTGAGGTCGAACTTGGCGACCCCGGTCCCGGCCGGCAGAGTCTCGACGTGCAGTCCGGGCAGCTCCAGTTCGGCTTGCTCATTGCTCTGCAGGACCAGCATCACCTGGAAGAGGGGGTGGCGGGCCAGCGACCGCGCCGGGTTCAGCTCCTCCACCAGACGCTCGAACGGCACATCCTGGTGCCCGAACGCCCCCAGATCCGACTCCCGCACCCGACCCAACAACTCCGCGAAACTCGGGTCACCCGCCGTATCGGTACGCAGCACCAGCGTGTTGACGAAGAACCCGACCAACTCGTCCAACGCCTCATCCGAACGACCGGCCACCACCGTACCGATCGGCACATCCGTCCCCGCACCCAACCGGGTCAACAACGCCGCCAACGCCGCCTGCACCGTCATGAACAACGTCACCCGATGCGCACGCGACAACCCCACCAACCCACGATGCAACTCCACACCCAACGGCAGCACCACCCGGTCGCCCCGATGCGACGCCACCACACCACGCGCACGATCCACCGGCAACGCCAACTCCTCCGGGAGATCGGTCAAGATCTCGCGCCAGTAGTCGAGTTGACGTGACAGCAGGCCGTTCTCGTCCGACTCCTCCCCCAGCAGTCGGCGCTGCCAGAGCGCGTAGTCCGCGTACTGCACCGGCAGCGGCTCCACCACCGGCACCTCGCCACCGGACCGCACCGCGTACGCCGTCGACAGATCCCGCAGCAGCGGACCCATCGACCAGCCGTCGCTGACGATGTGGTGCAGCACCAGGAGCAGCACGTGGCTCTCCTCGGCCGTCCTCAGCAGGGTCGCGCGGAAGGGGGGTTCGGCCGCCAGGTCGAAGGGGCGGCGGGACTCCTCGTCCACGGCGTCGGCCAGCGCGTCGGCCGGGCAGTCCCGGCGTTCGACGGTGACCCGGGCCTCCTCGGGCGGCAGGATCCGCTGGTACGGCTCGCCGTCCGCCTCGGCCACGAGCGTGCGCAGGCTCTCGTGCCGCGCCACCACATCACCCAGCGCCGCCTCCAGCGCCGCCACATCCAGCTCACCGCCCAGCCGCAGCGCGACCGGCACGTTGTAGAGCGCGCTGGGGCCCTCCATCCGGTCGATCAGCCACAGCCGCTGCTGCGCGAACGACAGCGGCACCCGCTCCGGACGCTCGACGCCCCCCGACAGCACCGGCCGGCCGGCCGCCGCGCCCGAACGGGCCGCGAGCCCCGCCACCGTCGGCGCCTCGAACACATCCCGCACCCCCAGCTCCACCCCCAGCACCGACCGCACCCGGCTCAACAGCCGCGTCGCCAGCAGGGAATGACCACCGAGCGCGAAGAAGTCGTCGTCGGCGCCCACCCGTTCGACACCGAGGACCTCGGCGAACAGGCCGCAGAGGATCTCCTCCTCCGCCGTCCGCGCCGCCCGGCCACCCGCGAACTCCGCGAAGTCCGGCGCCGGGAGCGCGGAGCGGTCCAGCTTGCCGTTGGCGTTGAGCGGCAGCGCCTCCAGCCCCACGAAGGCGGCCGGCACCATGTGGGCGGGCAGTTCGGCCGCGACGGCAGCGCGCAGCTCGGCCGGGTCCGACGCGGCCGGGCCGACCAGGTAGGCGACCAGCCGGGCCCCGCCCGGGCCCTGCTCGTACGGCAGCACCGCGGCCTGGAGCACCCCGGGCTGCGAGGTCAGCGCGGTCTCGATCTCGCCGAGTTCGATCCGGAAGCCGCGGATCTTGACCTGCTGGTCGGTGCGGCCCAGGTAGTCCAGGTCGCCGTCCGGGCGGCGGCGCACCAGGTCGCCGGTGCGGTACATCCTCTCCCCGGGCTCGAACGGGCAGGCCACGAACCGCTCGGCGGTCAGCTCCGGCCGGTTCAGGTACCCCCGGGCCAGACCCGCCCCCGCCAGGTACAGCTCACCGGGCACCCCCGCCGGCACCGGGTTCAACCGGGAGTCCAGCACGTAGGCGCGGAGGTTGCCGAGGGGGCGGCCGATCAGCGGGCGCTCGCTGTCGGCGAGGCGGTGGTACAGGGCGTCGACGGTGCACTCGGTCGGGCCGTACAGGTTGTACGCGATCAGGTCCGGGGCGTCCCGCAGGGTGGTCCACAGGGCCTGGCCGGTGGCCTCGCCGCCGAGCAGCAGCAGGGCCGGCGGGCAGCGGGTGAGCAGTCCCTCCTCGATCAGCTGGTCCGCGTAGGTGGGAGTGAGGTCGAGGACGTCGATCCCGGTGCGCTCGGCGTGGCGCACCAGCGCGGCGGCGTCGCGGCGCACGTCGTCGCCGATCAGGTGCAGCTCGTGCCCGGCCGCGAGCCAGAGGAAGCCCTCCAGGGAGGCGTCGAAGGACAGCGAGGCGGTGAGCGCGACCGTCAGCCGGCGGCCCGGCCGGGCTCGCTCGACGGCGGCCCCGACCTCGGCGCGGTGGAAGGCCAGCAGATTGGCGAAGTTGCCGCGGGAGACCACGACGCCCTTGGGCCTGCCGGTGGAGCCGGAGGTGTAGATGACGTAGGCGGCGTGCCCCGGGTGGGCGGTGCCGGGCAGGTCGTGGTCGTCGTGGAAGGCCCACAGCTCGTCGTCGACGGGCAGCACGGTGCGTCCGTCCAGCGACTCGGCGAGCGGCCAGCGGTGGTCGGTGAGCACGACCGCCGGGGCGGAGTCGGCCAGCATGTGGGCGATCCGCTCCGCCGGGTACTCCGGGTCCAGGGGCAGGAAGGCCGCGCCGGCCTTCAGTGTCGCCAGCGTGGCGACCACCGACTCCACCGAGCGCGGCACGGCGAGGGCGACCACGGTGTCCGGCCCGGCGCCCTCGTCGGCGAGGGCGCGGGCCAGCCGGTTGGCCCGGGCGTTCAGCTCCGCGAAGGTCAGCGACTGGGGGCCGCAGACCAGGGCGACGGCCCCGGGGGTGCGCGCGGCCTGCTCCTCGAACACCGTCAGGTAGGGCGCGCCCGCGTCCGGCAGCGCCGTGTCGTTCCATGCGGCGAGAGCGTCCCGCTCGGCCTCGCCGAGCACCTCCAGGGCGGCGACCGGGCGCTCGGGGTCCTCGACCGCCTGGCGCAGGATCAGCTCCAGGGCGGTGGCGAGCCGCCGGACCGTCTCCCGGTCGAACAGGTCGGTCGCGTACTCCAGGCCGCCGCTCAGCCCGGCCGGGGAGCCGTCGGCGGCGAGCCGCTCGACCAGGCTGAGGGTGAGGTCGAAGGTCGCGGTGCCGAAGTCGACCGGCTCCTCGGTCACGGTGACGCCGGGCAGGTCCGGCCCGTCCTCGGGGGTGCCGGCGAAGGCCAGCATCACCTGGAACAGGGGGTGTCGGGCCAGTGACCGGGCCGGGTTCAGCTCCTCGACCAGCGACTCGAACGGCGTGTCCTGGTGCTCGTACGCCGCCACGTCGGTGTCGCGGACGCGGTGCAGCAGTTCGGCGAAGCTGGGGCGGCCGGAGACGTCGGTGCGCAGCACCAGGGTGTTGGCGAAGTAGCCGACCAGGTCGGTGACGGCCTCGTCGAGGCGGCCGGCCACCGGGGTGCCGATCGGCAGGTCGGTGCCGGCGCCGAAGCGGTGCAGCAGGGTGGCGTAGGCGGCCTGGAGGACCATGAACAGCGTGGCGCCGTGCTCGACGGCGAGGGCGCCGAGGCGTGCGTGCAGTTCGGCGTCGAGCTCCAGCGGGAGGACGGTCCCGCGGTGGCTGGCGACCGGGGGCCGGGGCCGGTCGAGCGGCAGCGGCAGCTCCTCCGGCAGGCCGGCCAGTGCGTCGCGCCAGTGGGCGAGTTGGCGGGCGGCCAGGCTCTGCGGGTCGTCCTCGTCGCCGAGCAGGGCGTGCTGCCAGAGCGCGTGGTCGGCGTACTGGACGGGCAGCGGCTCCCAGCCGGGGGTGCGGCCGGCGAGCCGGGCCCGGTAGGCGTCGGTGAGGTCGCGGTAGAGCGGGCCCAGCGAGGCGCCGTCCCCGGCGATGTGGTGCAGGACGAGGACCAGGACGTGCTCGTCCGGGCCCTCGGGCCGCAGGTAGGCGTGCAGGGGCAGGTCGGCGGCCAGGTCGAAGGTGTGGCGGGCGAGTTCGTCCACCGGCCGGTCGGTGGTGGTGAGCAGCGGGGCGGTCGGCCCGTCGAGGACGTGCTGGTACGGGACGCCGTCCTGTTCGCCGAAGACGGTGCGCAGGGCCTCGTGCCGCCGGACGGTGTCGCCGAGGGCGTCCGCGAGGACGGCGGGGTCGAGCGGGCCGCGCAGCCGCAGGGCGAGGGTCACGTTGTAGGTGCTGGCGGGGCCGTCCGCCTGGGCGAGGAACCAGAGGCGGCGCTGGGCGAAGGAGAGCGGCACCCGGTCGGGCCGGGGGCCGGGCCGCAGCGCCGGGCGGGCCGGGGCGGGCGCGTCGGCCGCGCGGTCGGCGAGCCGGTCGGTGAGCCCGGCGACGGTGGGGGCCTGGAAGAGGTCGCCGATGGCGAGTTCGATGCCGAGTTCGGCGCGGGCCCGCCCGGTGAGGCGGGTGGCGAGCAGCGAGTGCCCGCCGAGCGCGAAGAAGTCGTCGTCGATGGTGATGTCGTCGATGCCGAGCAGGTCGCCGAAGAGCTCGCACAGCGCCCGTTCGCGCTCGTCGCGGGGCTCGCGGCCGGTGCCGTCGGCGGCGACGTCCGGGGCGGGCAGGGCCCGGCGGTCGACCTTGCCGTTGGCGTTGAGCGGCAGGGCGTCGAGGAGGACGACGGCGGCGGGGACCATGTAGCCGGGCAGCGTGGTGCCGGCGAAGGTGCGCAGCTCGGCCGGGGTGAGCGAGGCGTCGGCGGTGCAGTAGGCGACCAGCCGGGTGTCGCCGGGGCGGTCCTCGCGGGCGATCACGATGACCTGGCGCACGGCGGGGTGGCGGGAGAGCGTCGCCTCGATCTCGCCGAGTTCGATCCGGAAGCCGCGCAGCTTGACCTGTCCGTCGATCCGGCCGAGGAACTCCACGGCGCCGTCGGCGCGCAGCCGCACCAGGTCGCCGGTGCGGTACATCCTCTCGCCGGGCGCGTACGGGCAGGCGACGAACCGTTCGGCGGTCAGGGCCGGCCGGTTCAGGTAGCCGCGGGCCAGGCCGGCACCGGCGATGTACAGCTCTCCCGGGACGCCGGGCGGGACGGGGCACAGCCGGGCGTCGAGGACGTAGCTGCGCATGGCGTCGAGCGGGCCGCCGATCGGCACCCGGGGGCCGTCGAGGTCGGCGTGGACGAGCGGGTGGTGGGTCGCGAAGGTGGTGGTCTCGGTGGGCCCGTAGACGTGGGCGAGCAGCAGGTCGGGGCAGGCGTCCAGGACGCGCCGCATCAGGGTGCCGGAGGCGGCCTCGCCGCCGGTGCAGACGACCCGCAGGGCGGCGAAGGTCTGCGGGGCCTGCTCGGCGACGAGGTCGAACAGGGCCTTGGTGAGGAAGACGGCGGTGACGCCGTGGCGGGTGGTGACGGCGTGCAGGGAGGTGGCGTCGAGGGCGCCGGGCGGGGCGACCACGACGGTGCCGCCGGCCAGCAGGGGCGTCCAGATCTCGTAGGTGGCGGCGTCGAAGGCGTGCGGGGAGTGCAGCAGGACCCGCTCGTGCCGGCCGTCCTGCCAGCGCCGGTCGGCGGCGAGGTCGAGGACGTCGCGGTGGCGGACGGCGACGCCCTTGGGGCGGCCGGTGGAGCCGGAGGTGTACATCGCGTAGGCGAGCTGGTCCGGGTGGACGGGCACGCCGGGGCGGTGGGCGGGGGCGGCCGCCTCGTCGCCGGGACGGACCACCACGGCCCGGTGCGGGAAGCCCGGGTCGGCGCGGTCGGTGAGCAGCACGGGGGCGCCGGTGTCGGCGAGCACGTCGGTCATCCGCTCGGGCGGCAGGCCGGGGTGCATGGGCACGTAGCAGCCGCCGGCCTTGAGGATCGCCAGGGTGGCGACGACGACCTCGACGGAGCGCTCCATCAGCATCGCGACGGGGGTCTCGGTGCCGACGCCGAGGGCGATCAGGTGGTGGGCGAGGCGGTTGGCCCGGGCGTCGAGTTCGGCGTAGTCGAGGGTGCCGCCGTCGTGGGCGAGGGCGGTGGTGTGCGGGGTGCGGTCGGCCTGGCGCTCGAAGGACTCGGCGAGGGTGCCGGGCCGGGCCGGGGCGCCGGTGGCGTTCCACTCGGTGAGGATGCGGGTGCGCTCCTCGGGGGCGAGGACGTCGAGGGTGCCGATGGGGGCGTGCGGGTCGGCGGCGGCACCGGTCAGCAGCAGGCCGAGCCGGGCGGCCAGGGCGGCGACGGTGGCGTGGTCGTAGAGGTCGGCGGCGTACTCGATCGAGCCGGTGAGCCCGGCGGGGGCACCGTCGGGTCCGTGGCGTTCGGCGATGCCGATGTTGAGGTCGAACTTGGCGACCCGCAGGCCGATCGGCTCGGGCGCGGACTCCAGCCCGGGCAGGTCGAGTTCGGCCTGCTGTCCGTGGTTCTGGAGCACCAGCAGGGTCTGGAACAGCGGGTGGCGGCCGAGGGCGCGGGTCGGGTTGAGCTCCTCGACGAGGCGCTCGAAGGGGATGTCCTGGTGGGCGAAGGCGTCGAGCTGGGCCTCCCGGACGCGGCCGAGCAGCTCGGCGAAGCTCGGGTCGCCGGACGTGTCGGCGCGCAGCACCAGCGAATTGACGAAGAAGCCGACCAGGTCGTCCAGGGCCTCGTCGGCGCGGCCGGCGAGGCCGGTGCCGAGCGGGATGTCGGTGCCGGCGCCGAGCCTGGTGAACAGTGCGGCGAGGCCTGCCTGGAGGACGGTGAACAGGGTGGTGCGATGCGTCCGGGCGAGGCCGAGCAGGGCGGTGTGCAGGTCGGCGCCCCAGGCGAGGTCGACGGAGTCGGCGGCGCCGGTGGGGGTGGGCGGTCGGGGGCGGTCCGTCGGCAGCTCCAGTTCCTCCGGGAGTCCGGCCAGGGCGGTTCGCCAGTGGTCGAGTTGGCGGGCGAGCAGGCTCTCGGGGTCCCGCTCGTCGCCGAGCAGGTCGCGCTGCCAGAGCGCGTAGTCGGCGTACTGGACGGGCAGCGGCTCCCAGTCGGGGGCGCGGCCGGCGAGCCGGGCCCGGTAGGCGGTGGCGAGGTCGCGCAGCAGCGGGCCGAGCGACCAGCCGTCACCGGCGATGTGGTGCAGGACGACGAGCAGCACGTGCTCGGTCGGAGCGAGAGTGAACACCGTGACCCGGATGGGCAGTTCGCGGCTCAGCTCGAAGGTCTCGGCGGAGGCCGCGTCCCGGCGGGCGGGGTAGTCGTCCGGTGTGCAGTCCACGACCAGGAAGCGCGGCTGCGCCTCCTCGGCCGGCAGGATCTGCTGCACCGGGACTCCCCCGTCCACCG
The DNA here is from genome assembly GCF_042882025.1 of Kitasatospora sp. NPDC058243. Lineage (NCBI taxonomy): Bacteria > Bacillati > Actinomycetota > Actinomycetes > Kitasatosporales > Streptomycetaceae > Kitasatospora > Kitasatospora sp. NPDC058243. Next base: position 14,449 of record NZ_JBHVWW010000019.1, read on the forward strand.
GGAACACCGTACGCAGGGCCTCGTGCCGGGCGACCACGTCCACCGTCGCGGCGCGCAGCGCGGCGGTGTCGAGCTCGCCGCGCAGGCGCAGGGCGAACGGAAGGTTGTACAGCGCGGTCGGCCCCTCGATCTGGTCGATCAGCCAGAGACGCTGCTGTGCGTACGAAACCGGGATCACGGTGCTTCCTCTACTCACGTCACGGCACGGGGTGTTCTTGGGCAGACGGTCAGGCGGAGGCCAGGGTGGGCCGGACGCTGGGCCGGCAGTCCAGGACGTCCAGGGGCTGCCCCATCGCGACGGCGATCCTGCGGTCGCCGCGGTACGGGTCCCGGCCGTGCGCGCACAGCACGTTGTCGACCAGCATCACGTCGCCGACCTGCCAGCGCTCGCGCACGGTCGCGGCGTGGTACGCCTCGTTGAGGGCGTCGACGTCGGCGCGCTCCAGCGGTTCGCCGTCCCCGAAGCCGGTGTTGAACGGGAAGCCGTCCGGGCCGAACTCGTCGGTCATCGCCTCGCGGATGTCCGGGTCGAGCGACCACTCGCTCCAGAAGGCGAGGTGGTTGAACCAGACCTCCTCGCCGGTCGCCGGGTGGTGGATGGTGCCGGGGCGCAGCTGGCCGGTGCGCAGGTTGCCGTCCGGCAGCCACTCCCAGGTGATGCCGTTCTCCCGGCAGTAGGCCTCGACCGCGGCCCGGTCCTCGGTGGCGAAGGCGGTGCGCCAGCCGAGGGAGACGTAGTCCGAGTAGTTGCGGGTGAGTGTCCAGCCGGACGTCCGCATCCGCTCGACCAGGCGGGCGGGCAGGTGGTCGAGCACCTGGCGGCAGTCGGCGGTCGGGGTGGCGCCGCCCTCCTCGGGGGCGGTCAGGCAGGCGAAGAGCAGCCGGCCCGGGAAGGTGAGGGTGTAGCTGTTCTCGTTGTGCATCCGGATCGGCTGGGGCGACGGCAGGTCGGTGGAGGAGAAGACGCCGTTGCCGTAGTCGCTGCGCGGGGTGGCCTTCTCCCGGTAGGGGGTGCGCTCGGGGATGAGGACGTCGCGCACGGCGGCGACGTCCTCGGTGCTCGCGACCGGCAGGCCGCGCAGGAAGATCGTGCCGTGCCGGTGGAGGGCTTCGGTGAGCTCGGTCTCGTTCTCGCGCAGCCACGCGCCGGCCTCGCCGATGTCGGCGGTGCGCGGGGCGTGGGCGAGGGCCGGGCGGCCGGGGTTCAGTTCCCAGTTCAGCATGGTCGCGCTCACTGCCGGGCGAGGGAGGCGGTCAGGCTGGCGGGCCGGATGTCGGTCCAGTTGGCCTCGATGTGGTCGAGGCAGCCCTGGCGGGTGTCCTCGCCGTGGACGGTGGTCCAGCCGGCCGGCACGTCGATCCAGACCGGCCACAGCGAGTGCTGGTTCTCGTCGTTGACCAGCACCAGGTAGCCGGCGTTGTCGTCCTCGAACGGGTTGCTCATGGTGTCCTCCTTGGGTTGCTTCGAAGGTAGGGGCGGGCCGGGGGGCGCAACGGCAGGAGTCGCGGCAGGAACGCGGCAGTTCGACTCGGCCCCCGTCGGCGGTCCGCGGCGGGCAGGTTCAGCGCGGTCCGCGGCGGGCAGGTTCAGCGCGGGGTGAGGCGCACCGGGAAGTGGTCCAGGCCGAAGTTGATGATCGAGCGGTTGTGGACGACCGGCCCGGTCGGTTCGATCTCGGCGACGCGCTCCAGCATCGCCGTGAACAGGGCGCCGAGTTCGGCCTTGGCCAGCGGCGCGCCGATGCAGTAGTGGGCGCCGAGGCCGAGGGCGAGGTGCTTGTTGGGGGCGCGGTCGAGCAGGATCTCCTCGGGCCGGTCGAAGGCCTCCGGGTCGCGGTTGGCGGACCACACCCAGACCGCGACCCGGTCGCCGCGCCGGATGGTGCGGCCGTCGAGCTCGGTGTCGCGGCTCGCGGTGCGCAGGGTGTGCAGCCCGACGGACGTCCAGCGCAGGAGTTCGTCCAGCGCCGAGTCCATGCCGACCTCGCCCCGCTGCAACTGCCGCCACAGTTCCGGGTGTTGGACGAGGGTGTGGAGGCCCATGGCCGCGGTGTGGCGGACGGTCTGGACGCCGCCGACCACGATGTTGTCCAGGTTGAGGACGACGTCCTCGATCGGCAGCAGCTTGCCGCCGACCCGGTAGGTGGCCATCTTGCTGATCAGGTCGTCGCGCGGGTCGGTGCGGCGCAGCATCACCTGGTGCAGCAGGTAGGGGATGAGCTGCTGGTGGCCGGCCCGGCGCTCCTCGGGGGTGCGGCCGAGGAAGGCGACGTCGCAGACCCGCTCGACCATCTCGCGGTCCTTCTCGGGGACGTCCAGGAGGTCGCACATGACGGACAGCGGCAGGGCGGAGACGGCGTCGACGAGGTCGACCTCGCCCAGCTCGACGGCCCGGTCGACGATCGAGGCGGCGAGTTCGGTGATGCCGCGGGATGCTCCGCGCACCGGGCCGGGGGCGAAGAACGGGTTGGCGGGCGCGCGGAGTTCGCGGTGCCGGGGCGGGTCGGTGAGGGCCATCATCCGGCCGGATCCGACCGGGACGTTGCCTTCGCCGGCGCCGAGCAGCGAGCCCTGCTCGGAGCTGTAGAGCGTGGCGTTGCGCAGCACCTCCGCGGAGTGCCGGTAGGAGAGCACCGACCAGATCGGCCCGTCGTCGACGGTGTCGGTGCGGTGGACGGAGGCCTCCCGGCGCAGCTCCGCGACCAGGGCGGGGGTGTCGGGGCGGGCCCACAGGTCCGGGTCGGTGAGGTCGACCGGGGTGGTGGTCAGCATGGCTACTCCGTCGTGGACTGGTCGGCGGCGGCGCCGGCCCGGTGGCCCGGGCCCGGTCGCTCGATGAGGGAGGTCAGCAGGTCGACCGGGCCGGGCCCGTCGACGGTGGCGAGCAGGTGGCCGCCGGGGACGACGTGGTGGCCGCTGGCGCCGCGGGTGTGGACGGCCCAGCCCTGGAGTCCGGCGGAGGCGAGCATCGGGTCGTCGGCGCCGGCGACGGTGTGCAGGTCGGAGCCGATCGGCGGGTGCGGGCGGGGGCGGTAGGTGGCGACCACGGCCAGGTCGGTACGGATGCCCTGGAGCGCGTGCTCCTTCAACTCCTGGTCGCCCTCGATGAGTTCGCCCATGCCGGCGAGGCGCAGCAGGTCGTCGGCGGTGTGCTGCGGGCGGTCCCGGCCGGCCCAGGTGGCGGGCGGCGAGGCGGAGGCGGCGACCACCAGTTCGGGCCGCCGCTCGGCGGGCAGCGCCCGGGCGACCTCGTAGCCGAGCAGGGCGCCGAAGCTCTGCCCGTAGAAGCCGAACCGGCCCGTCAGGTGCGGGGTGAGGGCGTCCACGACGGCGTCGACCAGCAGGTCGAAGCTCGCGGGCATCGGGTGGCCGAGGCGGCCGCCGCGGGCGGGCGGGCGCACGGCCCAGACCTCGGCGGTCGGGGCGAGGGCGCGGGCGAGCGGGGTGTAGGCGGTGGCGTCTCCCCCGGCGTGCGGGAAGCAGAACAGCCGGAACGGGCGGTGCGGTTGGGGCGCGGGGACGAGCAGCCAGTCCCCCTCGACGCGGGGGCGCACCCGCGCGGCGGTGGTCATGCGCCGCTCACCCGGGAGCGGGCGGTCAGGGCGGGCCGGGGGGCGGCGGTGCCGGCCTCGACGGCCTTCCCGACGGTGGCGGTGAAGGCGGCCAGGTCGGCCGAGTCCAGCAGGTGGCGCAGCTGGAGCTCGATGCCGAGCCGGCGGCGCAGCAGGTGGACGACGCGCAGCGCGGCGAGCGAGTGGCCGCCGAGCGAGAAAAAGTCGTCGGTGGGCGTGACGCCGGTCAGGCCGAGCACGGTGCGCCAGACCTCGGCGACCTGCTCCGCCAGCCCGTCGGCGCCCTCGGCGGGCGTCTCCTCGGCCGCGGGGGCGGGCTGCGCCGCGGGGGCGGGCAGGGCCGCGTGGTCGACCTTGCCGTTCGGGGTGAGCGGCATGGCGTCCAGCACGGTGATCGCCGAGGGCACCAGGTGTGCGGGCAGGGTGGCCCGCAGGCGCTCGGTCAGTTCGGCGGCGGTGGCGGCGCCGGTGACGTAGCCGATGAGCCGGCGGTCGCCGGGGGCGGGCTCGTGGACGGTGACGGCGGCGGCCTGGACGCCCTCCAGCCGGGCCAGCGCGTGCTCGACCTCGCCGAGCTCGATCCGGTAGCCGCGCAGCTTGACCTGGCGGTCCACCCGGCCGGCGTACTCCAGCCGGCCGCCCTCGCCGCGCCGGGCCTGGTCGCCGGTGCGGTACATCCTCTCGCCGGGGGCGGTCGGGTCGGCGACGAAGCGTCCGGCGGTCAGCCCGGGGCGGCCCGGGTAGCCGTGGGCGAGCCCGGGCCCGGCGAGGTACAGCTCGCCGACGACGCCGTCGGCGACCGGGGCGAGCTTCTCGTCCAGCAGGTGGAGGCGCACGCCGGGCAGCGGCTCGCCCAGGTGCGGCCCGGGGCCGCTGATCGGCGCGGTGACGGCGTCGACGGTGCATTCGGTGGGCCCGTACAGGTTGAGCGCGTCGATGCCGCCGTCGGCGAGCTCCCGCCAGGTGTGCTCGGGGACGGGCTCGCCGCCCATGAACAGCCGCGGCACCCGGGCGCCGGTGAGCGGCTCGCGCAGCAGCTCCCAGTGCGAGGGGGTCAGGTCGAGGTCGGTGACGGCGTGCTCGGCCAGCAGGGCGGCCACCCGGGCCGGGTCGGCGCGGTCTTCGTCGCCGATGACCAGGACGGTGTCGCCGCGGCAGATCCGGGCCCACTGCTGGACGGAGGCGTCGAAGGAGACGCTGGCGTTCCAGCCGACCACCCCGGGCTCGGCGCGGTAGGCGCCGGTGGCCTCCAGTGCCTCCACCAGGGCGGCGACGGCGCCGCGCGGCACCTCGACGCCCTTGGGGAGCCCGGTGGAGCCGGAGGTGTAGATGGCGTAGGCGGGGTCGAGCGGGTCGGCCGCCTCCGGCAGCTCAAGGCCTTCGACGGTGTCCGGCCCGGCGGCGGTGTCCGGCCCGGCGGCGTCCGGGCGCAGGACCGGCACGCCCTGGGCCGCCGGGAGGCCGTCCGCACTGATCAGGGCCGCGAGCCGCGCGTCGGCGGCCATGAAGGCCAGCCGCTCGGCGGGGTAGGCCGGGTCGAGCGGGACGTAGGCGGCGCCGGCCCGCCAGACGGCGAGCAGGGCGACCGGCAGGTCGGCGGTGCGGGCGAGGTGGACGCCGACCCGGTCGCCGCGGCCGACGCCGTGGGCGCGCAGGGCGCGGGCCAGCGCGGCGGTGCGCAGGTCGAGTTCGGCGAAGTCCAGGCGGGCCGTTCCGGCGAGGACGGCGGTGCGCTCGGGGTGGGCGGCGACGGCATCGCGCAGGCGGTGCAGGAGGTCGGTCATGACGGTTCCTCAGGACTCTCGGACGGAGGCGGCCATGGCGTGCAGGGCTGCCGTGTAGGTGTCGATGAACTGCTCGGCGGTGGTGTCGGTGACCAGGGAGCGCTGGTGGTCCACGGCGAGCAGCACGCGCTGCGAGACCGGGTCCTGGATCAGCGAGGCGCCGAACGCGAAGCTGTTGGGTTCGTGGCGCAGGGTCGGCTCGCAGCCGATCCGGCCGTCCACGATGCGGGCCGAGCTGAGCCGGCCCAGGGCGTGGAAGCGCAGGTAGCCGAACTGGCTGTCCAGCGCGGTGTCGGTCATCAGCCGGGCGAGCCGGGCGAAGGGCACCCGGCGGTGCGGCATCATGTCCAGTTCCTCCCGGTGCACCTCGCGCACCAGGGCGAGCAGGTCGTCGGTGGGCTCGCAGCTCAGCGGGACGGTGTTGAGGAACAGCCCGTACACCTCGGTGCCGCCGAGCCGTTCCAGCCGGCCGTTCACGGCGAGGCCGGTGGTGACGCGCCGTCGCCCGGTGATGGCGGCGAGGGCGTGCAGGTGGGCCGCGAGGGCGACCGACTTGAGGGGCACCGCGAGTGCGTCGGCGACCTGCCGCAGCTGCTCGGGCGCCTCGGGCAGCACCCGCTCGACGGTGCGCGGCGCCTCGTGCACGTCCTCGCTGCCGGGGAACAGCTGGCCGCTGACGCCGGACAGCCGGTCGCGCCAGTAGGCGAGCGACCGTTCGTCCCCGGCGGCCTGCCGTTCGACGGCCACGAAGTCGCGGAAGGCGGTGCGCGGCGGCGGGGTGGGGGCGCCGAGCGGGTCGGCGGCCAGGGCGGTGTGGCGTTCCAGGATCTCGGTGAACAGCGAGGTGAAGCTCCAGCCGTCGAGGATGGCGTGGTGCTCGGAGATGGTGAGCTGGAAGGCGTCCTCGGCGAGGCGCTGCACGGTGATCCGGAACAGCGGCGGGGTGGCGAGGTCGAAGGGCGTCCACCGGTGGGTGTCGAACACCTCGCGGACCGCCGTGTCCTGGTCGGGCTCGCCGCGCAGGTCGGTGAACTCGACGGGCGCGGGCAGCCGCCCGTACACGAGCTGGAGCGGTTCGCCGTAGCCGGACAGGTCGAGGCCGGTGCGCAGCACCGCGTGGCGTTCCATGGCCTCGGCGACCGAGCGGCGGAAGGCCTGTTCGTCGAGGTCGCCCGAGATCCGGTAGGAGTTGACGTTGTGGTAGCTGTCGGTGCCGCCGGCGATCTCCATGTGGAAGACCATGGAGAGCTGCATGGAGACCATCGGGTAGGCGTCGGCGAGGCCGGGCGGCAGGTCCTCGCGGTCCTCCGGGGTGATCAGGGCGAAGGGCTCGTGGTCGGCCGGGCCTTCGGCGACGGGCTCGGCCAGCGGCAGCAGGGCGGCGACCGTGGGCGCGTTGAAGACGTCCCGCAGGCTCACCCCCCAGCCGCGCTCGTGCAGCGCGCCGGCGAGCTGGACGGCCCGGATGGAGTCGCCGCCGAGGTGGAAGAAGTCGTCGTGGACGCCGATGCCGTCCACTCCGAGGACCTCCGTCCAGACGGCGGCGAAGGCCTCCTCCTCCGGGGTGCGCGGCTCGACGTGGCGGCCTCCGGTGGCCGTGCTGCGCTGGCCGGGGGCGGGCAGCGCGGCGCGGTCCACCTTGCCGTTGACGGTGAGCGGCAGCGATTCCAGGACGGTGAAGCTCGCCGGGACCATGTACGGGGGCAGCGCGCGGCCGAGGAAGGCGCGCACGTCGGCGGGCTCGCGCCCGGTGACGTACGCGGCGAGCCGGTCGTCGTGCACGGTGACGACGCAGGCGTCGACGTCCGGGTGGGCGGCGAGCACGTTCTCGATCTCCCCGAGCTCGATCCGGAAGCCGCGCAGTTTGACCTGGAAGTCGGCGCGTCCGATGTACTCCAGTCCGCCGTCGGGCAGGCGGCGGGCGACGTCGCCGGTGCGGTAGAGCCGCGCGCCGGGCGGGCCGTAGGGGTCGGCGACGAAGCGGCCCGCGGTGAGGCCGGGGCGGCCCCAGTAGCCGTGGGCGAGGCTGCCGCCGCCGATGTACAGCTCGCCGGCCGCGCCGGGCGGCACCGGGCGCAGCCAGTCGTCCAGGACCTGGGCGGTGAGGTGCGGCATGGGCGCGCCGATCAGGCTGCGCTCGAAGCCGGCGCTGCCGGCCAGGTCGTGGGTGGTGACGTGGACGGTGGTCTCGGTGATGCCGTACAGGTTGCAGAGCCGGGCCGGGGGCGGCGGGTCGAGTTCGAACCAGCGCTGGACGACGCCCGGGTCCAGCGCCTCCCCGCCGAGCATGATCCACTTCAGCGCGGACAGGTCGCGCGGGCCGCGCCGCAGCACGGGCTCCAGCTGGCGCAGCGCCGAGGGGGTGAGGCAGAGGAAGGAGACCCGCTCCTGCTCCAGCAGTTCGGCGAACTCCTCCGGCGAGCGGCTGGTGACGTAGGGGACGACGACCAGGCGGGCACCGTGCAGCAGGGCGCCCCACATCTCCCAGACCGTCCAGTCGAAGGCGTAGCTGTGGAAGAGCGTCCAGGTCTCCTCCGGGCCGAAGCCGAAGTGCTCCGCGCCGTCCGCCATGAGCCGGCTGACGTGCTCGTGGGCGACGGCGACGCCCTTGGGGCGGCCGGTGGAGCCGGAGGTGAAGATGATGTAGGCGACGTCGCCGGGGCGCCCGGCGGCCGGCGGGCGGTGGTCCGGCCGGGCGGCCAGGTCGGCGGCCTCGGCGGTCAGGTCGTAGGCCTGCCAGGGGCCTTCGGGGGCCCGGTCCGGGCGGTCGGTGACGACGAGGGTGACGTCGGCGTCGGCGAAGACGAGCGCGGCGCGGTCGGCGGGGGCGGCGAGGTCGACGGGCACGTACGCGGCGCCGGTCTTGAGCACGCCGAGGACGGTGACCAGGACGTCGGCCGTGCGGTCCAGCAGCATGCCGACGCGGTCGCCGGGGCCGGCCCCGCGGGCGCGCAGGGCGTGGGCCAGGCGGTTGGCCCGGCGGTCGAGTTCGGCGTAGCTCAGGGTGTGGCCGGAGTCGCTGACGGCGGGCCGGTCGGGGTAGGCGTCGACGGCCTGCTCGAACAGCCGGTGCAGGCAGTGGCCGGGGGTGTCGGTGGCCCGGACGGCCTCGGCCGCGGCGGTGCGGCCGGTCAGCCGCAGCACGGTGGCGTCGGGGTCGTCCAGGGCCGCGGTGAGCAGGGCGCCGAAGTCGGCGGCCAGCCGGCGCACCGTCCCGGCGTCGAACAGCTCGCTGCGGTACTCGGCCTCGCCGCGCAGTTCGCCGCCGGAGCCGCCGGGGTCGCCGGTCCGGCTGCCGGCCCCGCTGCCCGTCCCGCTGCTGTCGAAGACGGACCAGGTGAGGTCGAACTTGCTGGTGCCGTTGGAGCGCACCCGGCTCTCGGCGGTGGCCGCGCCGAGCACGAGCGGGGTGCGGTCCTCGCCGTGGGCGCCGAACACCACCTGGACCAGCGGCGGGTGCTGCGCGGTGCGGGCGGTGCCGAGCTGGTCGACCAGCTGGTCGAAGGGCACGTCGAGGTAGCCGTAGGCCTCGAAGGCGACGTCCTGGACGTGCTCCAGCAGGGCGCGGAAGCTCAGCCCGGGCGCGAGCCGCAGGCGCAGCGGCAGCAGGTTGACGAAGTAGCCGAGCAGGTGCTCCAGTTCGGGCCGGTTGCGGGTGGTGACGGGGGTGCCGATCACCAGGTCGTCGGCGCCGGTCCAGCGGTTCAGCAGCAGGGCGAAGGCGGCCAGTTGGACGGTGAAGGGGGTGACGCCCTCCGCCTCGGCCAGGGCGCGCACCTTCGCCGCCGTGCCGGGGGCGAGCCCGAACTCCTCGGTCCGTCCGGCCGCGCCGTGCTCGGCGGGCCGGGGCCGGTCAGTGGGCAGCTCCAGCAGGGCGGGCGCGCCGTGCAGCTGCTCCTTCCAGTAGGTCAGGTGCTCCTCGAAGGAGGTGTCGAGCTCCTCCACCGCGTAGTCGGCGTACTGCACGGTCAGTTCCGGCAGTTCGGCGGGCCGGCCCTGCACCGCGGCGCCGTACAGGTCGGCGAGTTCACGCTCGAAGACCTCGGCGGACCAGCCGTCCCAGACGATGTGGTGGACGGTGAACAGCAGCGTGGTGCGCTCGTCCGCCAGTTGGAAGGCCTCGGCGCGCAGCAGCGGGCCGGCCGCCAGGTCGAAGGGTTCGGCGCAGCGGGCGGTGAGCAGTTCCTCCAGGCGTCCGGCCTGCTCGGGGCCGCCCTGCGGGCGCAGGTCGGTCACCGCGAGCGGCACGGCGAGGGTGTGGTGGACCTGCTGGCGCGGGCCGTCGGGGTGCAGCGCGAAGGTGGTGCGCAGCACCTCGTGCCGGGCCACCAGGGCGTCCAGCGCGCGCTGGAGCAGCGGGAGGTCGAGCGGGCCGGTGACGTCGACCGTCCAGGGCGTGCAGTAGGTGACCTGCCGCGGATCGAGGCGGTCGAGGAACCAGAGGCCGCGTTGCAGCCCCGAGGCGGGCGCGGTGCGCGCCGGGTGGTCGGACGGGCTCACGGCCTCGTTCCCTTCGTGTGCGGTGCGGCCCGTCATCGGGCGGCCAGCCGTTCGGCGATGGCGCTCACGGTCCTGGCCCGGAACACCAGTTGCGGGGGGACGCGGGTGCCGGTCTCCCGGGACAGCCGCATCGCGACCCGGACGGCGGCCAGCGAGTTGCCGCCGATCCGGAAGAAGTTGTCCTCCCGGCCGACCTCGGTGAGGTCGAGGACCTCGCACATGGCCTCGGCGACCAGCCGTTCGGCTTCGGTCAGCGGGTCGCGGGCGGCGGCCCGGCGCCCGGCGGGGGCGGGCAGCGCCTTCCGGTCGACCTTGCCGTTGTGGTTGAGCGGCAGGGCGTCCAGGACGTCCAGGGTGGCTGGCACCATGTGCTCGGGCAGCAGGCCGGCCAGGTGGTCGAGGAGCACCTCCGGGTCCGGCGCGTCGGCCCCGACGGTGACGTAGGCGGCCAGGCGGTGGTCGCCCGGGGCGGGTTCGTGGACGGTGACGGCGGCCTCCTGGACGGCGGGGTGCCGGGTGAGCGCGTCCTCGATCTCGCCGGGCTCGACCCGGAAGCCGCGGATCTTGACCTGGTCGTCGATCCGGCCGGTGACCTCCAGCAGGCCCCCGGCGCTGACGTAGCCGAGGTCCCCGGTGCGGTAGATGCGCTCGCCGGGGGCGCCGAACGGGGAGGCGACGAAGCGCTCGGCGGTGAGGCCGGGCCGGCCGAGGTAGCCGTAGGCGAGACCGCCGCCGGAGGCGTACAGCTCGCCGGTCACGCCGGGCTCGACGGGGCGCAGCAGCTCGTCCAGGACGAGGATGCCCTTGCCGTTCAGCGCGACGCCGATCGGGACGGAGCTGCCGGTGACGTCCTCCGGGCCGACCTGGTGGCAGGTGGTCAGGCCGAGGCTCTCGACCGGGCCGTAGCCGTTGGCGACCACCAGGCCGGGGTAGGCCTCCAGGGCCTTGGCCACATGGGTGACGGAGGCCCGCTCGCCGGCGGTGATGGCCAGCTTGAGGCCGTCGTAGGTCTCCGGGAGCTCCTCCAGCAGGAAGTTGAACAGGCTGGCGGAGAGCTGGAGTTCGGTGACGCCGTGGCGGCGGGTCAGCTCGGCGATGGCCTGCGGGTCGGGGCGCTGGCCGGGCTGCAGGACGCACGCTCCGCCGAAGCAGAGCGCGCCGTAGAGCTCCAGCGCGAAGGCGTCCCAGGAAACCGGCGAGCACTGCAGCCAGACCTCGTCCGGGCCGAAGCGGGCGTAGTCCTGGCCGAGGTAGGTGGTGGTGAGCGCGCGGTGCGGGACGGCCGCGCCCTTGGGGCGGCCGGTGGAGCCGGAGGTGAACATCACGCAGGCGAGGTCGCCGCCGTCGACCGGCAGGCCGAGGTCGTGCGCCGCGCACCGGGCCAGTTCGGCGGCCGCGGCGTCCAGGTCCACCTGGCGCCGGACGGCGAACGGCACGGTGGCGTGGCCGTGGGTGATCACCGTGGCGGCGCCGGTGTCGGCGACCGCGCCGGCCAGCCGCTCGGCCGGGAAGTCCGGGTCGAGCAGGGTGTAGGCGGCGCCGGTCTTGAGGGCGGCCAGCAGCGCGGTGACCATCTCCGGCCCGCGCTCGGCGAGTACGGCGACGGTGTCGCCGCGGCCGATGCCGAGGCCCACCAGGTGGCGGGCCAGCCGGTTCGCGGCGGCGTTCAGCTCGCCGTACGGGACGGTCCGTTCACCGGAGATCAGGGCGGTGGCCTGCGGGGCCCGGGCGGCCTGCGCCTCGAACAGGGCGTGCCCCGGCACCTCCAGGGCGGCGGCCAGGGTGCCCAGCCACTGCTCGCACAGGCCGGCCATGGTGGCGGCCTCGAAGAGGTCGCTGTCGTACTCGAAGCGGCCGGTGAAGCCGGTGCCGCGGTCGTCCACCGAGACGGACAGGTCGAAGCGGGAGACGGGGTTGGAGTGCAGTTCGCGGGTGACCTCGCAGCCGCCGACGGTCAGCGGGCGGGTGTCCAGCGGGTGCAGTTCCAGCAGCACCTGGCACAGCGGGTTGCGGTCCTCGGGGCGCTCCTCCACCACCGCGTTCGCGATGTCGTCGAAGGGCACCTCCTGGTGCCGGTAGCCGGCGATCGACACCTCGCGCACGTGCCGGACCAGCTCGCGGAAGGAGACGCCCTCCTCGACCTTCAGGCGCAGCGGCAGCAGGTTGACGAAGTAGCCGATCAGGCCGTCGAGTTCGGCCCGGCCACGGACGTTCACCGGCGAGCCGAGCACCAGGTCGCACTGCCCGGAGCGGCGGTGCAGGGTGAGCGCCAGCCCGGCGAGCAGCACCATGAACGGGGTGGCGTCCTCGCTGCGGGCGAGCGCCCGGACGGCCCCGGCCACCGGATCCGCCATCGCGAAGCGGTGGAACGCGCCACGGAAGGCCTGCTCCTCGGGGCGGGGGCGGTCCGGCACCAGCGCGTCGGCGTCCGGCGCGTCGGCCAACTGCTCGCGCCAGTAATCGAGTTGCCGCTCGGCGGTGTCGTCCTGGTACTGCCAGGCCGCGTAGTCGCCGTACTGGACGGCGAGTTCCGGCAGTTCGGCCGGGCGCCCCTCGGCCGCCGCGGCGTACAGCTCCTGGAGTTCGGCCTCCAGCACCGGCAGCGAGCCCTCGTCCCAGACGATGTGGTGGAGGAGCAGCAGCAGCGTGGTCGCCCCGGCGGCCCGGAAGACCCGCGCCCGCACCAGCGGCCCGGCCTCCAGGTCGAAGGGCTCCAGCGCGGCCTCGGCCACCAGGTCGTCCACCTGGCCGGCGGTGGTCTCGGTGAGCGTGAACGGCAGCTCCACGGCCGGGTGGACGACCTGGCGCGGGCCGTTCTCGGCGAGCTCGAAGGTCGTCCGCAGGCTCTCGTGCCGCGCCACCACCCCGGCCAGCGCCTGGCGCAGCAGCTCGGGGTCGACCGGCCCGGCGAACCGGAACACCCAGGGCACCACGTAGGTCGGCGCGTCCGGGTTCCACTGGTCGAGGAACCAGAGGCCGCGCTGGAACTTGGACAGCGGGGCCTCGGCGGCGCCCGAGCGGACCAGCGCCGGGCGCTCACCGCCGGAGGCGGCGGTCACCGCGGCGGCGAACTCCGCCAGCGTCGGCGCGTCGAAGATGGTGTACGGGGACACCATGCCGAAGACGTCGAAGACCCGACCCACCACCCGCACGGCCGTCAGCGAATCGCCACCCAGGTGGAAGAAGTTGTCGTCCGCCCCGACCTCGGGCACCCCTAGCACGTCCGCCCAGACCGCCGCGATCAGCTGCTCGGCGGGCGTGCGCGGCGGGCGGCCGGTCGGCTGGCCCTCGGGGGCTGCCTGCGGCTCGGGCAGGGCCTGGCGGTCCACCTTGCCGCCGCCGGTCAGCGGGAAGGCGTCCAGCGCGGTGAGCGTCGCCGGGATCATGTGCTCGGGCAGCCGCTCGGCCAGCCAGGCCCGCGCCTCGGCGTACTGCGGCGCGGCGCCGGTCAGGTAGCCGGCCAGCCGGCCCTCGCGCGCCACCACCACACAGCCGGTGACGCCCGGGTACCCGGCCAGCACCTGCTCGATCTCGCCCGGCTCGACCCGGAAGCCGCGGACCTTCACCTGGTGGTCGCTGCGGCCGACGAACTCCAGCGGGCCGTCCTCGGTCGTGCGGCGCACCACGTCGCCGGTGCGGTACATCCGCGCGCCGGGAGCGCCGCTCGGCGCTGCGGGCGCCGCCCCGCCCGGGTCCGCGAACGGGTCCACGAACGGGTCCGCGACGAAGCGGTCGGCGGTCAGGCCCGGGCGGCCGAGGTAGCCGGAGGCCAGCAGCGGCCCGCCGACGTACAGTTCGCCGGCCGTGCCGGGCGGCACCGGACGCAGCCGCTCGTCGAGCACGTAGAGCCGCCGCCCGCCGAGCGCGGTCCCGATCGGCACACCCGCCTCGGGCTGCTCGCCCGCGAGCCGGTGGGTGGTGGCGGTGACCACGGTCTCGGTCGGTCCGTACGCGTTCAGCAGCGGCACCCCGGTCGCGGCCCACCAGGCGGCGGCGGTGGCGGGCTCCAGCTTGTCGCTGCCCGAGATCATCAGCCGCAGGGTGCGCGGCACCCGGCCGCCCAGGGCCGCCACCACGTCCTGGAAGTAGCCGGCGGCCAGGTTGGCGACGGTGACGCCCTCGGCGTCCAGCAGGTCCAGCAGTTCGGCCGGGGAGAGGAGTTGGTGCTCCGGGAGGACCAGGCAGGCCCCGGCGGACAGCGCGCCGAGCACCTGCTCCACGGCCACGTCCACCGTCGGACGGGCGAACTGCAGCACCACGTCCTGCTCGGTCAGGCCGAAGGTCCGGACGGCGGCGGCCAGGTGGCCGGTGAGCGCGGCGAGCGGGACGTGCACGCCCTTCGGGCGGCCGGTGGTGCCGGAGGTGTAGATGACGTAGCCGGCAGCGGCACCGGCTGCGGCACTGCGCCCGGTGAGCTCGGTGAGCTCCTCGCCGCCGAGGGCGAGGGAGGCCCCGGCGTCCTCGGTGATCCAGCGGTTGCGCTCCTCCGGGGCCTCCCGGTCCAGCGGCAGGTAGGTGGCGCCGGCCCGCAGGACCGCCAGCAGCGCGACCACGTGGTCCAGCCGGTCGCGGCCGGTGACGGCGACCGTCCCCCCGGGGGCGAGCCGGGCGGCGAGCGCGGCGGTCAGGCCGTCCAGCTCCCGGTAGCTGACGGTCCGGCCGCCGGTGCGGACGGCCGGCCGCTCCGGAAAGCGGCGGACGGCGGAGGCGAACGGCTCGAAAGCGGGCGGCTCGAAAGCGGACACCGTTATTTCAGGCACCGTGATTTCGGGCGCCGCGCTTTCGGGCGCAGCATTCTCAGTAGGGAAACCGCGAGAGGACATCATCCAGCCCCAGAAGTGAGATGAATCGGCGACGAGTTCGACGATAGGGGCAATTCGACGGCCCTATCGGCAGGAAAGGAGGAAGGAAATCGGCAGTTTTCCGCTGCCACTTTCCGGACATGCCGCAGGAATCGACCCGGGCAGGCCGGGACTACCGGCCGGCGGTGATTCCGCATTCCTCGGGGGACCAGACGTCCTCCCGGTTCAGGGCCTGCGGAGCGTACTTTCCGAGCGCGCTGATCAGCAGTCGGAGTTCCAGCGCCAGACAGTCCACGAAACGGCGGAGCCCGGATTCCCGGTCCTCCGCCACGGCGATCAGCGCCGCCCGCCCGAGGCCCACCGCACGGGCCCCCGAGGCCAGGCTCTTGACCGCTCTGGCGCCTTCCCAGATCCGCCCGGAGACCAGCAGCGAGGGCGGCGGCGCGACCGCCAGCCGGCGCAGGCACTCCGCGAGCGGCAGTCCGACGTGCGGCAGGAACACCCCGGGCGCCCAGCCGGTTCCGCCTTCGGCGCCGTCCACCACGACGGCGTCCGCCCCGGCCTCGTGCGCCACCCGGGCGGCCTCGGCCACGTCCCGGCCGGGGTAGAGCTTCACCCAGATCCGCACCCGCGGGTAGTTGTTGCGCATCAGCCGGATCTGCTGGCGCAGGATCTCCGCGGTGAAGGTGCCCGGGGTGGCGGCGCGCAGCACCCGCCCGTCGCCGAACAACGGGTCCAGCCCGAAGCGGTCGCCCAGCGCGGCGGCGGCCTCGGCCTCCAGCACCGTCATGCCGCCCAGGCCCGGTTTGGCGCCCTGGCCGACCTTCAACTCGAAGGCCAGCCGCCCGGATTCCAGCAGCGGCAGGGCGGCCGGGTCGCTGTGGACGAGGTTCCACACCTCGGCGTCGGCGTCCTCGGTGCTCTGCTGGACGGCCACGCCGCCGAGGCCGTCCGGAAGTTCTTCGGTGTAGGCGCGCAGCCGGCCGAGCAGCGTGCGGTCGGCCGCCTCGCCGAGCCGGCCGTAGCCGTTGACCGGCACCACGTTCTCGCCGATCACCATCGGGATGCCGAGTGCCCCGGCCTGCCGGCTCAGCGCCAGCCCGAGGTCACCGCCGGCGGCCCGGGTGGAGCCGGTCGCGGAGACGTACACCGGCAGCGCTGAGGCGAACCCGCCGATGACGGTGGTGAGTTCGACGTCCCGGTAGTCGGGCTCGCGGCCGAGGTCGATCAGCTTGGCCAGCCGCTGCGGCAGGAACAGCGGCGGGACGATCCGCAGCGCGTCCAGGGCGTCCGGCGGCGCCGCCCGGTCCGCCGCGCCCGGCTGGCCGGCGCCGAACAGCACGTGTCCGTACTCCTCGGCGGGCGGGAAGGCGGCGGCCGCCCCGGCGCGGGCCCGGCGCCGGACCTCCTCCTCCGGGAATCCCGGCGCGCTGAGGTCGCTCACGGGGACACCACCCCGGCGATCTTCGGGAAGGCGCTGGCCTGCCAGACGGCGTCCAGCCCGGCGACGTACCGGGTGAGCCGCTCGACCCCGATGCCGAAGCCCGCGCTGGCCGGCACGCCCTCGCGCACCAGGTCCAGGTACCAGCGGTACTTCTGCGGGTTCTCGCCGGTCTCCCGCATCCGGGTGACGATCTCCGCGTAGTCGTTGGTGCGCTGGCTGCCGCTGCACAGTTCGCCGTAGCCCTCGGGCGCCAGCAGGTCGAAGTTGCGCAGCAGGCCCGGGTCGTCGGGGTGCTCGCGGTCGTAGAAGCCGCGCGAGCCCTTCGGGTAGTCGGTGACGAAGAACGGCCGGTCCCGCCGGGCCGACAGCAACGCCTCGCCCTCCCAGTCGAGTTCGGCCTCGGGGCTCTGCGGGTGCCCGATGCCCTGGAGTTCGGCGACCGCCTCCGCGTGCCGGATGCGGCCGAAGGAGCCCTGCAGCAGTTCGGCGAAGGCCTGCGGGTCCCGGCCGAGTTCGGCGAACTCCTTGGGCAGCGCGCGGACGGTGCTGTCGACCATGTGCACCACCAGGTCCTCGGCCAGCTGGACGACGTCGTCCCGGCTCGCCCCGGCGACCTCCACGTCCAACTGGTGGAACTCGGCGAGGTGCCGGTTCGTCCCGGCGGTCTCCAGCGGTTCCAGGCGGACGTTCGGGGCGATGCAGAAGATCTTGTCGAAGGCGAGCAGCGAGGCCTGCTTGTACAGGATCGCGCTGGTCATCAGCTTGTAGCGGTGGCCGTAGAAGTCGATGTCCACCTGCTTGGAGCCGCGCGCACCGGGATCGGTGACCGGGCCGATGATCGGCGGCAGCAGTTCGGTGAAGCCCCGGCCGCGCAGGAACTCGCGGGCCGCGGTGAGCAGGTGCTGCTGGATCCGGAGCGCGCTGCGGGTGGCCGGCGCGGTCAGGTGCCGGCCCGGGTCGGTCGGCGGCAGGGGCGTGGTGTCGGGCATGGTCGGGGTCCTCTTCTCTCGTTCTCTCGTGGAGCGTGAAGCGTGAAGCGTGGTTTCTCAGCGGGCGTTTCACCGGACGTCTCACCGGGCGTCTCACCGGGCGTCTCAGCGGACGTCTCACCGGGCGTCTCACCGCGCGGCGGGCAGCCCCCGCAGTGCGGGTGCGGGCGAGCGCCCGGCCCGGTCGTCGTAGCGCTGCTGGACCTGGGAGAGCGCGGCCAGCAGCCCGGCCGAGCCGAGGATCGGCGCGCGGCCGCCCTCGGCGAGCCCGGCGATCGGCATCGAGCCGACGGCGGACCACAGCAGCCGTCCGTCCGGGCCGAGCGAGCTGCGCGTCCGCCCGGCGTTGTCGGGGTGCAGGCAGTACGGCACGTCCAGGTAGCCGGCCGCGAACGCCCGCACCAGGGCCCGCCCGAGGTCGGCGTCCAGGTCGAGCACCGCACCGATCAGCGCCCTGGCCTCGGCCTCGATCCCGGTGTCCGGCGGGGCGGCGGGCCGGGGGCGGGCGCGTTCCGCCGTGGCGGCCGCGGCGGCGGTCTCCAGCGCCCGGACGTTCTCGGCGACCGTCGGGATGCGGTGCGCCTCGGCCGTGGTCTTGACGATCAGCCGGGCGGCGCCGCCGCGCACCGCGAGCCGCGCGGCGTCCTCCAGCAGTAGCCGGGCGCCGCCGGGCGAGCGCGGGTACACGCCCATGTACGCGTACACCACGAGGTGGTGGCCGACGTCCGCGAGCAGTTCGCCCGCGATCCGGCCGAGCGCGGCCAGCGCCTCCTCGTCCTGGCGGGCGTTGGCCTGCTGGGCGTAGCTGAGCGAGATGCTGCGCAGCCCGTGCTGACGGAAGAACAGCGCCTCCAGGACGCTGATGGCGATCAGCAGCGAGGGCGGGCAGAGCTGGCCCATCATGCAGCCGCCGAAGGTCTCCAGGTGCGGATCCGCACCGAACTCCCGCATGGACGACAGCAGTTCGCAGCTGCGCTGCCAGCGGGCCACCGCCTCGTGCAGCGGGGTGCGGCCGTACGGCAGGCAGTAGGAGACCGGTCCGCCCTCGGTGGCGTCCAGGCCGGCCGCCAGCAGCGCCCCGATGATGTGCTCCGGCGCGGCCGAGCCGTGCCGGACCTGTACCGGGAAGCCCGCGTCCGCCACCCCGGCCAGGACCGCCCGGGTGACGTCGACCGGGTGGGTGGCGATCGGGTAGCCGTTGAGGCCGGCCCCGGCGGCCAGGGCCCGCCGCGCGGCGTCGAGGTCGCCGGTGCGGGTGTAGCTGTCCAGGGTGATGGTGCCGACGGTGACGGCGGCCGCCGCCCGGGTGGCGAGCAGGCCCTCCCGCATCCGGGCCGCCTGCGCCATCCCCATCCGGGGCTGGACCACCAGTGCGCCGGCCTCCGCGGCCTGCGCCACGAACGCGCCGAAGCTCGTCACAGCAGGACCCGGGAGTGCAGCCCGTCGACGAACTCGCGGAACCCGGCCACCGCGGAGTCCTCCTCGAAGACCCGGTCGAAGCCGGCCGCGAGCAGCGTGCGCTCGCGGTCGGGGTCGTCGGTTCCGGCGATGCCGAGCTTGCCGCCGATGACCGTCGGGGTGCGCCGCAGTTCCGGGCAGGCGCGCAGGGCCGGGATCACCCGCAGTCCTTCCTGGTAGCCGTGCCCGTTGACGCTGCTGACCACGATCAGGTCCGGTTCGATCCGGCGGCATTCGGAGAGCAGCAGGGCGTCGGGGACGCACGCGCCCAGGTTCGTCACCCGGTGGCCCATTTCCTCCAGCAGCAGTTGCAGGAACACCAGGTTCCAGGTGTGCGAATCCGAGGCCGTCGTCGTCACGACGACGTCCAGTCTTCTCTCTCCAGCATTTCTGTGCTCCACAATCCAGCCCTCGTCGGTAGCGATCCTCGATGGAATTCCGCCGACGCCCCAGCCGGCGGCCCGGGAATTCCGGCGCGTATTCCGCGACGGTCCAGCCCTGCGGAGAACGCTAGGAACGATCGGGCCCGGCGACCGGCAGCTCGTGCGGCAAGATGCGGGCAAGATGCGGCAGTATCACCCGGCCGGCCGCCGTGTGGTCAGCCCGCGACGGCGAGCAGCTGGACGTCCCCGGCCGGCGCGAACCGGTGCCCGGGCTCCTCCTGGAGGAGGCGGCGGCACACGTTGAGCACCGTGAAGCGCACCCCGTCGCGGGCGGGCACGCTGCGGATCAGCCCGCGCGACAGCAGTTCGTGCACCGTCGCCAGGCAGGTCTGCGGCGCCCAGCCGCTGCGGACCACCGCGTCCTCCCCCGACCAGTCGCCGGGCTCGTCCACGAGCACGTCCAGCAGGGCCCGCTGGCGCTCCGTCAACCGCTGGATCGCCGGCTCCACCTCGTCCCGGACGTCACCGCGTGTGCCGTACACCACCGGCGGTGCCGCCAGCGTGAACGGGCCGGCCGACAGCCGGGCCAGCAGCTGGGCGGTGGACTGCACCAGCGTCCACCCCGCCGCGCGCTCCAACGCCCCCGGCAGGCCGTCCAGGTGGCGGCAGAGCGCGGCCACGGCGGGGGCCTCGGAGCGCTCCAGGGTGTAGCCGGGGCGCAGCCGGCGCAGGTGCGAGAGCAGCAGCCGGACGGCGCCGATCTGCGCCAGCGCCTCCGGTTCGGCGTCGAGTTCGGGGGCCGGTACGGGCAGCGGCGCGAGCGGGACGACCTGCCCGCCGGGCAGCGGCCAGGCCTCCCGGGCGGTGATCAGCACCCGCAGCCCGGGGCAGTGGTGGAACAGCCCGTCCAGCCGGCCGGCGTCCACCCCGCCGTCGGCGCCGTCCAGCACCAGCAGGGCGGGCCGGTCGCCGATGTCCCGGACGATGTCGTCCATCCGGCCGTGCCAGGGGGCCGGGTCGCCGGCGCAGTCCACCCAGCGCACCGACCAGCAGGCGGCCAGGTGCAGGCGGCGGGCCACCTCCAGGGCGAGCCGGGTCTTGCCGACCCCGCCGAGCCCCACCAGCGAGACCAGCCGGTCCCCGTGCACGGCGAAGGCGTCGGACAGCACCTCGGCCTCCATCTCCCGGCCGACGATGGCCCCGCGCGCCACCGGCGGGGCGACCGGCGCCACGGCCGCCGGCTCATCGGCGAGCGGGTGCCGACGGGCGGCCTCCTCGAAGTCCGTCCGGCTGCGGCCCTCCAGCCGCAGCGCGTCCGCCAGCAGCCGGACGGTCTCGTTCCGCGGCCTTCTGACTCGGCCGCTCTCCATGTCCCGGATCGCCCGCACGCTCAGGGTGGCGTGATCGGCCAGGCACTGTTGGGTCAGGCCGATCCGCTCGCGCCGTACCCTCAACTGCTCGCCGAAGCCCGCCGCCGGCCTCACCGCTTGCACCCACTGCCCGCCGTCCATGCCTCGTCTGCCCTTCGTGGTCCGGACTCCTGATGGGGGTCGGGACCGGTGGCGGCATCAGCGCTGGGCACCCGCGCGGTCCGTGGTCCGACCGCGTGGGTCCCGGTGGTCAGGCTGTGGCCTCCGAACCGGTCCCCTCCGGTTCCAGATGCTGCAGGCTTGCCGTCTACGCCCGATCAACGGCCGATCACCGGCCCCACCCACGACCTTCACGCTGGCCTCACAGCCCGTCGGCGGCCATGACGGCACCCGCCCCGGGGGGTTCAGTCCAGGAGCTTCGCCAGGACGCGGTCGAGCGCCTGGATGTCCTCCGGGGGCAGGGCGAGCAGGTCGTCGGGCGGGGTGGTGAGGATCCTGGCGGCGAGGGCGGCCTTCGCCTGGCCCTCCTCGGTCAGATGGACCAGCTTGGACCGGCGATCGGCGGGATTGGTGACGCGTTCGGCGAGGCCGCGCCGCACCAGGTCGTCGACGATGACGGTGGTGTAGGGCGGGTCGCTGCCCAGCCGCTCGGCCAGGTCCCGCAGGGTGATCGGGTCGGCGCCGAGGCGGCGCAGCGCCCTGACCCGGCTGAAGCTCATGCCGAGGGCTTCGGCGACGGTCTTGCGGCGGTCGTAGCGCTCCAGGACGAGCGCGTTCAGCCCCTGCCAGACCCTGGTCGCCGTGCTGGTGGCGGCCTCGTCCCCCTCGTGGTGCTCGCCGGTGTGCGGGCGGTCCATCAGGTGTTCACCGTCTCCTTCGTCTCCCTCGTCCCCGGCGCCTCCGGTGTCTCAGGCGTCTCCTCGGCGGCGAGCCGCTCCGCCGTGCGCAGGGCCGTCTCCCGGGCCCAGCGGCCGGAAGTGAGCGTACCCGTGACCAGCACGACAGCGCCGCAGCCTGCGATGATCCACCACGCCGTCCGCCCGGCGTCGGTGAAGGCCGCCGTGTGCGCGTACGCGCCGCCCGCCATCAGGGCGCCGACGACGGCCACGCCGAGGGACTGGCCGATCTGCCGGCTGGTGGAGGCCACCGCGGCCGCGACACCGGCCTGCGAACGGGGCATGCCCGAAACGGCGGTGTTGGTGATGGGCGCGTTGACCAGGCCGAAGCCGGTGCCGAAGAGCAGGTACGCGACGACCAGCACGGCCGTCGGAAGGTGCTCGGAGTAGGTGAGCGCCTGGAGCACGGCGCTCGCGCACAGGGCCGCCCCGGCGAGGAGCAGGGGGATGCGCGGCCCCCGGGAGGCGACCATGCGGCCGGACAACGGTGCGGTCAGCAGCGCCGTCACCGCCATCGGCAGCATGAACAGCCCGGCGTGCAGCGGGGTGAGCCCGCGCACGTTCTGCAGGTAGAGGGAGCTGACGAACAGGAACCCGCCCAGGGAGGCGAAGGCGGCGACCGCGATCACGGTGGCGCCCGCGAACGGCGCGGACCGGAAGAACCGCAGCTCGATCAGCGGGTCGGCGCGCCTGGGCTCGTACCACAGCAGGCCCAGCAGCGCGCCCAGCGCCGCCGCCGCGCAGCCGACGACGAGCGGCGAGGTCCAGCCGCGCTCCGGCGACTCGATGATCGCGTACGTGAGCGCGGTGAGCAGGACGATGACGAGCACCTGGCCGACCGGATCGACCCGGCGGGGCCGCGGCGCCCGTGATTCCGGCACGTACCTGCGGGTCAGGAACAGCGCGGCCAGGCCGATCGGCACGTTGATCCAGAAGACGGCCCGCCAGCCGGCCGACTCGACCAGGGCGCCGCCGACGATCGGTCCGGCGGCCATGCTGATGCCCACGACGCCGCTCCACACGCCGATGGCGCGGGCACGCTGCCGGGAGTCGGTGAAGGTGTTGCTGATGATCGACATGGCGACGGGGTTCAGCATCGATCCGCCCACCGCCTGGAGCATCCGTGCGACGACGAGCCAGCCGAGCCCGGGGGCCAGGCTGCACAGCAGCGACGCCGCGGTGAAGACCACCAGTCCGATCTGGAAGACCCGGCGGCGGCCCACCCGGTCGGCGGTGGAGCCGGAGAGCATCAACAGGCTGGCCAGCACCAGCGTGTAGGCGTCGACCGTCCATTGCAGCCCGGACACCGAGGTGTGCAGGTCGCGCTGGATGGCGGGCAGGGCGACGTTCAGGATCGTGTTGTCGAGGCTGACGATCAGCAGGCTCATGCAGCAGATGGCGAGCACGAGCCAGGGCCGTCGTGGGGCGGCGTCCGGCATGGTGGGGGCTCCACAAGTATTTGTATTGTTGAAATCATTGTGAGCATATAACTAAATCACCGAACGGCCCAGCCCCGTGCAACCCAGCCCGCGCAACCCAGCCCGCCGGCCTCCCCCCGCGAGCCGCCCCCGTCATGGTCGGGGGGCCGGCTCCGGCGGCCAGGCGCCGGGGGCCAGGACGCCGGTGGCGTAGGCGCGGGCGACCAGTGCGGTGCGGTTGGGCAGCCGCCAGCGGCGGGTGAGCCGGGCGAGGTGGTAGTTGACGCCGTCCGGGGTGAGGCCGATCTCCCGGCCGATCTGGGCCGTGGTGGCGCCGCGGGCGGCGGCGGCGAGGATCCGGGCCTCGATCGGGCTCACCTCGGGGCGGGGGGCGGCCGGCGGGCCGGCGGGCCCGGTGCGGACCGGCAGCGAGAGCAGCAGGTTCGGGGCGTCCTCCGGGGTGTCGCCGACCAGGGCGACGGTCATCTCGCCACTCCGCTCGGTGCCGTCGGCGGCCGACCAGGAGACCGGCGCCGGGTACTGCGAGCGGCGGTGCAGGCGGACGGCCTCGGCGAGCGCCGGTATGGTGGCGCTGTCCCGGAGGGTGAAGAACTCCAGGATCTTCCGGTTGCGCAACTGCCCGGGCAGCAGGCCGAATTCGGCGGCCATCGCCCGGTTGACGATCATGATCCGGCCGCTGAACTCGCACACCGCCAGCGCCACCGGCACGTGGTCGAGCAACCGCAGCGTCCGGTTGCGCCAGATGACGGCGAGGTCCTGCCAGCTCTCCGCCGTCGACTCGCAGTCGGTCAGTCTCATGCCCGGCCCCTCCCGTGTACAACTTGCGCGTGCAGCAGACCTGACGGTCCGTTGACAAGTCTTCCGCGCCCGCCGCTACTGCACAAACATGTAGTCCTCGGGCCCGGGTTCCCGCCCTGATCGGGCGAGAGTGGAGGACGACGAGGTTTCTCCTGCCACGGAAGGCGACAACCCATGACCGAGACGATGACCCCGGCGGCAGCCGAGGCTGCGAATCCGGCCGGGGCCGGGCTCCCGCCCGGGACCCTGGTGCCCCGGCAGAGCCCCGCCGGGGTGCCGCTGGTCGACATCTCGTCGGCGCCGCCGATCGCCGCCCCCCTGCTGCGCACCATGGAGCTGGCCCGGCGGCACGCCCCGGCCTTCGTCCAGCGCCTGCACGGGCGGGACACCCTGATCGTCAGTGGCCTGGACCTGGTCGAGGAGCTGGCCGACGAGGAGCGGTTCACCAAGTCGATCGGACCGGCCCTGGAGAACGTCCGCGAGTTCACCGGGGACGGCCTGTTCACGGCGTACAACGCGGAGCCGAACTGGGCCAGGGCGCACGACATCCTGATGCCCGCCTTCGCGCTCGGCTCGATGCGCACCTACCACCCCGTGATGCTGCGGGTGGCCCGCCGCCTGATCGAGTCCTGGGACGGCCGGTCGGCCGCCGGGCTGGTCGTGGACGTGCCCGGCGACATGACCCGGATGACCCTGGACACCATCGGGCTGGCCGGTTTCGGCTTCGACTTCGGCTCCTTCGACCGGGAGGAGCCGCACCCCTTCGTCGAGGCGATGGTCCGCTCCCTGAACTGGGCGATGAACAAGCTCCTGCGCGACCCGGAACTCGACCACAGCGAGCCCGACCAGGCCGCCCGGGGCGACGCCCGGTACCTGGCCTCGGTGGTGGACGAGGTGATCGCCGCCCGCGCCGGCAGCCCCGAACAGGGCCCGGCCGAGGACCTGCTGGGCCTGATGCTCGACGCCGTGCACCCCGCCGACGGCAGCAGACTGGACGCCGAGAACATCCGCAACCAGGTGATCACCTTCCTGATCGCCGGCCACGAGACCACCTCGGGCGCGCTCTCCTTCGCGCTGTACTACCTCGTCAAGCACCCCGCCGTACTCCGCGAGGTCCAGCGCGAGGTGGACGCGCTCTGGGGCGACCAGGCCGATCCGGAGCCCTCGTACGAGGACATCGGCCGGCTCCGGTACACCCGGCAGGTGCTCAACGAGGCGCTGCGGCTGTGGCCGACGGCCCCCGCGTTCAGCCGCGAGGCCCGCGCGGACACCCTGCTCGGCGGCCGGATCCCGGTCCGCGCCGGGGAGCCGGTCCTGGTGGCCACGATGATGCTGCACCGCGACCCCGTCTGGGGCGACAACCCGGAGCTGTTCGACCCCTCCCGCTTCGACCCCGAGCCGGAGGCGGCCCGCTCACCGCACGCCTTCAAGCCCTTCGGCACCGGTGAACGCGCCTGCATCGGGCGGCAGTTCGCGCTGCACGAGGCGACCATGCTGCTCGGCATGCTGGTCCACCGCTACCGGCTGATCGACCACGCCGACTACCAGCTGACCATCAAGCAGACGCTCACCATCAAGCCCGACGACTTCACCCTCGCCCTCGCCCCGCGCACGCCCACGCCCCCGGCGGTGGCGGACGCGCCCGTCCGCGCCGCCGACCTGCCCGGGCGGGTCCGCCAGGGCACCGGCCTGCTGCTCCTGCACGGCTCCAACTACGGCGCCTGCCGCGAGTTCACCCGGCAGCTGGCCGACGCGGCGGCCGCGCTCGGCTGCGACACCGCCGTCGCCCCGCTGGACGCCTACGCGGACGGGCTGCCCACCGACCGGCCGGTGGTGATCACCGCCGCCTCGTACAACGGCCAGCCGACGGACGACGCGGCGGAGTTCGTCCGCCGGCTCCGGACGGCGACCGAGCAGGCCGAACAGGCCGAGGGCGGCGAGGGCGCCGCGAGCACCGCCGGGTTCGCGAAGGACGTCCGGTACGCGGTGCTCGGCATCGGCGACCGGACGTACGCCGCCACGTACCAGCGCGTGCCGACGCTGATCGACGAGGGCCTCGCCGCCCTCGGCGGCACCCGGCTGCTCGCCCGGGGCGCGGCCGACGCCTCCGGCGATCTGGCCGGGAAGGTGGCGGAGTTCACCACGGCGCTGAGCCGGGCCCTGCTGGAGCGGTACGGCGACGCCGCTGCACCCGTCGTCGCCCCCGCCCCCGGCACCGGCACCGCGCCCGCCGAGGCCGCCGCCCTGGAGACGTACACCGTGACCGAGCTGGCCGGCGGCCCGCTGGACGCCCTGGCCGCGAAGCGCCGCGTGATCGGGCTGACCGTCACGGCGGTCGGCAGCCTCACCGACCCCGCCTACCCCCGGGTCAAGCGCCTGGTCCGGCTGGCCCTGCCGGAGGGCGTCGACTACCGCACCGCGGACCACGTCTCGGTGCTGCCGGCCAACGACCCGGCCCTGGTCGAGCGCGCCGCCAAGGTGTTCGGCGCCGACCCGGATACCCTGCTCGGCATCGTGGCGAACCGGCGCACCATCCTCGCCGTGGACCGGCCGCTGACGGTCCGCGAACTGCTCACCCACCACGTCGAGTTGCAGGACCGCCCGAGCGCCGCCCAGCGCGCGACGCTGGCCGACCTCAACCCCTGCCCGCCCGAGCGGGCCGCGCTGCGGGCGCTGCCCGAGGACGACCCGCGGACGCTGCTGGACCTGGTCGAGGACCACCCGGCCCTGCGGGAGGTCCTGACCTGGCCGGTGCTGCTGGAACTGCTGCCGCCGATCCGACCCCGGATGTACTCCATCTCCACCTCGCCGACCAGCGCCCCGCGCCACGTGGACCTGATGGTCTCCGTGCTCGACGCCCCGGCCCGCTCCGGCCGGGGCTCCTTCCGGGGCGTCGGCTCCGGCTACCTCGACCGGGTGGCCGTCGGGGACACCGTGCTGGCGCGCCTCCAGCCGTGCCGCGAGACGTTCCGGATCGGCCACCGCGCTCCGGTGATCATGATCGCGGCCGGCACCGGCCTGGCGCCGTTCCGCGGCGCGGTCGCCGACCGCCGCGCCCTGCTCGCCGCCGCCACCACCGCCGACAAGGCCACCGCCGACGAGGCCACCGCCAGGGACACCGAACTCGCCCCGGCCCTGCTCTACTTCGGCTGCGACGCGCCCGACGCCGACTACCTGCACCGCGACGAACTGCTCGCCGCCGAGCAGGCCGGCGCCGTCTCGATGCGCCCGGTCTTCAGCGAACAGCCCGTCGACGGCCGGCGCTTCGTCCAGGACCGCATCGCCGCCGAGGGCTCAGAGGTCTGGAGCCTGCTCGCCGCCGGCGCCGAGGTCTACGTGTGCGGCGACGGCGCCCGGATGGCCCCGGGCGTCCGCGCCGCCTTCCGCGAGCTCTACCGGAGCCGGACCCCCGGCGCCGACGAAGGCCGGGCCCAGGCCTGGCTCCAGGGCCTGATCGACGAGCGCCGCTACGTCGAGGACGTCTACGCGGGCCGCTGAGCCCGCCCGACCGGAGGCCGGCCGCACCCACCCGGGGCGCGGCCGGCCTCCTGTCGCACACCTATCTCCCAACTCCCGTCCCATGCAAGCCTCGACACATTGTCGATCAAGGTGTTCTGATGTTCGCACCATACGTATGACTATCTGACCAGCATTTGACGGCGGGTCGGAGAAGCGGAGGAACGGTGCGGCCTGCTCGTGGCGTGGCTGTCCTGCTGGCAACGGGGGTCGTCGTGGCCCTCGGCCTGGGCACGGGAGGCCCCGACTCGAAGGGCAGACCGGCCACCGCCGGCGCCGCGCCGGAGAGCACACCCGACCCGAGCGGCACACCCTCCGACAGTCCCAGCAGCACCAACCCCACCCCGACCCCCAGCGCCACGCCGACCTGGGACGGCCAGGTCAAGGTGCTCGGCGACGGCTCCACCTCCGACACCGGCCCGCAGCCCAGACAACCCCGGCCCGAGAAGCTGAAGCCCGGTGAGAAGCCGCCGCAGTTCGTGGTGTTCTCCTGGGACGGCGCGCTGGAGGGCGACGACGAACAGTTCTCGCGCTTCCGCAAGCTGGGCACGGAGAACAACGCCCAGATGACGTTCTTCCTGAGCGGCATCTACACCCTGCCCAAGTCCAAACGCACGCTCTACCACCCGCCGCAGCACGACGCCGGCGCCTCCGCCATCGACTTCGCCACCGACGCCCACATCAAGGACACCCTGGAGCAACTGCGCCTGGCCTGGCAGGACGGGAACGAGATCGGCACCCACTTCAACGGGCACTTCTGCGGCTCCAAGGGCGGCGGCGACTGGAGCACCGAGGAGTGGAAGAGCGAGCTCGACCAGGCGATCTCCTTCGTCACCAACTGGAAGACCAACACCGGCTTCAAGAACCTCCCGCCGCTGCCCTTCGACTACACCAAGGAGGCGGTCGGCGGCCGCGCCCCCTGCCTGGAGGGCCAGAAGAACCTGCTCGCGGCCGAGAAGGCGGCCGGCTTCCGGTACGACGCCAGCTCACCGGGCGAGTTCCAGGTCTGGCCCGGCAAGAAGGACGGGATCTGGAACTTCCCGCTCCAACTGCTGCCCTACCCGGGCAAATCGGCCCAGGTCCTCTCGATGGACTTCAACTTCCTCGCCAACCAGTCCGGGGACACCACCAAGGGCGATCCGAAGAAGTACGACGCGTGGGAGAAGGAGACCCGCAACGGCTACCTCAACGGCTTCGAACGGGTCTACAACGGCAGCCGGGCCCCGCTCTTCATCGGGAACCACTTCGAGAGCTGGAACGGCGGCATCTACATGCAGGCCATCGAGGACGTGATGAAGAGCGTCTGCACCCGGGAGGGCGTCCGCTGCGTGTCCTTCCGCCAGGTCGCCGACTGGCTGGACGCCCAGGACCCCAAGGTGCTCGACCAGTTGCGCGCGCTGGACCCGGGGCAGCCGGCCGACTGGTCCCGCCTGGTCAAGTGACCAGGCCCGGGGGGGGAGGGGGGGGGCCGCCCCCCCGATCCACCCCCGTTTCTGTTGTCGGACCTTTACACCATTCGGGGACCACCTAGAAGGCGGGGTG
>NZ_JBHVWW010000019.1:42980-58789 GCF_042882025.1 Kitasatospora sp. NPDC058243
ATGTATGGAGTGGGCCTGGTAGGGGTGGGCGCCGCTCGGTTGGTGCTGAAGGGCCCGCAACCCCCCCCCACCCGCCCGCCCGGCCCCACCGGCCCCAGGCCCTACCGTCCTCCCGGGCCACCGGCCGCCTTCATGTACGAGGTCCAGATCTG
This sequence comes from Kitasatospora sp. NPDC058243, assembly GCF_042882025.1. Lineage (NCBI taxonomy): Bacteria > Bacillati > Actinomycetota > Actinomycetes > Kitasatosporales > Streptomycetaceae > Kitasatospora > Kitasatospora sp. NPDC058243. Next base: position 43,133 of record NZ_JBHVWW010000019.1, read on the forward strand.
GGTGGGCAGCGCGGAGTCCGGGGTGTCCGGGGCGGCGCCGCCCAGCCCCTCCAGTGAGAGCAGCTTCATGTCCTTCAGGTCCGCCCGGAAGACCGTGACGGCCGTGGACATCCGCGCGTCGTAGCCGACGAACCACCCCGCCGTGCGCTCCGGGGTCGTCCCCGGCTTCCCGGCCAGGTCCGGCCCGGCCTCCGCCGCCGACTTGGCGCTCCCGGTGCGGACCGCGCTCTTGAGCGCCGCGTCCACCTCCCCCGCGACCTGCGGGGTCAGCGCCTGTACGGCGGTCGGCAGGCGCAGCCCGAGCGGCTCGCCGTTCCGGGTGATCCGCAGGACGGAGTACGGGTCCGTGTGGCTGCCTCCGGCGGCGAAGGCGGCGTAGGCGTCGGCGGTCCTGATCGCGCTCGGTGTGGAGTTCCCGACGCCGAAGGCCGGCACCAACTCCCCCATGCTGCCCGGGAGCAGGCCCAGGTCGGCGGCGGTCTTCTGCACCCGGTCCAGGCCGACGTCCATGGCGAGCTGCATCATCGGCCCGTTGACGGACTGCTCCACCGCGCTCCTCAGGGTGACCGTCCCCCAGCTCCGCTTGCCGTCGTTGGCGGTCTTCGCTATCCGCCCGTTGCGCCCCCAGTACGGCCCCTCCGGGGTCATCACGTTCACGCCGTCGTCGCCGTCGTAGGTGGTGGTGGGCGTCACCGGGGTGCGGCTGCCGCCCCGCTTGCGCTGCACGCCCTCGCTCAGGCCCGAGGCGTAGACCAGCGGGGCGAAGGCCGAACCGACCGGCACCGTGGAGGTGTTGGCGTTGTCGAAGCCCTGTTTCAGGTAGTCGGTTCCGCCGTAGAGCGCGACGATCCTCCCGTCCGGGGCGACCGAGGCGGCACCGACCTTCAGTAACCGGTCGGTCTCGCGGCTGTCGGGGTCGATCCCCTTGGTGGCGTCCCGCACCGCGGCGGCCAGCGCGTTGACCTTGGGCTTGTCGAAGGTGGTGAAGATCTGGTGGCCGCCGAGGTCGAACTGGGCCTGCGTGATGTCGCTGTGGCCCTCCACGTAGGTCCTGGCCATGTCCACCAGGTACCCGACCTGGCCGCTCAGCCCCGCCGCCTTCGGCTGGGTCCTGGGCTCGGGGAACACCGTGTACCGGGCGCGCTCGGCGGCGGAGAGCCTGCCGACCTTCACCATCCGGTCCAGGATCCAGGACCACCGCTCCTCGGCCCGCCGGTGGTTGTTCGCGCTGATCCCCGGATCGAACTGCCCGGCCCCCTTCAACAGGGCGGCGAGGAAGGCCCCTTCGCTCGGGTTGAGCTGCGAGACGTCCTTGCCGTAGTACGCGGCCGCGGCCCGTTCGATGCCGTAGCTGCCGCGCCCGAACCAACTGGTGTTCAGATAGCCGGCCAGGATGTCCGGTTTGCCCATCCGCCGGTCCAGTTTGATCGCGATGACGATCTCGCTCAGCTTGCGGGAGAAGTCCTGACGCTGGTTCAGGTAGTTGTTCTTGACGTACTGCTGGGTGATGGTCGAGCCGCCCTGGGTCTCACCGCCCGAGGCCATCTGGTAGACCGCGCGGCCGATGCCCGTGAAGGAGATCCCCGGGTCCGAGTAGAAGGTCTCGTTCTCGGCCGCCAGTACGGCCCACTGCACCGACTCCGGCACCTGGTCGAGCGGCACCTCCTGCCGGTTGGTCTCGCCGATCCGCGCCATCTCGGTGCCGTCCGCCCAGAAGTACACGTTGTTCTGCTGGGTGGCGAAGGCGTTCAGGTCCTCCGGGACGTGGGTGGTGACGTAGAACCAGGTCAGCCATCCCGTCAGCACCGCAGCCCCGGCCCCCGCCACCAGGAGCAGCTGCCGCCAGGACGGGAGCCAGCGGCGGACTCCGCGCCGCCCTCTGCGCGGGTAGTCGATCCACCGCCGCCCTCCGGGCTCCTCCCCTCCGGCCTCCCCTCCGGGCTTCTCCTTCTCCGCCCCGCCACCTTGGTCAGCACGCACAGTCCGGTCTCCGATTCGCTCGTGGGCACAGACCCCCGAACTCAGACGCGATGGGGGTCGGACCACGGCACAACGGAATTGATGTGATCACGGTCATACCGAGCGGACCGGCGGGGCGGCACGGACCCACCCGGCCTGGGGCGGAACAACGTTGGCCGAGGAGGTGGACCACGGGGAAACGACGACGCCGGGGTGCCTTGTGGCACCCCGGCGGGTGGTCGAGGGCGAGGAAAGCGAACGGGCTATGTCAGGTGGAGTGAGAAGGAAGCCCGTTCATGGCCTCGCCGGGGCCAACGCTAGCAGTCAGGCGGGGATCAGGTCACGCAGGTTTTCCGGGGTGATGACGACGGAGTCCGGGTGCAGGCCCTCCGGGCGTTCCAGACCGATGTACGTGACCGGGCCGGCCGGGAACGACATGCCGTCCCACAGCGTGGTGGCGGTGGCGCGCTCGCCCATCAGCTCGGTCAGATGGCGGATCGTCAGGTGGTCACGCCCGACGATGCCCCGCAGCAGCGTGGCGACCGACATCCGGTTCCCCTCGACCCGGTTGGCGTTCGGGTTGCCCTTCAGGTACAGGTGCAGCCACTTGGCGTGCCAGCGGCCGTCGTCCCCACGCAGGAAGGCCAGCGGCAGGGCGACCCTGCCCGGGCCGCGCAGGTCCGACTTCATCCGGACGGTACGCGGTTCGAAGGGGCGGCCCTGCTGTTCGGCGTCGCGCAGCATGAAGCCGAAGAAGGACTCCTCGACCTCCTCGAAGCCCTCACCGGAGAAGATGTTGACCTGCGGGACGATGGCGCTGCCACGTACGGCGCCCAGGCGCAGGTTGATGAACTCGGAGCCGCCGTCGGGGGCGTCGGTGACGTCTCCGGAGTGCTCGCCCTCGACCTGGCTGAGCGAGGTGTAGGAGAGCCAGCCGAGCGTCTCGTAGGAGTCGTCGAGCATCAGGGCGGACAGGTCGAAGTCGGTGCTGTGACCGGTCTGCTTCCAGTAGACGAAGAAGCGCAGCAGTTCGCCGTCGACCGGGGTGAGGGAACCGCGGGGCAGCACGCCGAGTCCGGCGGTGGTGGCCTTGCCGCTGAGCGGGAGTGCGACGTCGAGTACGTCGGGGTCGATCAGCAGGTGCCCGGGGTCGGGGAGGCGGCGGCTCGTCTCGGCGTCCAGGGCGGCGAGCAGGCGGTCGCGTTCGGGTGCCGGCAGGGGCGGTCGGGTGTCGGTGGTGACCCAGGCGCGGCCGAGGCGGTTGACGAAGAGGCGGCGCCCGTCCGCTTCCCCGGTGCGGTTGTGGAGGTGTTCGCGGACCGACAGCAGGACCCGGCCGGAGACCTGCGGGGCGGCCTGCTCGACGGCGGCCACGACGGTGTCGCGTTCCTCCGGGGTGCGGCCCGCGCGCAGCAGGCGGTCCAGGGAGCGGAACAGCATGCCCGGGGCGGTGGCCAGCAGCCGTACCGCGCCGGTGACGTCGCCGGCGCCGAGGAGTTCCTCGACGCGGCTGGTGAGGGAGCGGGCCGCCACCTCACCCCGGGCCACGGCGAACACCTCGGCGGCGCGCGGCCAGCGCGGGTACTCGTGCGGGTGGAGGCGCTCACCGAGGCGCTTGAACGCCTCGCGGTGCCCGCTGACGTCGGCGAGCTTGGCGGGGTCGGCGCCCACCACGGCGTCGAGGCCGGCCAGCAGGGCACGGCGGGCCGGTCGGGACAGCGCCCGGAACCGGGTCGGTTCCGCCAGGGTCACGTCGCCGTCGGACAGTGCGCAGGCCAGCCGGAGCACGTCGGTGACGGTGTCCAGGAGGAGGTCGGCGCCGGCCTGGAGACGGGCGAGGTTGACGACGGCGCGGTTCTCCCGGACCGGGATCGTCTCTGGCTGCGGACCGGCGACGCAGTGCCCGGCGAGCACGCCGAGGTCGCGCAGGCCCTCCTCGCCCAGCGGCGTGGTGCTGCCGGCCAGGGCCAGGTAGAGGGCCGTCACCTCCTCCTCCAGGGCGCCGCCCAGGTGCAGGACCGTCATGCGGTCGCCCGCAGCTGCGATCAGCTCGTCGTGGGCGGCGAGCAGTTCGGCGTAGCTGTGCTGGTAGCGGCCGTAGGACGGGAGGGTCAGCAGGTCGACCACGCCGGTGCGCAGTTGGGCGAGCACACTGCCTCGCGACGCGTCGTCGGCGAGCGCCCCGGCGATGCAGTGCGTCCAGAACTCGAAGGTGTCCGGCACGTTGAGCGGGAAGTCGATGAAGTAGGCGTTGTGCCCGACGTGGTCGCCCACCGACTCGCGGACGGTGCCCAGGGTGCGGGCGGCGGTGTCGACGACCGTCGCCTCGGGCAGCCCCGACAGGTACTCCAGCAGGTCCGCCGAGAGCTTGAAGCCCACGGACATCAGCGCGGCGTCGAACTGCCGCGCCACGACAGCGCCTTGCCCCGCCGGAGCGCCCGGCCGGGAGGGGGCGGGGAGGCGATGGGTGTGCCGGACGACGATGGGTTCGAGACGGTGGACCATGCGGTCATGCTCGCAGAACGGTGCGGGGCGACGCATGCGGGTTTCCGGGCCCGTCGCCGGTGGGTCCAGGGAAGTTGGCTAGACAGGAATTGGCTGAAAACTCATGCGGCGTTCGCTGGGGGACCTCGTACGGCCTGGCTGCGGCACCTATGTTCGAACCTTCTTGGCACCCCCCTGTACCCCGAGAAGGAAGGACACCACGTGGCCTCCATCGACCGGCGCCGATTCCTCCAGCTGAGCGGCGCGTCCGCAGCCGCCGCAGGCCTCGGCGCGTTCCCGCCCGCGGTCAGCAAGGCCCTGGCACTGCCCGCGATCGGCCGGACCCGCTCGATCGAGGACGTCGAACACGTCGTCGTCCTGATGCAGGAGAACCGTTCCTTCGACCACTACTTCGGCACCCTGCGCGGCGTGCGCGGGTTCGACGACCCGCGCCCCACGCTGCTGCCCGACGGTCGGCCGAACTGGCACCAGCCCGCCGCCGCCGTGAAGACCGGCCGCTACCACGACCGCGGTCTGCCCGCCTCCGAGCAGGAGGTGCTGCCCTGGTACATCGACCCCAGGAACACCACCGAGTACCAGGCCGGCACCGACCACGGCTGGAGCAGCGGCCACCTCGCCTGGAACGAGGGGCGCCACGACCAGTGGGTGAACCAGAAGCAGGACGTCATGACGATGGGCCACCTCAAGCGCCAGGACCTGGCGTACCACTTCGCCCTGGCCGACGCCTTCACCCTCTGCGACTCGTACTTCTGCTCCGTCCACGCCGACACCGCGCCCAACCGCATCTACCTGTGGACCGGCACCAGCGACCCGCGCAACGTGTACGGCCGCAAGCCCAACGGCCCCGGCCTGGAAGAGCGCAACAACACCAACGGCTACACCTGGACCACCTACCCCGAGCGCCTGGAGAAGGCCGGCGTCAGCTGGAAGCTGTACCAGGGCGGCTCCGGCGAGCCGGGCACCCCCACGGACAACTACACCGACAACTCGCTGATGTTCTTCGAGCGGTACCAGGTCGCCGAGGGCGCGTCGGGCCCCCTGGTGGACAAGGGCGCCACCGACCACACGCTGAAGGAGTTCCGCTCCGACGTCCAGCAGGGCCGGCTGCCGCAGGTCTCCTGGATCGTCCCGCCGTACAAGTACAGCGAGCACCCGTCCGCGACGCCCACCGACGGCGCGTACTACATCAACCTCGTGCTGGACGCGCTCACCTCCAACCCCGAGGTCTGGGGCAGGACGGTCTTCCTCATCAACTACGACGAGAACGACGGCCTGTTCGACCACGTCGTCCCGCCGATGCCGCCGGTCGTCAGCGGCCCGGGCGGCCAGGGCATCGTCTCCGCCGACCTGAGGGCGAGCCTGCGCGACGAACTGCTCGACCTCGGCAAGCACCCGGGCGAGATGGGCCCGCTGGTCCCCGGCGCCGACCCGGGCGGCCTCCAGCCGATCGGCCTCGGCCCGCGCGTGCCGATGCTGGTCATCTCCCCGTGGTCGCGCGGCGGCTGGGTCTGTTCGGAGACCTTCGACCACACCTCCGTCCTGCGGTTCCTGGAAGCCCGGTTCGGCATCGAGGAGCCCAACATCAGCGCCTGGCGCCGGTCGGTCTGCGGCGACCTCACCTCGGCGCTCGACTTCTCCGGCGCCGACCCGCGGCCGGTCTCGATCCCGGTGCCCGCGCCGATCGCCTCGCAGGGCAAGCCGTACCAGGTGCCGCTGCCCCAGCGGATGCCCACCCAGGAGCCCGGCGTCCGGCCGGCCCGCGCCCTCCCGTACGACCTGGTGGTCAACGAGGAGGAGACGGACACCCCCGGGCGGTTCCAGCTGGACCTGGAGAACCGGGGCGAAGCGGGCGCCTGGCTCTACATCTACGACCGGACCGCGCCGAAGGCCGCCCCCCGCCGCTACACCGTCTCGGGCGGCGACACCCTCGGCGACTTCTGGCCGCACTCCGCCTCCGGCGACTACCACCTCGCCGCCCACGGCCCGAACGGGTCGGTGTACGAGTTCGAGGGCAGCGCCCGGACCGAGCTGGTCGCGCTGTTCGACCCGCAGAAGTCCAAGGTGCGCGTCAAGATCACCAACAACGGGCCGGTCACCCGGACGGTGACCGTCGCCAACGCCTACGCCAAGGGCTCGCAGCAGAGCCGCAGCATCCGGCGCGGCGCCTCGGCCCAGTTCACCTTCGACATACGCCCCGACAGCCGCTGGTACGACATCACCGTCGCCGCCACCGACGGCCCGACCTTCCGCCGCCGCTGGGCCGGCCACCTGGAGAACGGCCGCCCCGGCACCAGCGACCCCGGCACCAGCTGACCGGCGGTGCGGCCCTGACCGTCGGCACAGCACCCGACCGACGGCACGGCGCCTGAACCGGCGCGCCGCACCGACGTTTCGTCCTACGCCGGTGCGGCGAGCCCCAGCGCCTGGCGGTACCAGGGGGCGGCGGCGGGCAGCCGGGCGAGGGGGCCGGGGCCGGGCGGACAGGCGGCGAGGCGCCAGACGTCGTCCCCCCGGTACCAGTGGTCGCGGGCGATCAGGGAGAACTGCCGCTCGGAGACGCGGCCCGGGGTGGCGGCGAGCAGACGCCGGCATTCGTCCCACGAGGCGCCCGGGCCGTCCGGGCCATCCGGGCCGTCCGCGCCGGGCAGGGCGGGCAGCAGGCCGAGGCCGGCCAGGGCGGCGAGCAGGTCGCCGGCCCGGACGGGGTCGGGATGGCTCGCGTGCTGGACGCCGGGCGGGACGGCGTGGTCGTCCAGGGCGAGCGCGGCGATCAGCCGGGCCAGGTCGGCGCGGTCCACCACGGAGAGCCTGGCGTTCCCGCCCGCCCAGGGCACCGGCACCCGGCGGACCAGTTCGGCCAGCGCGGGCACCACCCAGCGGTCGCCCGTCCCGGTCACCAGGCCGGGCCGCAGCACGACGGCGCCGGCCGCCAGCGCGACGCGTTCGCCGAGCAGCCTGGTCCGGCTGGCCTCGGAGACCGGGGCGGCCGGCACCTCGTCGACCCCGATGCCGGAGTGCGGGCCCTCGCCGTACACCGCGGTCGTCGACAGGTGGACGATCCGGCGCACCCCGGCCCGGGTCGCGGCGGCCGTCACCGCCTCGGTGCCGCGCACGTTCACCGCCGCGCACTCCTCGGCGCCGCCGGAGACCCGGGAGGCCAGGTGGAGCAGGACGTCGGCACCCTCGCAGAGCGCGGCCAGCGCCGCCCCGTCGGCGAGGTCGCCCGGCACCCAGACGGCCGGGCCGCGCCCGTCCGGCACGTCGCGGGCCAGCGCGCGCACCCGCGCGCCGCGGGCGGTCAGGGCGGCCAGCACCGCGGAGCCTATGAAGCCGGTCGCCCCGGTCAGCGCGACCGTGGTGCGCTCCGGGTGCCGCCGTCCCGCCGCCATGCCGCACCCCTCGCCGTCCCACCGTGTCGCCGTCTCGGCGCGTCCCGTGTCGCCGTATCGGCGTGTCGCCGTCGACCGGCCGGTCAGTCTATCCAGCCGCCACCCGCCCGGCGGCCACCCGTACGGAGGGGGCGGGGCACGGCCCGAGGTAAGGCCCACCTAGGCTGTAGGCCAAGCAAAACGGGCGAACCGGACCCCCTCCAGGGGCCACCAGGACGGAAAGCAGGGCCCCCCGATGGGCGACGGAATGTCAGGCATGCACCACCACGGCGGGATGACCCAGCTAGGCCCGTTCACCTTGTCCAACGTCTGGACCTGGTCCCCCGACTGGGTGTTCCTGCTGGGCGGCCTGGCCGCCCTGGCGCTGTACGCGGCGGGCGTGGTCCGGCTCCACCGGCGCGGCGACCGCTGGCCGGTCGGCCGGATGGTCGGCTGGGCGGCCGGTGTCGGCAGCCTGATCCTGGTCACCTGCACCGGGCTGAACGACTACGGCATGGTGCTGTTCAGCGCGCACATGATCCAGCACATGGTGCTGTCCATGCTGACGCCGATCCTGCTGCTGCTGGGCGCCCCGATCACGCTGGCGCTGCGCGCGCTGCGGCCGGCCGGCCGGGGCCGCCCGCGCGGGCCGCGCGAGCTGCTGGTGGCACTGCTGCACAGCCGGTACGTCCGGGTGATCTCGCACCCGGCCTTCACCATCCCGATGTTCATCGCGAGCCTGTACGGGGTCTACTTCACCCCGTTGTTCGACTTCCTGATGCAGTACCGCGCCGGGCACATCTTCATGATGGTGCACTTCCTCCTCACCGGTCTGACCTTCTTCTGGCCGATCATGGGCGTGGACCCGGGCCCGCACCGCCCCAGCCATGTGATGCGGATCATCGAGCTGTTCATGGGCATGCCGTTCCACGCCTTCTTCGGCGTGGCCGTGATGATGGCCAGCCACCCGCTGGTCACCACCTTCACCGTGGAGGGCTCGCCGCCGGGCACCGACCTCCTGGAGGACCAGAAGCTGGCCGGCGGCATCACCTGGGCGTTCGGCGAGATCCCGACCGCGATCGTGCTGATCGCGCTGGTGTACCAGTGGATGCGTTCCGAACAGCGGCAGGCCCGCCGCAGCGACCGCGCCGAGGAACGCAGCGGCGACGCCGAGCTGGAGGCGTACAACGCCTACCTGGCCTCGCTGCACAAGCGCGGCCCGGGCCCGGCGGCCCCCGCCGCCCCGGCCTCCCCCGCTGCCGCTGTCACCCCCGTCACCCCGGCGGCCGACGTCGGCTGAGCCCGCCGCCGCCTGCACCACGGAACCCCCGTCCCCTGGAAACCGCCCAGTGGAACGGGGGTTCCGCCGTATACGTTCGGACGGTATGCACGCTCTGCTGATCGTCGCCGTCCTGCTCGGCGGGTACGTCCTGCTCTGGCTGCTCGGCTTCCTCGGCTGCGCGCTGCGGCAGGGGCGCCGCCCCACCCCCGTCGGGGCGGACTACCTGGTCGTCCTCGGCGCCGCCCTGGACGGCTGCGAGCCCGCCCCGCCGCTGGCGGCCCGGCTGGACGCCGCGCTGGAACGTTTCGCCGCCGAGGAGGCCGCCGGGCACGCGCCGCTGCTCCTGGTCACCGGCGGGAAGGGCCCGCACGAGGAGTGCACCGAGGCCGCCGCGATGGCCCGCTACCTGACCGCCCGGGGCGTCCCGGCCGACCGGATCCGGCGCGAGGAACGGGCCGTGAACACCGTCGAGAACCTGCGTTTCAGCGCGGCGCTGATGGCCGCCGAACGGCCCGGCTACCGGTGCACGGTCGTCACCAGCGGCTTCCACACCGCCCGCACCGCACTCGCCGCCCGCCGGGCCGGCGCCCCCGGCCGGGTGGTCGGCGCGGACGGACTGCTCGCCCACGGCCCGTACGCACTGCTGCGGGAGGCGGTCGGCACGGCACTCGCGTACCCGCGCGCCAACGCCGCCGCCCTCCTGCTCCTCACGGGCACCGGAGCCCTCCTCGGCTAGGGCCCGGGGCTGCTACTGGAGCCTCCACTGCTGGTTCCAGCCGCTGTCGCAGGTCCAGACGCCCAGGGCCTTGGCGTCCTCGTCGTAGGTCAGGCAGTCCTGGTCGGTGATCCGGATCCGGTACTGGCCGTCGCCCTGCGCGACGAGCTGCCACTTCTGCTCGTCGGCGCCGGTCCACGGCTTGGCGTCGGCGACGTAGCCCTTGGTGTTCTCGGTCAGCGCGAGGCCGGACACGGCGCTGGTGATCTTGTAGCGGCCGTTGCCCAGCGCGGTGAACTGCCAGCCGGTGTTCTTGGGGCCGCTGGTGCCGGCGAGGATCGAGGGGCCGGAGGCGGCCCCGGTGGCCACCGGGCCCCGGCCGGTCTTCACCTTCGGGTACAGCAGCCCGGTCACGGCGTCACCACCGCCGCCGCCCTGGTGCGCGGGCACGCCGGGAGTGGCGGTCCCGCCGGTGCCCACGCCCGGCACCGTACCGGGCTTGGCCGGGACACCCGGGGTGGCGGTGCCGCCCGTACCGACGCCCGGCACCGTACCGGGCTTGGCCGGGACACCCGGGGTGGCAGTCCCACCGGTGCCGACGCCCGGCACCGTGCCGGGGATGCCGGGGGTGACGGGAACGCCCGGGGTGCCGGGGGTCCCCGCGATGTCGGCCGGGACCTCGCGGGCCGGGAAGTGGATGATCCGCTTGCTGTCGTAGCAGCGGATCAGCACGCAGGACCGGGAGGTGGTCACGGTCCGGTCCGAGTCGCTGCCGACGAAGGCCCAGTTCCCGTAGCCGCCGTCGCCCTTGTTGGTGAAGGTCGACTCGCCCGCGAAGACCCAGATCCGGAAGTCGTCGTAGCCGGTCGGGCCGCCCTCGCTGTCGTGGTGCTCCAGCTTGACGGTCTGGTCGATCAGCACCCCGCGCATGTCCGCCTCGTAGACGTTGCGGAACCAGAGGGTGTCGTACAGGTCGGTGCCGTCGTACTTGAACACCATCACGTTGAACCCCGGTGCGGCGGCGCTCAGTTGGCCGGCCATCCCCTGGGTGAACGCCGCGTTGTCGGCCTGCGCGGTGAGGGCCGCGCTGCGGAAGCCCCCGATCATGGCGCCGATGGAACTGATCAGCGCGCTGTAGCAGTTGCCGTTGCCGATGTTGGCGGGCCCGCCGACGCCCGGCTCGATGCCCGGACAGTCGGTCGCCGCCGAGGCCTGCTGCGGCACGGCCATCAGGCCGGTCGAGGCCAGGGCCGCCAACAGGGTGCCGGCGACGGCCCGTTGGGTGGCCCTGGCCGTCCGGCGGGAGAAAGCGCGCATGCTGAAGTGCCCCGATCATTCGGCGAGGTGGCGTCCGTCTGCGGATCCGCAGCGGAGAACGGTCCTCCGGATGCTAGGGCCGCTCACCGGCACCACCCGTGATCTTGACGGCTCCCTGACGAACCGTTGATGATCTTCCTCCGCACTGGCGCCGCAGCGCCGCGGAGGCCGCCCGGAAAGCCGGGAGGCTCCCGGGTCCGGTACCGGACCCGGGAGCCTCCCGGTGCTTCGACTCCCCTGGGATCAGGCGAGGTTGGCGAGCGCCTCGTTGAAGGTCTTGGACGGGCGCATCACCGCCGCGGCCTTGGCCGGGTCCGGCTGGTAGTAGCCGCCGAGGTCGACCGGCGAGCCCTGCACGGCGATCAGCTCGTCGACGATGGTCGTCTCCTGCTCGCCGAGCGCCTTGGCCAGGCCCTCGAACGCCTGGGCCAGCTCGGCGTCGGCGGTCTGCTGGGCCAGCTCCTGGGCCCAGTACAGGGCCAGGTAGAAGTGGCTGCCGCGGTTGTCGATGCCGCCGAGGCGGCGGCTCGGCGACTTGTCCTCGTTGAGGAAGGTGCCGGTGGCGCGGTCCAGGGTGTCGGCCAGCACCTGGGCGCGGGCGTTGTCGGTGCTGGTGGCCAGGTGCTCGAAGCTGGCGGCCAGGGCGAAGAACTCGCCGAGGCTGTCCCAGCGCAGGTAGTTCTCCTTGACCAGCTGCTGGACGTGCTTCGGGGCGGAGCCGCCGGCGCCGGTCTCGAACAGGCCGCCGCCCGCCATCAGCGGGACGACCGACAGCATCTTGGCGCTGGTGCCCAGCTCCAGGATCGGGAACAGGTCGGTCAGGTAGTCGCGCAGCACGTTGCCGGTCACCGAGATGGTGTCCTCGCCGCGGCGGATGCGCTCCAGCGAGAACGTGGTGGCCTCGACCGGGGACTTGATCTCGATCTGCAGGCCGGTGGTGTCGTGCTCCGGCAGGTACTTCTTGACCTTCTCGATCAGGACGGCGTCGTGGGCGCGGTTCTCGTCCAGCCAGAACACCGCCGGGTCGCCGGTGGCGCGGGCGCGGGTGACGGCCAGCTTGACCCAGTCCTGGATCGGCAGGTCCTTGGTCTGGCAGGCGCGGAAGATGTCGCCCGGCTGGACGGCCTGCTCCAGCACCACGTTGCCCTCGGCGTCGACGAGGCGGACGGTGCCGGCCGCGGCGATCTCGAAGGTCTTGTCGTGGCTGCCGTACTCCTCGGCCTTCTGGGCCATCAGACCGACGTTCGGGACGGAGCCGATGGTGGCCGGGTCCAGGGCGCCGTGGGCGCGGCAGTCGTCGATGACGGCCTGGTACACGCCGGAGTAGCTGCTGTCCGGCAGCACGGCGAGGGTGTCGGCCTCCTGGCCGTCCGGGCCCCACATGTGGCCGGAGGTGCGGATCATGGCCGGCATCGAGGCGTCGACGATGACGTCGCTCGGGACGTGCAGGTTGGTGATGCCCTTGTCCGAGTCGACCATCGCCAGGGCCGGGCCCTCGGCGAGCTCGGCCTCGAACGAGGCCTTGATCTCCGCGCCCAGGTGCGGCACGCCGTCCAGGCCGTTGAGGATGCCGCCGAGGCCGTTGTTCGGGTCCAGACCGGCGGCGACCAGCACCTCGCCGTACTTGGCGAAGGTCTTCGGGAAGAAGGCGCGGACCACGTGGCCGAAGATGATCGGGTCGGAGACCTTCATCATGGTGGCCTTGAGGTGGACCGAGAACAGCACGCCCTCGGCCTTGGCGCGCTCGACCTGGGCGGTCAGGAACTCGCGCAGGGCGGCGACGCGCATCACCGAGGCGTCGACGACCTCGCCGGCCAGCACCGGGACGCGCTCGCGCAGCACGGTGGCGCTGCCGTCCTCGGCGACCAGCTCGATGCGCAGCGCGCCGTCGGCGGCGATCACGGCGGACTTCTCGGTGGAGCGGAAGTCGTTCTCGCCCATGGTGGCGACGTTGGTCTCGGAGTCGGCCGACCAGGCGCCCATGCGGTGCGGGTGGGTCTTGGCGTAGTTCTTCACCGAGCCCGGGGCGCGGCGGTCCGAGTTGCCCTCGCGCAGGACGGGGTTGACGGCGCTGCCCTTGACCTTGTCGTAACGGGCGCGGACGTCCTTGTCCTCGTCGGTCTGCGGGTCGTCCGGGTAGTCCGGGAGCGCGTAGCCCTGCGCCTGCAGCTCGGCGACGGCGGCCTTCAGCTGCGGGATGGACGCCGAGATGTTCGGCAGCTTGATGATGTTGGCGCCCGGGGTCTTGGCGAGGTCGCCCAGCTCGGCGAGGGCGTCCTCGATCCGCTGGCCCTCGGCGAGACGCTCCGGGAAGCTCGCGATGATCCGCCCGGCCAGGGAGATGTCGCGGGTCTCCACGCGCACACCCGCCGTCGAGGCGTATGCCTGGACAACCGGCAGGAACGAGTAGGTCGCCAGGGCCGGAGCCTCGTCGGTGTGCGTATAGATGATGGTCGAGTCAGTCATCGGTACTCCGCTTCACGTCTCCAACGTCTTGACGTCAAGATATCTCGTCACGGCCCCCTAGCTCCACCTCCCCCCGCCCCGGAGCGTGCGCCGGGTGCCCCGGGGGCGCGCCGACGGTCAGCTCCACCGTGGTCCCGGGGCGGGTGCGGGGCAAGCGGAGAACGCTCAGACCTCGGCGAACCGGGCCGCCAGCTCCGTCTCGTCGGCGAGGAACCAGAGCTGTCGGCCGCGGTTGCTCTCCCGGACGAAGTCGCGCAGCGGGTCGCTCGCCGCGACGTGGTCGGCGATGTCGCCGAGGACCACCAGGCCGACGCGGTAGTTGACGAATTTCTGCACGATGCCGCCGGCGACCCGGGTGCGCAGCGTGAAGAAGTCCGGGTGCAGCCGGGCGACGGGGACGACCACCCAGGAGGCGCCGCGGCCGAACGCGTCGCCGATCACGTCCATGGCGTCCTGCTCCTCGCGGATCGGCGCGCCCTCGGCGGGCAGCCGCAGGACCGTCGTGCCGTACTGCTCGGACATTGCCGTTCTCCCTGGTCGATGTGGGTTCGATGCGGATCCCGATGCGGATCCCGATGCGGGTCCGGTGTGACCGACGCCATCCGGCGCGGCCGGCGTCAGCGCCTGGACGAGGTCTCAGTGCATGGACGAGGTCATCGTGTGGACGATGCCGAGCAGCGCGGCGGTGTCGGCCGGATCGCCGAGGACGACGAGCCGCAGGGTCTCCCGCTCCTCGTCGTGGACGGTCTCGACGTGCAGCGGCCAGCCGCCCTCGCGCGGGCCGGCGATCGCGGCCAGCACGGCGTTGGACAGCCGGTCGGCGGCGGCCCGGTCGACGTTCTCGATCCGGACGACGGCGGACACCTCGGCGCGCCGCGGGCCGGCACCGGGCACGGGTGCGGGCGGGGCGGCCGGGGCGCCGGTGAAGGCCTCCAGGTCCGCACGGGCGATCCGGTACTGCTTGCCGATCCTGGTCGCGGCGAGCCGGCCGTCGCGGATGTAGCCGCGGACGGTGCGCACGTGCAGGCCGAGCAGTTCGGCCACCTGTTCCACCGAGTAGTACTGCGCCACCTGCGACCATCCTCTCGAACGTCCTCATCCGCAGGAAACATACCATCCGATAGGGATGTTTACGTAATGATAGGGAGTGGTTTAGTCCACTCGGGTGAACCGACCGTCAGGGGTGCGTCAACGCACCACCTCATTCGGTCAACGCCGCGTCAGGACCGGCGACGCCCGGCGGAACCCGGCCTAGCGTCGAAGCAGCAGTTCCGGCAGGCACCACCACCCCACCCGGGAGCACTCGCATGGCCCGCGTCGTCTGGCACGTTCCGGTCACCGTCTCCAGTACCGGCACCACCACCGCCCTCCGCCTCTTCCGCCTGCGCGACGGCCGCCGCTGCGCCGTCGGCTTCTCCAGCCCCGAGTCGCTCGCCGCCCTCTTCGGGCCGGACCAGGCCTTCACCGAATTCGGTGAACCCGCCCTGCGCGCACTCACCGCCCCCCTCGGCATCGACACCCTCGTCCTCGACCCGCGCCTGGTCGCCCCACCCGTCACCGCACCCGCCACCCCGCTCGCCCCCGCCCCGACCGCACAGCTCCAGCACCGGTGACCGCCCTCCAACTGGTCCCCGAGGACCCTGACCCCGAACCGGAACCACCCGAGCCGGCCCGGGCGCTGCACGCGCTCGCCCGGGTCAGCTACGGACCGGTCCCGCTCGACTTCGACCGGCTGGCGGCCGAGCACCCGGCCGTCCAGGGCGGACTCTCCCTCGCCGGCGACGCCGACCTGGAGCTCCGCCTCGCCTGCACCGGCCCCGAGGAACTGCGGGCGGTCGCCGCCGCCCTCCAGCGCGCCGGGGCCGCCAGGATCCGGATCGACCTGGTGCTGCGCGCCCTCACCCCCAGACCGGTCACCCTCCGCCCGGTTCCCTAGGCCCTGGCGACCTCCTCCCCGCGCCCCGGTATGGGGGGTGGAGGGGGGGGTGGGCAAGCGGGTGCGGTAGTCTGGGACTGTCGACGAGGTGAGTAGAGGAGAGCCAGGG
>NZ_JBHVWW010000019.1:58799-71524 GCF_042882025.1 Kitasatospora sp. NPDC058243
TGCCCTCCCTCCCCCCCCCCCCGTCCCCCCTTCCCCCGTTTCCCTCTCCCTTGTCTCCCCCCTCCCCCCCCCTTTTTTTTTCGACCCCGGCTCCTCTCCCTGTTTCCCCCCGACCGTGATCCTTTCCTCGTCCCGCGCCCGCGACGTACCGTCAAGCCCAGAGGCGACGCACCCGGCTTGAGGAGCAGGCACGATGGACCGATTGACGTACGACGAGGTCAAGGCCGCCGGTGAGCGGATCGCCGGGAGGGTGCGGCCGGTCGCGGTCGCCCCCGGGGACGACCACGGGCGGACCTGGCTGGCGCTGGAGTTCCTTCAGCACACCGGCAGCTTCAAGGCCCGCGGCGCGCAGAACTTCCTGCTCGCGCACGCCGAGGCGGGCACCCTGCCGGAGGCCGGGGTCACCATCGCCTCGGGCGGCAACGCCGGGCTGGCCTGCGCCTGGGCGGCGCGCGAGCTCGGCGTGCGCGCCACGGTGTTCCTGCCCGAGACGGCCTCCCCGGTGAAGCTGGCGCGGCTGCGCTCGTACGGCGCCGACGTGCGGCTGGTCGGCCGGGAGTACGCGGAGGCGCTGGCGGCCTGCGAGGAGTTCGCGGCGGCCAGTGGGGCGCTGGCCTCGCACGCCTACGACCACCCGCTGATCGCCGCCGGCGCGGGCACCGTGCTGGAGGAGATCCGCGCCCGGGTCCCCGGGCTGGACACGGTGGTGGTGTCGGTAGGCGGCGGCGGGCTGTTCGCCGGGGTGGCCGTCGCGGCCCGCGAGCACGGCGTCCGGGTGGTCGCGGTGGAGCCGGAGGGCAGCCGGGCCCTGCACGCCGCCCTCGCCGCCGGCCACCCCGTCGACGTCCCGGTGTCCTCCGTGGCCCAGGACGCCCTCGGCGCCCGCCGCGCCACCGCCCTCGCCGTCCACGCCGCCCGCCACGAGGGCGTCCGGTCCGTCCTGGTCGACGACGAGGCCATCGTGCGCGCCCGCCGCCGGCTCTGGGAGGACCACCGCATCGCCGTCGAGTACGCGGCCTCCACCGCCCTGGCGGCCCTCGACCACGCGGAGGGCGAGCGGGTCGCCGTCCTCCTGTGCGGCGCCAACACCGACCCGTCCGACCTCGCCTCACCCTGACCGACGGCCGCCGGACGGCGGCTCCGGCCGCATCCGCCCCACACACACGAAGACCTGCCCGCCGGTTGCGAAACCGGCGGGCAGGTCCCGTTGTCGGCCACGCCCTACAGGCTCAGCACCGCCCGCAGGGCCCCGGCGACCTCCGCCTCCGGGTCGTCCGCCGCGCCCGTCGAGCGCCAGGCGACGAAGCCGTCCGGCCGGACCAGCACGGCGCCGGCCGGGCCGATCCCGTGCAACTCCGCGAAGTCCGCGCCCGGCTCCGGCGCCAGGTCGTCCTCGGCGCCGCCGCCGATCCGGTAGGCGTCCAGCGGGACGGCCAGCCGGTCGGCCGCCCGCCGCGCCCCGGCCTGCCAGGCCGCGCCCTCGGGGCCGGTGAGCAGCACCATCGCCTGCTCGTACAGGTCCAGCGTGGACAGGCGCACGCCCGCCCGCAGCAGCCACTGGTGCGGGGCGCGGCTGCCCGGCTCCCCGGCCGACTCGAACTTCTCGGGGACGACCGCGCCCGCCGGGTCCGTCCCGGTCACCGCGCCCACCGGGTAGCGGTAGCCGAGCGCCACCCCGAGCACCCCGGTCTGCCGCCCGGCACCCGGCACCACCGCGTACCCGGGGTGGCTGTGCTCGGCCGAGCGGGCCGAGGCCCGCTCGCTGGTCACCTGCGCGACCGGGCGCCGCTCCTGCCCGTACGTCTCCAGCAGTTCCGGCCCGGCCCACCCGCAGAGCACCGCGGCGAGCTTCCAGGCCAGGTTGTGCGCGTCCTGGATGCCGGTGTTGGAGCCGAACGCGCCGGTCGGCGACATCTCGTGCGCGGAGTCCCCGGCGAGGAAGACCCGCCCGGCGCCGTACCGCTCGGCCACCCGCTCGGCGGCGTGCCAGGGCGCCCGGCCGGTCACCTCGACGTCGAGCTCCGGCAGGCCGACGGCGGTGCGGATGTGCCGCTCGCAGCGCTCGTCGGTGAACGCCTCCAGCGGCTCACCGTGCTCGGGGTGCCAGGGCGCGTGGAAGACCCACTCCTCCTGGTTGTCCACCGGCAGCAGCGCGCCGTCCGCCTCCGGGTTGGTCAGGTAGCAGGCGATGAAGTGCCGGTCCCCGACCACGTCGGCCAGCCGCTTGGCGCGGAAGGTGATGCTGACGTTGTGGAACAGCTCGCCCTGGCCGCTCTGGCCGATGCCCAGGCGCTCGCGGGCCGGGCTGCGCGGGCCGTCCGCCGCGATCAGGTAGTCCGAGCGCACCCGGCGCTCCTCGCCGGTCTCCCGGCTGCGCAGCACCGAGGTGACGCCCTCGGCGTCCTGCTCGAAGGAGACCAGCTCGGTGTTGAAGCGGACGTCGCCGCCGAGGTCGCGGGTGGCGCGCAGCAGCACCGGCTCCAGGTCGTTCTGGCTGCACAGGCACCACGAGCTGGGGCTGAACCGGGCGAGCCGCCCGCCGGGGTCGATCTCCCGGAACAGCCACTCCTGCTCGGCGCCGGTCAGCGAGGGCGCCTGGAGGATGCCGTGGTTCGGGGCGAGGACCGACGCCGCCTCGCGGATCGCCGGCTCGATCCCGGCCACCCGGTACAGCTCCATCGTGCGGACGTTGTTGCCTCGGCCACGCGGGTGATGCGAGGTGTCGGCGTGCTTCTCGACCAGCAGGTGCCTGACACCCAGTCGGCCGAGGAAGAGCGAGGCCGACAGCCCGACCAGCGACCCTCCCACGATCAGGACCGGCACCCGGTCGTCAACCTTCGGATTCATCAATTGCTCCGCCCTGTCAGGGGATTCAGCGGACCGGTGGCTGGGATCGGGGCCGCCCTCGACGCGACCGCACGACCGGGGGCCCCGCTCTTCCATCCCCCGCCCGAGGGTGCTTGTGCCGCCTCTTCGCCCGGATGGCCCGCAAATATCGCGGCACCCCGGTACGCCGCTCACGATCGACTTCAGGCCTGGCGCCGACCGACCGGGCCGATCGCCGTCGCACCGCCCTCCCAAGCCGGGAGCACCCCCCGGACGCGGCCCACCGCGGCCCGCAACGTGCGGCCCAGAGCAGAAAGTGGACCATGACAACTCTGTCCGAACCGCAGCGGAAGCAGCAGGCCGACTCCGACACCCGGCTCCGGGTGGTACTGATGCTGGAGATCCAGGACGGCGCCCAGCAGCGCTTCCTCGACGTCTACGAGCAGCTGCGCCACCAGGTGGCCTCGGTGCCCGGCCATGTCAGCGACCAGCTGTGCCAGTCGATCAACGACCCCCGCCAGTGGCTGATCACCAGCGAGTGGGAGGACCAGGACACCTTCCTGGAGTGGGTGGACAGCCCCGCCCACCGCGAGATGGTCAAGCCGATGCACGGCTGCGTCAGCGACAACTTCCGCTCGCTGCGCTACGGCATCCTGCGCGAGACCTCGGCGGCCGGCTCCACCGGCACCCGGGCCCCGCTGGAGGTGCCGCCCGGCCTGCCGCGCACCGAGCCCGCCGGGCACGTCGGCCCGCCGAAGGCCGAGCCCGGCCCGGACGGCGTGGTCCGGCACGCGCTCACCTTCACGGTCAAGCCCGGCAGCGAGCACGAGGTGGCCCGGATCCTGTCCGGCTACGCCTCGCCCCGGGCCGAGGTGGACGAGCACACCCGGCTGCGCCGCACCTCGCTGTTCATGCACGGCAACCGGGTGGTCCGGGCCGTCGAGGTGGTCGGCAACCTCGGCGACGCGCTGCGCCACGTGGCGATGCAGCCGGAGGTGCGGGCCGTCGAGGAGGCGATCAACCCGTACCTGGAGGAGGCCCGCCAGCTGGGCGACCCGCAGGCCGCGCGCGCCTTCTTCGCCCGGGCCGCGCTGCCGGCGAAGCACCAGGCGATCGCCAGCTCCCCGACCTCCGCCCGGCTGCACCGGAACGCCGTGCTGTACCCCGTCCGCCCGGGCGAGGGGCAGGCCGTCGCCGAGCTGCTCGCCGACTACGACAACCTCGCCACCGCCGACCCGACCGGCCCGGTCGCGGCCAGCACCGTGTTCCACCGGGCGGACGTGGTGGTGCGCCTGGTCGACCTGCGGGTGCCGGCCGAGGCCGACCCGGCGGCCGCCCTCGGCGTGGCGGGCGACCAGGAGGCCGCCGCGCTCGGCCGGCTGCTCGACCTCGGCCCGCAGGGCGACCTGCGCACCGCCACCGGGCTCGCCGCCGCCCTCGCCGCCCGCGCCATGAACCCGGTCACCGACCGCAGCTCGCAGGACAACTGAAGAACCAGCCGCATCTCTCGGAGGAAAACACCATGACCACGCAGTACCCACGGATCGTGCACGTCGACGAGGCACCGGAGAACCGTCGGCGCGGCGGCGACCTGCGCGCCATGCTCACCCCGACCACCTGCGGGGCGACCAGCGGGTTCATGGGGCTGGCGATCGTCCAGCCCGGCGAGCGGATCGGCGAGCACTACCACCCGTACTCCGAGGAGTTCGTGTTCGTGGTCAGCGGCGACCTGGAGGTGGACCTGGACGGCGAGAGCCGTCCGATCAGGCCCAACCAGGGCCTGATGATCCCGATCAACATGCGCCACCGCTTCCGCAACGTCGGCGACACCGAGGCCCGGATGGTGTTCCACCTCGGCCCGCTCGCCCCCCGCCCCGAGCTCGGCCACGTGGACACCGAGGAGACCGGCGCCGCCGGGCCGCCGGAACACGCCAAGGTGGCCTCGTGACCCGGCGCGTCGCCGTCACCGGGATCGGCGTCGTCGCGCCCGGCGGGGTCGGGGTCCGGGCGTTCTGGGAGCTCCTCACCGCCGGCCGCACCGCCACCCGGGGCATCACGCTCTTCGACCCCACCGGGTTCCGCTCCCGGATCGCCGCCGAGGTCGACTTCGACCCGGCGGCCCACGGGCTGAGCCCGGCGGACATCCAGCGGGCCGACCGCTACGTGCAGTTCGCGATGGTCGCGGCGGACGAGGCGATCGCCGACGCGGGCCTGGACCTGGCCGCCGAGGACCCGTGGCGGATCGCCGTCTCGCTCGGCACCGCCGTCGGCGGCACCACCCGACTGGAGCACGACTACGCTCTGGTCAGCGCCGGCGGCGCCCGCTGGGACGTCGACCACCAGCGGGCCGAACCGCAGCTGCACCGGGCCTTCGCGCCCAGCACGCTGGCCTCCACGGTCGCCGAGCGCACCGGCGCGCACGGCCCGGTGCAGACCGTCTCCACCGGCTGCACCTCCGGCCTCGACGCGATCGGCTACGGCTTCCAGGCCGTCGAGGAGGGGCGCGCCGACATCTGCATCGCCGGCGCCTCCGACTCGCCGATCTCGCCGATCACCGTCGCCTGCTTCGACGCCATCAAGGCCACCAGCGAGCGCAACGACGACCCGGAGCACGCCTCCCGGCCCTTCGACGCCCACCGGGACGGCTTCGTCCTCGGCGAGGGCGGCGCCGTCCTGGTGCTGGAGGAACTGGAGCACGCCCGCCGCCGCGGCGCCCGGATCTACGGCGAGATCGGCGGCTTCGCCACCTTCGGCAACGCCTACCACATGACCGGCCTCACTCAGGAGGGGCTGGAGATGTCCCGGGCGATCGACGACGCGCTCGCCCACGCCCGGGTGGACCGCACCGACGTCGGCTACGTCAACGCGCACGGTTCGGGCACCAAGCAGAACGACCGGCACGAGACCGCCGCCGTCAAGCGCTCGCTCGGCGCCCACGCCTACCGGACGCCGATGAGCTCCATCAAGTCGATGGTCGGGCACTCGCTCGGCGCGATCGGCGCCATCGAGGTGGTCGCCTGCACCCTGGCGCTGGCCCACGGCGTGGTGCCGCCGACCGCCAACTACGAGACTCCCGACCCGGAGTGCGACCTCGACTACGTGCCGCGCACCGCGCGCGAGCTGCCGCTGAGCCACATCCTCTCGGTCGGCAGCGGATTCGGCGGATTCCAGTCCGCCGTCGTGCTCAACAGAACGGGGTGAGTGTCATGACGTCACGTCAGCAGGGCCGCCGGGCGGTGGTCACCGGCCTCGGCGTGGTGGCGCCGAACGGCGTTGGGGCCGACGCCTTCTGGAAGGCCACCAGGCAGGGCGTGAGCGTCCTCGACCGGATCACCCGCGAGGGCTGCGACGGGCTGCCGCTGCGCGTCGCCGGCCAGGTGCGGGACTTCGACCCGCGGGCCGCGATCGACAGCCGGTACCTGGTGCAGACCGACCGGTTCACGCACTACGCGATGGCCGCCGCCGACCTGGCGGTGGCGGACGCCGGGTTCCACCCCGACCCCGAACATCCCTTCGCGGTCGGGGTGGTGACCGCGGCCGGCTCCGGCGGCGGCGAGTTCGGCCAGCGCGAGCTCCAGCAGCTCTGGGGCCAGGGGCCGCAGTTCGTCGGCCCGTACCAGTCCATCGCCTGGTTCTACGCGGCCAGCACCGGCCAGATCTCGATCCGCGGCGGCTACAAGGGCCCGTGCGGGGTGGTCGCCAGCGACGAGGCCGGCGGCCTGGACGCGCTCGCGCACGCGGCCCGCACGATCGAGCGCGGCACCGACGCGGTGGTGGCCGGCGCCGCCGAGGCACCGCTGGCGCCGTACTCGATGGTCTGCCAGCTCGGCTACCCGGAGGTCAGCCTCGCCGGGCAGCCCGACCGGGCCTATCTGCCGTTCACCGCGCAGGCCTGCGGCTTCGCCCCCGCCGAGGGCGGCGCGATGCTGCTGCTGGAGGACGAGCAGGCGGCCCGGCAGCGCGGCGCCGCCGTCCGGGCCCACCTGGCCGGACACGGCTCCACCTTCACCGGGGCCTCCCGCTGGGAGGAGTCCCGCGAGGGGCTGGCCGCCGCGATCCGCATCGCGCTGGACGAGGCCAGGATCGCGCCCGAGGAGATCGACGTGGTCTTCGCGGACGCGCTCGGCGTCCCGGCCGCCGACCGGGCCGAGGCGCTCGCACTGGCCGACGCGCTCGGCCCGGCGGCCGAACGCGTCCCGGTCACCGCCCCCAAGTCCGGTACCGGACGGGCCTACTGCGGCGCGCCGCTGCTGGACGTGGCGGCCGCCGTCCTGGCCATGGAGGACGGCGTGCTGCCGCCCACCCCGAACGTCACCGAGGTCAGCCACGACCTCGCCCTGGTGACCGGCCGCGCCCGTCCGGCCGAACTGCGCACCGCACTGGTGCTCAGCCGCGGGCTGATGGGTTCCAACTCCGCGCTGGTGCTCCGGTGCGGAGACCGGCCCTGAGACCGCACCCGCAATTCCACCGAAGGGACACCCCGTGAGCAACACCCTCAGCTATCCCGAGCTGGCCGCCCTGATCCAGGCCCGGGCCGGCGTCACCGTCGACCCGCTCCACCTGGAGCGTCCGGGCGCGCAGTTCGACGAGTTCGGCGTCGACTCGCTCGGCCTGCTCGGCGTCGTCGGCGAACTGGAGAACCGGCACGGCCTCAAGGTCACCTCGGGCGCCGAGTCCGCCAAGACCCCGGCCGAGTTCCTGGAGCTCGTCAACACCTCCCTCCTCTCCCCGAAAGCTGGTGCCTGAGATGCCCGGACACACCGACAACGAGATCGTCATCGCCGCCCCCCTCGACCTGGTCTGGGAGATCACCAACGACCTGGAGAACTGGCCGGACCTCTTCAGCGAGTACGCCTCGGTGGAGGTGCTGGAGCGCGACGGCGACAGCGTCCGCTTCCGGCTCACCATGCACCCGGACGAGAACGGCCAGGTGTGGAGCTGGGTCTCCGAGCGCACCACCGACAAGTCCTCGCTCGCGGTGCGCGCCCGCCGGGTCGAGCCCGGCCCGTTCGAGTTCATGGACATCCGCTGGGAGTACGCGGAGGTCCCGGCCGGGACGAGGATGCGCTGGATCCAGGACTTCGCGATGAAGCCCACCGCCCCGGTCGACGACCACGGCATGGTCAACCACATCAACCGCAACTCCCGGATCCAGCTGGAGCTGATCCGCGAGAAGGTCGAGAAGCGGGCGGCGGAGCGGTGACCGGGATGCACCGCGCCCTGATCGTCGCCCGGATGAAGCCGGAGGCGGCACCGGACATCGCCGAGGTGTTCGCCACGTCCGACCAGGGTGAACTGCCGCACCTGATCGGCGTCACCGGCCGCAGCCTGTTCCAGTTCGGCGACGTCTACCTGCACCTCATCGAGGCCGACCGCCCGCCGGGCCCGGCCGTCGCCAAGGTCATCGGCCACCCGGAGTTCCGGTCCGTCAGTGACCAGCTGACCGCCTTCGTCCAGGCCTACGACCCGGCCACCTGGCGCGAGCCGAAGGACGCCATGGCGCACGAGTTCTACCGCTGGGACCGCTGACCCCGTCCCACCCGTCCCGCTCGTCCTGGGGCCGCCCCCCGCCCCCCCCCCGGGGGGGGCGCCCCCCCCCCCCCCCGCCCCGTACCGGGTCGGTATTGAGGGGGGATTGCGCCGTGTTGCGCGCCGATGTCCGATCCCGCGCCGATCTTGTGGGGACGCGAGCCGCCTGCGTACGTTCGACGGGCACCACCCGCCCGGCCCTCCCGGGGCCGCCTCACACCACCCGGAGCCACCCACCATGCCGCCGACCCCACGACCGCTGCGGAAACTCGGCTTCCTGACCATCGGACTGTTCGACGAGGCCGACCCGCGCCGGGGCCACGAGTCCACCCTCGACCTCATCACCCTCGGCGAGCAGCTCGGCTTCGACAGCGCCTGGCTGCGCCACCGCCACCTCCAGTACGGGATCTCCTCCCCCGTCGCCGTCCTCGCCGCCGCCTCCCAGCGCACCAGCCGCATCCACCTCGGCACCGCCGTCACCCCGCTCGGCTGGGAGAACCCGCTGCGCCTCGCCGAGGACCTCGCCACCGTCGACATCCTGTCCGGCGGCCGCCTCAACCCCGGCTTCAGCGTCGGCCCGCCCACCCACTACGACCGGGTCCGCGGCGCGCTCCACCCCGACACCGGCGAGCACGAGGACTTCGGGACCGGCCGCGCCGAGCGCCTCCTCGGCCTCGTCCGCGGCGAACCCGCCTCCGACTTCGCCGGCACCGAGGGCATCGAGGTGTACTCCCGCCGGGTCCAGCCGCATTCCCCCGGCCTCGCCTCCCGGCTCTGGTACGGCGCCGGCAGCCTGCGCTCCGCCCGCTGGGCCGGCGAGCACGGGCTCAACCTGCTCACCAGCAGCATCGTCAAGGCCGGGGAGGCCGGGGAGCCCGGGGAGTCCGAGGACTTCGCCGAGATCCAGCGCACCCAGATCCGCGCCTTCCGCGCCCAGCACCCCCACGGCGAGCGCGCCCGCGTCTCCCAGGGCCTCGTCGTCATCCCCACCGACGGTGCCAGCCCCGAACAGCGCGCCAAGTACCAGGCGTACGCCCTCGCCCGCACCCCGCGCACCCTCGCCCCGCAGGGCCCGGCCCGGATGGTGTTCGCGCCCGACCTGGTCGGCCCGTCCGAGGAGATCGCCGAGCGGCTGCACGCCCACGCCGGCTACCAGGAGGTCGACGAGGTCGCCTTCGCCCTGCCGTTCACCTTCGACCACCAGGACTACGTGCAGATCCTCACCGACCTCGCCACCCGCCTCGGCCCCGCCCTCGGCTGGCAGCCCTCGACCGGGCACGGCTGACCCGGCGACCGGCCGCGCCGAGGGGCGCGGCGGCTCAGGGCCGGTCGGGGCCGCGGGTGGGCAGCGTCTGGCTGTAGACGACGCTCGTGGTCGTGCTGCCGAAGCCGGCCAGCTCGTCCACGAGCGTCTCCAGATGCTCCATGGAGGTCGCGGCGACCTTGAGGGTGTAGCAGTCGTCGCCGGTGGTGCGCAGGCACTCCAGGAGCTCCCGCCGCTCGGCGAGCAGCCGGCGCAGCGGCTCGTGCCGGTTGCCCGGGTACTTCAGCCGGACGACGGCGAGCACGGGGTAGCCGACCTTGGCCAGGTCGACCACGGCGTGGTAGCCGGTGATGACGCCCAGCGTCTCCAGGTTCCGCACCCGTTCCGTGGTGGCGGACGAGCTGAGGTTCACCCGCCGCCCCAGCTCGCTGAGGGAGATCCGGGCCTCCCGTTGCAGCTGTCCGATGATCTGCCAGTCGACGTCGTCGAGATTCACGGCCATTTTGCGATCCTACCGGCAGAACCACGGCGGAGAGCGATGATCACCGGGATGGTTCGGTTCCGTCGGCCATGATCACCGGGATAGCCTCGGTCCATGCAACTTGGCGTCAACGTACCGAACTTCGGGCCCGGGACGGACCCCGGCGTGCTGCGCGAATGGGCGCGGACCTCGGAGGGGCTCGGCTTCGACCTCCTCATGCTGTCGGACCATGTGACCATCACCCCGGACGTGGCCGTGCGGTACCCGGAGCCGTTCTACGAGCCGTTCACCACGCTGTCCTGGCTGGCCGGTCTCACCACGGACCTGCGGCTGGGCACGAGCGTGCTGATCCTGCCCTATCGGCACCCGCTGCTGACGGCCCGGCTGGCCGCCAACCTCAGCCGGCTCAGCGGCGGCCGGTTCGTCCTCGGGGTGGGCGTCGGCTGGGCGCGGCAGGAGTTCGACGCGCTCGGCGTGCCGTTCGCCGCGCGCGGCCGGCTGACCGACGAGTACCTGGGCGTGCTGCGGGACGCCTGGCGTCCGGAGACTCCGGGGGCGGGGACGGGGACGGGGGGCCACGCCGCCCCGACGCCCGTCTGGGTCGGCGGCCACAGCGAGGCGGCGATCCGGCGCGCGGTCAGGTTCGGCGATGCCTGGCACCCGCTGCGGCTCCCCCTGCCCCTGATGCGCTCCATCCTGGCGGAGCACTCGCTGCCGGGGTTCTCCCCCCGCATCGCCCTGCGGATCACCGAGGCGCCGGTCGACGATCCCGAGCGGCCCGCCGGGGTCGGCACCGTCGAGCAGGTCCTCGACGACCTCGACCAGCTGCGGCTGCTCGGCGCGGACACCGTCGTCCTCGACCCCTACCACGGCGATCCGGAGGAGACCCGTCGGCCCCGCGCGGCCTGGCAGGCGCTCACCACCGTGGCCACCCACTGGAAGGACCGATCGTGATCACCCCGGCCGACGAAACCCTCCTGCGGCGCGCCGTCGCCCTCGCGGCCCGGGCGGTCGCCCTGGGCGACGCACCGTACGGCTCCCTGCTGGCCGGCCCGGACGGCGCGATCCTCGCCGAGGCACACAACACGGTACGGCGCGACGACGACATCACGGCCCACCCGGAGCTGAAGCTCGCCCGCTGGGCGGCCCGCGAACTCGACCCGGACCTGGCCGCCCGCACCACCCTCTACACCAGCTGCCAGCCCTGCGGCATGTGCGCCGGCGGCATCGTCCGCTCCGGCCTCGGCCGGGTGGTCTTCGCGCTCTCCACCGAGCAACTCGTCGAGCTCAACCCGCAGTCGGGCGCCTGGCCGACGGTGGCCCAGGACGGCCCGGCCCTGTTCGACGAGGCGCGCGCACCCCTCGACGCCTACTACCGGCCAGGCCGCTGACGTCGACGCGCCGGGCGGGCACTGGTCAGATGACTAAGCGCTTGCTTAGACTCGGGCCTCCAGTGCAGGCCCGCGCGCGCCCCCAGGAGACGTCATGACCGCGACCAACCGTCAGATCCGCCTCGCCCGTCGGCCGGTCGGGGAGGTGCGGGCGGAGGACTGGGCACACGGGTCGGAGCCGGTGGGGGCGGCCGGGCCCGGGGAGTTCGTGGGACGGACGCGGTACGTGTCGCTGGACCCGGCGATGCGCGGGTGGCTGGACGACCGGCCGTCCTACCTGCCGCCGGTCGGGCTGGGCGAGGTGATGCGGGCCGGGTCCGTGGTCGAGGTCGTCGAGTCCGACCACCCGAAGTTCCGCGTCGGCGACCACGTGGTCGGCAGCTTCGGCGTCCAGGAGTACGTGGTCTCGGACGGCAAGGGCGCGCTGAAGGTCGACCCCGCGCTCGCGCCGCTGTCGACGTACCTCGGCGCGCTCGGCATGCCCGGGATGACCGCCTACTTCGGGCTGCTGAACGTCGGGGCGCTCAAGGAGGGCGAGACCGTGGTGGTCTCCGGCGCCGCCGGGGCCGTCGGCAGCCTGGTCGGGCAGATCGCCAGGATCAAGGGCTGCCGGGTGGTCGGCATCGCGGGCGGCCCCGAGAAGTGCGCGCTGCTCACCGGGGAACTGGGCTTCGACGCGGCGATCGACTACCACTCCGAGGACCTCCGCAAGGCGCTGCGCGACCACGCGCCCGACGGCATCGACGTGTACTTCGACAACGTCGGCGGGGACGTCCTGGACGCCGCGCTCACCCGGCTCGCGATGCACGCCCGGGTGGTGCTCTGCGGGGCGATCAGCCAGTACAACAACGAGACCGCCGTGCAGGGCCCGTCCAACTACCTGTCACTGCTGGTGCGGCGGGCCCGGATGGAGGGCTTCGTGGTGTTCGACTACGCGCCCCGCTACCCGGAGGCGGCCCGGGAGCTCGCGGGCTGGATCGCGGACGGCCGGATCAAGGTCAAGGAGCACGTGGTGGAGGGGACGGTGGACGACTTCCCGACCGTCCTCGGGATGCTCTTCCGCGGGGAGAACACCGGCAAGCTGGTGCTGCGGCTGGCCTGAGCTCAGGTCTCAGCTCTGGCCTGAACTCCGGCCTGATCCCGGCCCGGGGGGGGGGGGGGGGGGGGTGTGGTCTTGCCCATCGGGTGGGTTGGGGGGGGGGGTGGTGTTTTCTCGCGCCCTTTCGGAAAAAAA
>NZ_JBHVWW010000019.1:71534-75825 GCF_042882025.1 Kitasatospora sp. NPDC058243
GCTAAGGTCTCACCTCTGGCCGAACCTCCGCCCTGACCCCGGCCCGGGGCGGCGCCGCTGTGGTTCCCGCCCCCGCACCGGGGGTGTTCAGAGCAGGCGCTTGATCTCGCCGCGCGCCCGGTAGAAGCCGCCCGAGGCGGACTCCCGCACCTCGGCGACCAGGTACCGCGCCCCCGCGACCCGGACGTCCTTCGGGAACTGCACCCGCCGGCCCGGGTCGAAGCCCGCCGACACCACCCGCACCCGCAGCCGGGCGCCGTCCTGCACGCACTCGACCTCGATCCCGCCGCCGGGCAGGCCGCCGGTGCCGGTGACCACCGTCTCCAGGGCCGTGCCCGGCCGAACCGCCTCCCAGCCGGCGTTACGCACCTCGGCGGTGGCCGGCAGCGTCCCGCCCTCGGCCGCCCGGACGGCCTGCTCGCTCGCGTCCAGGCAGGCGAGCGAGCCGTCCGTGGTCACCAGGTAGAGCCGCCCGTCCCGGTACTGCATGCTGTACGCGGAGCCGCAGCCGGTGGCGAGCTTCCACAACCGGGTGCCGTCGGCGGCGAAGCAGTACACCGAGGAGTGGTTGTCCCCGGCGAAGACGTACTCGCCGTCCGGGGAGGCCGCGCAGGAGAACACGGCGGCGTCGCAGCGGTAGGCGGCGACCTCGGAGCCGTCGGACTTGCGCAGCCGGTGCACCCAGCCGCGCCCGGTGCCGGCGAACACCTCGTCGGCCTCCTGCCAGCCGAACAGCACCTCGCCCTTGGTCGCGGTGTGCCACAGCTGGTCGCCGCCGCGCGCCGCGTAGCGGGCGACGCCGCGCGAGTGGCCGTGGTAGACGCCGTCCGCGTCGCAGCGCACCATCCAGCCGGAGCGACCCTCGGCCTTGCGGCGCCACTGGAACTCGTCCTCGTGGTCGACGGTGGTCAGCCCGCCGCGTTCGTCGGCGACGCCGAGGACGCCGTCGTGGATGTCGAGCCAGAAGATGTCCACGTCCTCGGCTATCTCGTACGCCACCCGGGGGACCTTCCCACCCAGGTCGTACACCTTGCCGTCGTCGCAGCCCGCGTAGATCCACCAGTCGTCGGCGACGATGCACTTGACGCCGTCCGGCAGGCCGAACCGGGCGGTGACCTCGCCGTCGTGGGTGAGGGTGTAGACGTCGCCGCGCTCGTTGCCGACCCAGGCGTGCTCCTCGCCGACGAAGACGCCGAAGGCCGGCGAGCCGGAGCGGAACCGCCACAGCAGCGGCGCCTGGTTCGCCGTCGAACGGGTGCTGACGAGCTGCCGCCTGGTCACCGCCCGGCGCTGGCGCACGCCCTGGACGGCCGGCGCGTAGCCCTTGCGGACCTTCTCGCCGATCTTCTTGGCCGCCGACGCCGCGGCCTTCTCGGCGCTCGGGAAGCTGGTCGACTTGGCCTGCCCCTCCTCGCCGATCCGCCCGTACCGGACCGTCACCGTACTGCCGGCGAGCCGCACCTCGTAGAACTTGTGCGCGCTCCCCTCCTCCTCGGACAGTTCGAGGTAGGTGACCTGCTCTTCCACGGCGACGGACACGACGAAGTCCCCTTTCGGGTTTTCGGGCAACGGAGACGGGAGGCGAGACGGGGCCTGTTCGCGGCCCCGCTCACCGACAACCCCCAACCTAGGGGGCGGCACTGACAGCGCGTCCCGCTGGGCTTGCCCGGAACCCCGCTTCCCACTTGTCGCCTCACGAACCATTCTTCCGCCGTACATCTGGCCGTCGCCCGCCGCGCACGGTAGGGATCGGGTGGCGTTGCTAGAACCGCAGCGCCCGAACTTTCTTGTCCGTGCTCAGACCGCCGGGCCACCAGCCCGAGCGGCCGTCAGGAGGAAGCTCATGCGGAGTACCCAGCGAGTCCGGCGCAGAGCGATGGCGGGGGCGTCCGCCGCAGCCGTGGTGGGGGCGCTGCTGGCGCTGCCCGGCGGCGTCGCCCAGGCGACGTCACCCGACGTGGTGATCAGCCAGGTGTACGGCGGGGGCGGCAACTCCGGTGCCCCGTACGCCAACGACTTCATCGAGCTGTACAACCGCGGCACCGCGCCGGTGTCCGTCACCGGCTGGACGGTGCAGTACGCCTCGGCGGGCGGCACGTCCTGGGGCCGGACCACCCTGTCCGGCACGATCGCGCCGGGGCGTTTCCTCCTGGTGCAGGAGGCCGCCGGGGCCGGGACGGGCGCGGCGCTGCCGACGCCGGACGCCACCGGGACCCTCAACCTGGCCGCGACCTCCGGCAAGGTCGCACTGGTCACCAACGGCACGGCGCTGACCTGCGGTTCGGGCTGCGCGACGCAGCCCGGGGTGAAGGACCTGGTCGGCTACGGGTCGAGCGCCAGCTCCGCCGAGGGCTCGCCGACCGGCAACCTGTCCAACGCCACCGCCGCCCTGCGCGTCGGCGGCGGCGCCACCGACACCGACAACAACGCGGCGGACTTCACCATCGGCGCCCCGACGCCGCGCAACTCCGCCTCCACCGGCGGCGGCACCACCACCGGCGCCCGAATACACGACATCCAGGGCGCGGCCCGCACCTCCCCGCTCGCCGGCAGCGCCGTGAGCGCGGTGCCCGGCGTGGTCACCGCCGTCGGGCCCAACGGCTTCTGGTACCAGGACCCGCAGCCCGACAACGACCCCGGCACCAGCGAGGGCGTCTACGTCTACACCGCCGGCGCGCCCACCGTCGCCGTCGGCGACTCCGTCACGGTGAGCGCCACCGTCAGCCAGTACCGCCCCGGCGGCAGCGGCGGCACCACCAACCTGTCGATCACCGAACTCACCGCGCCCAGCGTCACGGTGCTCGCCCACAACGCGCCGCTGCCCGCGCCCACCCTGGTCGGCCTCGGCGGGCGGGTGCCCCCGGCGGCGGTGATCTCCAGCGTCACCGGCGGGGACGTCGAGACCGCCGGGAACTACCAACCCGCCACCGACGGCATCGACTTCTGGGCCTCGCTGGAGGGCATGCGGGTCGAGATCGACAACGCGGCCGTGGTCGGCCCCAGCAACAAGTACGGCGACCTCCCCGTCGTGCCCCAGGGCAGCACCACCCGCACCAACCGGGGCGGCATCCTGCTCCAGGCGAACGACGGCAACCCGGAGCGGGTGACCCTGGCGAACGCGCTCGCGCCCACCCCGGCCGCCAACGTCGGCGACACCCTGACCGGCGCGACCGTCGGCGTGCTCGACTACTCCTTCGGCAACTTCAAGCTCCAGGTCACCGCGACCCCGGCAGTCACCTCCGGCAACCTCGCCCCCGAGGTCACCGCCGCCCCGACGGCCGGCCAGCTCGCCGCCGCCACCTTCAACGTGGAGAACCTCTCCCCCGCCGACCCGCAGAGCAAGTTCGACGGCCTCGCGGCGGGCATCGTCACCAACCTGCGCGCGCCCGACCTCGTCGCCCTGGAGGAGATCCAGGACAACAGCGGCCCCACCGACGACGGCACCACCGCCCCCGACCAGACCCTCGCCAAGCTCACCGCCGCCATCTCGGCGGCCGGCGGCCCGGCCTACTCCTACCGCCAGATCGACCCGGTGGACGGCCAGGACGGCGGCCAGCCCGGCGGCAACATCCGCCAGGTGTTCCTGTTCCGCACCGACCGCGGTCTGAGCTTCACCGACCGCCCCGGCGCCGGCTCCACCACCGCCGACTCGGTGGTCAACAACGGCGGCACGCCCCAACTCGCCTACTCCCCCGGCCGGATCGACCCGACCAACACGGCGTTCAACTCCAGCCGCAAGCCGCTCGCCGGCGAGTTCCGCTGGAACGGCAAGCCGGTCTTCGTGATCGCCAACCACTTCAACTCCAAGGGCGGGGACCAGCCCCTGTTCGGCCGCTACCAGCCGCCCGCGCACCCGTCCGAGACCCAGCGCCACAACCAGGCGACGGCGGTGAAGAGCTTCACCGACCAGATCCTGGCGGTGGACCCGAACGCGGCGGTCATCGTGCTCGGCGACCTCAACGACTTCGAGTTCTCGCAGACCGCCGACATCCTCACCGCCGGCGGCTCGCTGACCGACCTGCCGCGCACCCTGCCGCTGCCCGAGCGCTACACCTACGTGTACGAGGGCAACTCCCAGGTGCTGGACCACATCCTCATCTCCGGCGCGCTGGCGGCGAAGCCGTACAGCTACGACATCGTGCACATCAACAGCGAGTTCAGCACCCAGCTGAGCGACCACGACCCGCAGGTCGTGCGGATCCCGCTGCCCTGACGCACGACACCGGCGCGGGGGGGGGGGGGGGGAGGCGGGAAAGAACGGAGGGGCCGAAAAAAGTCGGACGCCAACAGG
>NZ_JBHVWW010000019.1:75835-120752 GCF_042882025.1 Kitasatospora sp. NPDC058243
GCACCGAGGGGGGAAACAACAACCCGAAGGGCGGGGGGATCCCGCGGCCCGAACGAACGACACGGGTGCGTTGCCTCCCTCCCCCTTGGTGGGGAGGCCGGCACCGCGTTCGCCGTTCAGCCTCCGGCCACGGCGGCCAGCAGGGCGCGCAGGGCCTCGTCGTCGCGGATGCCGGCGCCCGCGAAGCAGCCCCCGACGATCCGGCGGTCGCGCCCGGCGAGGTCGGCCAGGCGGCGGCGCTGACCGTCGTCCAGGGCGGTGGTGCCCAGGGCCGCCAGGGCCTCGCCCGCGCCCCGGAGGTCCGACCCGGTCTCGGCCGCGCGCAGGGCGGCCTCGACCAGGCGCCCTCGGTCGAGAGCGGCGCCGTCGGCCACCGCGAGGAGGGCCAGCACGGCGGCCGGGGCCTTCACCCGGTCGGCGAGCAGCCCGTCGAGCCTGGCGGTGAGCGGGCGGGCGGCCGGCCCCAGGAGGGCGGCGACGCGGGCCGCGCGGACGGCCGTCCGGTCGAACCACGCCCCGTCATCGGCGCGCCGCAGGACGCCGTCCAGGATCGGGACGACCTCGGCCGCGGCCCCGGTGATCCGCCACAGCGCGTCGGCCACCGCCAGGTCGGCCTCCAGCACCGGCGAGGTATCGGGCACTGGGGAAGTGTCGGGCATCGGGGAGGTGTCGGGCATCGGGGAGGTGTCGGGCACGCCTCCGGCGCTCAGCGCGGCGCGCAGGGCAGGGGCCAGCGGGAGTGCCTCGGGGCCCAGGCCGGCGGCGGCCCGGGCGGCCTCGGCGACCGCGTACGGGCCGGCCGCGAGCCGGTCGGCGAGTGCCCCGAGCAGCGCCTCGGGATCGCCGGTGAGGTCGTACAGCGCCCGGGCCGCCGCGACGGAACCGGGCACCTCCCGCAGCGCGGCGGCAGCGCGGTCACGCTCCGCCGCCGGGCCGTCCACCGCGACGGCCGCGACGGCGGCCGCCGCCTCCGGGCGGTGCGGCAGCACCGCGCACAGCTCGGGCAGGGCCGAGGCGGCCGCGCGGCCCCACTGGCGCACCAGGCGGAACAGCTGGTGGTGCTCGTTGCCGCCGAGCTGCCCGGCCGTCAACCGGGCGCGGACGGCCGCGAGCAGCTCGGGGTCGAAGGGGAACGGCGCGTCGGCGGGGGCCCGCTGGCCGGCCGCGGCCTCCAGCGCGCGCGGGCGCCGGCCCAGGGCACGGGCGAGCAGCGGGGCCGCCGTCCGGGGTGCGACCAGGACGAGCGCGGCCAGGGCCTCGTCGGCGGGCCCGTCCTCGGCCTGCGCGGCCCGGGCGGCCAGCCCCGGGGCGGCCTCGGCGGCGGCCGGGCCGAGGTTGCCGAGCAGGTGCGCCACGTCGGGGTCGGCGACGAGCTGGGCGAGCGCCGGAAGCAGCCGCCGGGGCGCGCTGCGCGACAGCTGGCAGGCGTGGTCGGCCGCCCAGACGGCCTCGGCCCGTACCTCGGGGCGCTCGTCGCGCAGGGCCCGGTCGAGCAGGGCGTAGGCGGCGTCGCGGTCGGCGGGCGTCTCGCGCAGCAGCAGCTCCTCGGTGATCACGCGCAACGGCTCCCGGCGGTCCAGGTCGTACCGGTCGGCGGGCAGCAGGGCGAGGACGGCGGCGTGGTGGGCGCCCGTCCACGGCTCGCCCGCGTCCAGCCCGGCGAGGACCGCGGCCAGGCGCAGCGGCGCCGGCGTGCCCTCGCCCAGCAGCGGCCCGACCTCGGCCGCGGCCCCGGACCGGTCCAACCGGCCGAGAGCGGTGAGCAGTTCACCGCGGACGACGGGGTCGGTCTCGCTCGCCCAGCGGCGACGCAGCGCGGGCAGGGCGGCCTCGACGGCCCTGGTCTGGCCGACGGCCCAGGCGGCGGCCTGCCGGACGGCGGCGCTGCCGTCCGCCAGCAGCGGCAGCAGCAACGGGAGTTGGCCGACGACGGCGGCCCGGACGGGAGCGGGCGGGACCTCCCCGCCGCCCTCCCGCTCCCCGTCCCGATCCCCGTCCCGCGCTCCGTCCCACTCACCCTCGCTCTCGGCCAACCCGCCGAGCAGGCCCAGGACTTCGACCGTCCCGCAGCCGGCCGCCGCGATCCGGGCCAGATAGGGGACGGCGTCCGCGCTGGCCGTGTACACCGAGCCCTGGTGGAGGATGCACGAGTAGAGCTCGGCGAGCGCCTCGTCGGCCTGCTCGCCGCCGGCGGCGAGCGCGCGCAGCAGGCCGGGCAGGTTTTCGGCGGGTCCGTAGGCGTGCGAGACGGCCGCCCAGGGGTGGGCGTCGAGTCCGTCGAGGGCGTGGGCGAGGTCCATGGGCGGATCATCGCAGCCGCCACCGACAGTACTCGGGCGTCCCGTAGTGCTCAGGCCTCCCGGCGGGTCAGGCGTCCCGGCGGGAGGGTCAGGCATCCCGGCGGGTCAGGCCGAGGGCGGCCAGGGTGAGGGCGACGGCGAGGTAGCCGGCGAGGGTGGCCAGGCAGCCGGCCGCGCCGAGCCGGTCGGTGCCGCCCGCGGAGGCGACGGTGCTGCCCAGGCCCTCGAAGACGCTCTGCAGGCCGAACCGGGTGGCGCCGTCACCGAGCGGCGCCAGCAGCATCGGCGAGAGGAAGAACAGGCCGAACAGCACGGCGACGGCGCCCGCGGTGTGGCGCACCAGGAAGCCGAGCGCCAGGCCGAGCAGGGCGAAGACGGAGAGGAACATGCCGCAGCCGACGACCGCGCGCGCCACGCCCGGGTCGCCGAGCGACACGGCCAGGTGCTTCCCGGCCAGGGCCCGTTGGCCGAGCAGGAAGGTCAGGAACGCCAGCAGCTGCCCGAGCAGCGCCGACACCCCGCCGACCACCAGCGCCTTGGCCGCGAACACCTGGCCCCGCCGGGGCACGGCGGCCAGGGTGCTGCGGATCTGGCCGGTGGTGTACTCGCTGGAGGCGGCCAGGGTCCCCAGCGTGCCGATCGCCAGGACAGCGACGTAGAAGCCGCCGGAGAAGCCGTAGCGGACGGGGTCGAAGCGCTCGCGCTGGACGGCCGTCCAGACGTCCCAGTTGTCGGCGGCGCTGCCGTAGTCGATCAGGCCGATGAACAGGGCGGCGGCGAGCGCGACGACGGCGGTGAGCGGGGTCGCGCGGACGCTGCGCAGCTTGACCCACTCGCCGGCCAGTGCGCCTCGGGTGGTGGGGGCGGTCATGTGGTCCTCTTTCCGGACGTAGTGGTGGTGACCGTCATGCGGTCCGCCTTCCGGACGTACCGGTGGTGGCGCGGTAGTCGACGGTCTCGCCGGTGGCGTCCAGGAACGCCTGCTCCAACGAGGCCTGCCGGACGGTGAGTTCGTGGACGCCGAGGCCGTGCGCCGCGGCCAGCTCGCCGATCGCCGCCGGTTCCAGGCCGCCGACGGCCAGTGCCCCGCCGGGCTCCTCGGTGACCGGGGCGGCCCCGGCGGCGCGCAGCAGCCGGGCCAGTTCGGCCGGCCGGGCGCAGCGGACCAGGACGTCCGTGCGCGCGTTCTCGGCGAGGAAGTCGGCGGTGGGGCGGTCCGCGACGAGCCGGCCGCGCCCGATGATCACCAGGTGGTCGGCGGTGACGGCCGTCTCGCTCATCAGGTGCGAGGAGAGCAGGACCGTCCGGCCCTCGGCGGCCAGGTCGCGCAGCAGGGTGCGGATCCAGTGCACGCCCTCCGGGTCGAGCCCGTTGACCGGTTCGTCGAGCAGTAGGACGGGCGGGTCGCCGAGCAGGGCGGCGGCGATGCCGAGGCGCTGCTTCATGCCGAGGGAGAACCGCCCGGCCTTGCGGCGGGCCGCCTGTTCCAGGCCGGTGCGGGCCAGCACCTCGCGGACCCGGGACGGCCCGATGCCGTTGGTGACGGCGATGCCGAGCAGGTGGTGGTAGGCGGAGCGGGCGGGGTGGACGGCGCCCGCGTCGAGCAGCGCCCCGACTTCCCGCAGCGGGCGGCGCAGGGCCGCGTACGGCCGGCCGTTGACGGTCGCCCGCCCGCTGGTCGGGGCGTCCAGGCCGAGGATCATCCGCAGCGTGGTGGACTTGCCCGAGCCGTTCGGCCCGAGGAAGCCGGTGACCTGTCCCGGCCGGACCGTGAAGGTCAGCCCGTCCACGGCGACGGCGCCGCCGTAGCGCTTGGTGAGGTCGCGTACCTCGATCATCGTGGTGCCTTTCCGGGTTTCCTGGTCGGCCGAGGGGGCCGACGCGGGCTCCACGCTCCCGCCCGGGCCCGGTGCGGGGCGTCCCGCCGTGGGGGGAGATCACGGCGTTCGGCGGGGCCGGCCTCTGCCCGTGGTCGTAGGCCCACAGGGCGATGCCGGGCGCGGGGGCCGCCGCTAGCCTGGGGAAATGCCCCGTGCTCCGCATCCGCCGGTGACCAGGAGGCTGCGCCCGGGCCACTGGGTCGCGGTCGACCTGGCGGTCTCGCTGGCCCTGACCGTGCTCACCTGGTTCCGGGTGCTGGACGCCTACCGGGTGTTCGACCCGCACCACCGCGGCTACCCGAAGCCGACGTCGGCGGAGCTGGTGACGGTGCTGGTGTGCGTGGTGGCGGTGGGCGCGGCCGCCGGGCTGCGCCGGCTCGCGCCGGTGGCCGCGGCCGGGGTGGTGTTCGCCGCCTGGGCGGTGGTGGTCGCGGTGGCCGGGCAGCTGACGATCGCCAACCTGGCCGGGTTCCTGGTGGTGGTCGCGGCGGCGATGGTCGTCTACCTGGTCGCGACTGCCGGGCCGATGCGGCTGGGCCTCACCGTCCTGGCGTTCGGCCTGGTCGGGGCCGGGCTGAGCCGGTTCGGGTCGCGGGAGCTGTGGAACAACCTCGTGCTGTCCGCGCTGGAGGTCGTCACCGCGTGGGCGCTCGGCTGCGCGGTGGCCCGCTACCGGGCGTACGGCGCCGAGTTGCGCCGGCACCAGGTCGACCTGGCCACGGCGGAGCTGGCCGAGGAGCGGATCCGGCTGGCCCGGGAGCTGCACGACGTGATCGCGCACAGCATGAGCGTGGTCAACGTCCAGGCCGGGTACGGCCGTTTCGTGATCGGGCGGAATCCGGCGCAGGCCGAGCAGGCGCTGGCCGCGATCCAGGCGGTGAGCCGGGACGCGATGGTCGAGATGCGCGGCCTGCTGACCGTCCTGCGCGGCGCCGACGGGGCCGGGCTCGCGCCCGCGCCCCGGCTGGCCGATCTGGACCGGCTGGTGGCGAGCAGCGCCGAGGCCGGGGTGCGGGTGGAGCTGCGGGTGGGCGGCGTGGTCCGGGAGCTGTCCGACGGGGTCGAGCTGTCCGCGTTCCGGATCGTCCAGGAGGCGCTGACCAACGTGGTGAAGCACGCGCACGCGGCCGAGGCGCGGGTCGCCGTGGAGTTCGAGGAGGAGGCGCTGGTGCTGGAGGTGAGCGACGCCGGTCGCGGCGGGCCGGTCGGGGTCGGCGGGCACGGATTGGCGGGAATGGCCGAGCGGGTCGGGCTGTACGAGGGCCGGTTGGAGGCCGGGCCGCTGCCGGGCGGCGGGTTCCGGGTGCGCGCCGTGCTGCCGCTGGCCGACGCGGGCGGGCAGGAAACGTCGTGACGGGAGACGCCGCGAACGGGGCACCCGCCGGCCCACCGATCCGGGTCGTGGTGGCCGACGACCAGACCCTGGTACGGGCGGGCCTGGCCGGGATCGTGGCCGCCGCCGACGGCTTCGAGGTGGTGGGCGAGGCCGCCGACGGGGCGCAGGCCGTCCGGCTGGCCCGCGCCGGGCAGCCGGACGTGGTGCTGATGGACATCCGGATGCCGGGCACGGACGGCCTGGCGGCCACCCGGCAGATCACCGCCGAGAGCGCCGTGCGGATCCTGATCCTCACCACCTTCGACCTCGACGAGTACATCTACGGCGCGCTGCGCGCGGGGGCGTCCGGCTTCCTGCTGAAGTCGACCCCGCCCGAGGAACTGCTGGCCGCGATCCGGGTGGTCGCCGCCGGGGAGGCGCTGCTGGCCCCGAGCGTCACCCGCCGGCTGATCCGCGAGTTCGCCGCCCGGCCGGCCGCCGAGCCGGCGACCGCCACGCCCGGCGGCGACGAGCGGGAGCGGGTCCTGCGCGCCGTCACCGGGCGGGAGTTGGAGGTGCTGACACTGATCGGCCGCGGGTTGACCAACGCCGAGATCGCCGAGCAGCTGTCCGTCAGCACCGGCACGGTCAAAACGCACGTCGGCCACCTGCTGGCCAAGCTCGCCGCCCGGGACCGCGTGCACCTGGTGATCACCGCCTACCGCGCAACCCTCGTCGAGTCCTGACGGCCGCCCGCCCCAGGAGCCCTGGGGCGGACCGTGGACGGGACATCTCCTCAGACCGGCCTCAGGCCAGCCGCAGGGTCAGCGCGAACTGGGGCAGCGCGAGGAGCAGCACGGCGGTTCCGACCTCGATCCAGCGGTACTTCGCCCGGATGATCGCACTGGTCCCGGCCAGCGAGGACAACAGCGCCCCCACCGGATCACGACCCCCGCACTCGAAGGCGCGGCGCAGCCGCTCCACCCCCGCACCCGGCGCGATGTGCCCGAAGTAGGCCGGGCTGGTCGGGGCCTGCCGCTCGCCCTTCCGGTACCGGGGGACGAGGGCGGCCACGAAGCAGGCGACGGCCAGCAGCGCGCTCACCACCGCGCTCCACCACAGGAACGGCACCGCCCAGGCACGGGGCCCGGATCCGCCCCCGCCCCCGCCCCCGCCCCCGCCCCCGCCCCCGCCCCCGCCCAGCGGGATGAACACCCCGAGAACCGCGCCGGTGAACGCCAGGAACACGGCGGCCTTGGCGTCGGCCCGGGTGAGCTCCATGCTGTTGGCGGCCACCAGGCGCTCGATCGCCGCCACCGCCGACGGGCTCGGGGCGGCGTCCGGGGCAACGTCCGGGGCAACGTCCGGGGCAACGTCCGGGGCGGTGGTCGGTGCGG
Source organism: Kitasatospora sp. NPDC058243 (assembly GCF_042882025.1). Taxonomy (NCBI): domain Bacteria; kingdom Bacillati; phylum Actinomycetota; class Actinomycetes; order Kitasatosporales; family Streptomycetaceae; genus Kitasatospora; species Kitasatospora sp. NPDC058243. The sequence goes on from NZ_JBHVWW010000019.1 coordinate 82,728, forward strand.
TCGGCACCCGGCCGCCGGGTATGCCGGCGGCGGTCACACCGGGCTCCCGTTCGCCACGCCGCCCGCCCAACCGTTGGCCTGCGAGCGGATCTTGACGAACTCCGGCCCGGCGCCCTGCGGCCCGGGTCCCGGCACCCGCCGTCCGAGCGCGATGAGGCGGTCGCGCAGCATCCGGGACAGCTCCTGCCTCTCCTGTTCGCTCAACTTGCCGAGCATCAGCGCCAGTTGGTCCTGCCAGGTGGTCTCACCCCGGAGCAGTTCGGCGTGGCCGACCGCCCAGTCCAGGACCTCCCGGACCTGGTCCGGGTGTCTGGCCAGCCAGAGCGCCGCGAGCGACACCGGGCCCTCCTGAACGGCCCGGCGGCAGAACGCGTACTCGTCCTCGCTCTTGTCCATCCAGTTGTAGGGCACGTCCGCCCCGTCCGGCTCCCCGAGCCGCAGTTCGGCGTCGTGCTCCCGGGCGGACACGTCCGTGACTCGGTAGCCGAGGCCGCAGTGCGGCAGGAGGTGGGGCGTCGCGAGGTAGTGCATCAGCTCGGCCTCGGTCAGCCCGTGCCCGGCGGTGGCGAACTGCTCCTTGAGCTGGCGCAGACGCTGTTCGAGATCCTTGCGGACCGGCAGCCAGCCCCGCACGGTCCGCGCCCGCACGACGTTCACGGCGTCGTGCACCCACCACAGGACGTGGACGTCCACCGACTTCGTGCCGTACGGGGTCGACAGGCCGACCGCCCGGATCCCGGACCGCTCGTCCAACTCGACCAGGTACGCCTCGTCGAATCCGCGCAGGCCCGCCCGGACGGCCACCGGGCCCTCCAGGTCCGGGTCCTCGTCGGCGCGGGCGCGGCGGCGGTGCCCCACCTGGTGGTAGAGCCCGTCCCGGTCCAGCAGGACGAGCGCACGGTCGCGCCGCCCGGACCAGCGGTGGCGCAGGATCTCCCGCCACGGCGCCTGGGTGGCGCGGGCGTAGACGGGCGAGTCGCTGTCGGCGGTCATCGGGCTCCTCCATCGGCGGGGGCGGGCCGGTACGGCTGCGGTTCGCCCCGGCGCCAGGCGTCCAGGGCGTGCTGGGCGATGCGCCGTCCGGCCAGGTCGGGGTTGTCGGCGGCATCGATCTCGACGAACAGGCGCAGCTCACCGCGACTCATCTCCTGGGCGAGCGCGGTCAGCAGCGTCTCCACGACGGCGCGCAGCTGTTCGTTCCAGACCGCCGAGGCGCACCAGGAGAGCAACGCGGTGCAGGTCTCGTCGAAGAGACCGTCGTCGTCGAGCGATCGCCGGATGAAGGTGATCACGGTGTCGGTGAACTCGCCGACGGTGAGCAACTGGCCCTGGAACCAGGCGCGGTCCCACAGCAGTCGGGGGAAGGTCCGGAGCGCGAGTTCGGCCCCGTGCCCCGGGCGGTCCGCCCAGTCCACCAGCTCGCGCAGGACGACCGGCTGGTTGCCTGAGGCGAAGAGCTCCCACAGCGCATCGTCGACGGCTGTGGCGACCGCCCTCTCGTCCCCCTCCTGCCCCCGGTAGCAGCCCCGCAGCAGCGACAGCGCGAGCTCCGGACGGGACACTCCGTACTCCCTTCCACAGGCGTCCGCGACCGTGGCGCGCAGCCGCCAGCTGCTCGCGCGGCTCCAATACCTGAGTCGGTACTTGACCTCTCCGGCCAGTACCGGGTCCTGCCCCGCCATACTCAGCGCGAAGGCGGCGGTGCTGCGGCTCCGCCTGCGGTCCGACCCCGCCAGCTCAGAGATGTGGTCCAAGGCTCGCCTGCTGCCACCCCAACTGGCAGCCATACCCACCACGCGGCCGACGGACTCAGCGAGTTCGGGCTCCCCGCTGGGGGCGTCCTTCATCCACTCGGTCAGCAGCCCGGACAGTTCGCCGTACTGCCGCCAGACGTGCCGCAGCACCGTCTCGGCCTGGCGGTGCCGGGTGAAGCGCACCGGTTCCACCGTGTACGTGTAGCGGGAGGTCGCCCGGATCTCACCGGGCGCGCACTCGGCCCGGACGGTCGCCAGGAGTTCGTCCAGCGACCGCCGGAAGACGAAGCGCGGGTTCGGGCGGGGGGCCTCCCGGCTCACCACGCCGCTCTGGCCGTCGTCACCACCCGTCGGCAGGACGGAGTCGAGACGGCCGTCGGCCAGCTTGAGCAGCCGGACGGCCTCGTCCCGGACGATCCGGTGGTCGAGTCCTTCGAAGACGCTGGTCGCCAGCAGGAACGCGAGTCCGTCCGGGTCGTCGTGCAGCTTCTTCAGCAGGTCGGGGACCTCCTTCTCGGCGAGGAAGCTGAGCCGCCTGCGGAGATCGGCGAGGTCGGGGCCCTCGTCGCCGGCCCTGGCCACCTCGGCGACCAGTTCGGCGACCTGGGCGGGGACCAGTTCCGACGCCAGGAGGTCATCCAGTCCCGGCCGCAGCCGCTCCAGCAGGTGCCGACGCCGGTCGGGGTCGGGGACGGCGGCCTTCAGACGGGCCTCGAAGACCACGCCGGGCGGCGGGGGCACGCAGCGCACCGGGGTGAGGTCCAGGTCGCGGGCGAGGCTGCGGAGCAGGTCCGGGTCGTGCGGCAGCATGACCACCATGCGCGCCTTCGCGTCCGCCAGCAGACGGCGGAGGTTGGCGACCACCGCCGGGCCGAGCCGGAGGGTGGGCAGCAGGCCGTGCACCAGGTACCCGCGGGCCTCCGCGTCGCGGGGGCGCCAGGTGGACAGGTCCTCGTCGCTGTCGAGCGCGCGCAGCTTCATGCTGTGCCCGCTGTGCTGGGACAGCAGGTTGAGGGCCGCGGTGCGGCGCCCGGTGCCGGGCTCGCCCGCCAGGAACAGCAGGCCGGTGTCCAACTGCCCCAGCGCCGAGGGGAACCACTCGGGCTGGGCGAAGCCGGCCCGCGCATCCAGGATCTCCAGTGCGGAAATCGGGCCTTCGTGCGCCTCCACGTGCGGGCCGCCCGGGGCGGACGTCGCGCCGGCGTTCTCGACGCGCTGGTCCCCGTGCACGGCGCCGGTGTTGATGTTGCCGTTCGGGGCGTAGATCAGATGGGGCCCACCGGGGGCCGCCCAGCGGCCGAGCCGGCTGAGGAACTCCCGGTCGGGGTCGGCAAAGTCGTCGGCGTCGTCCGGGTCCGGGTATCCGGGCTCGGTCCCGTCCTGGCCGGGCGCCGGGCCGTTGGACGCCGGGCCGTCGGGGCGGTCGCCGGACTGGCCGGCGCCGGACGGCCGCTCCTCGGCGCTCACCGGCGGCGCTCCTTCTTGTCACCGTGGAAGGTGTCGCCCTGGTTGCCGTGGACCGTACCGGCCTTGTGGCCCGCCACGTAGTCGCCCCCGAAGGAGTCGCCGCGCACCTTGGTGACCCGCTGGTCGCCCTCCACCTTGGTGACCTGTTGGCCGCCCTCCACGTTGGTGACGTGCTGGCCGCCGTGCACCGTGCCGCCGCCGTTCACGTTTCCACGGTCGGCCCGGTAGCTCACCGGCCCGCTCCCCGCGCGGCCTCCATCCGCCTGCCCGGCCGAGGGCTCCGCCGCCGCGGCCTGCGCCCGCTCGTGCTCCCCGACCACGGCGTCGCCCAGGATGCGGCGGTCGTAGAGGTTCCCTGAGGGAGCGGGCACGTACAGCCAGGCCCGCTGGTCGAACGGCTTGCCCTCTACGGTGGCCGGCACCTCGATGAAGTGGTCGGGGTGGCGGCCGGTGAATCCGCCCGCCACCGCGTCCTGGTAGCAGCGGTCGGACAGGATGGCGGCGACCTGGGTGATGCTCTCGTTGGAGGCGGCCAGCATGGCCTTCACCGGGCGGGAGTCGAGCAGGCGGTGGGTGTCGTTGCGGGGCGTGCCGTTGCCGTCGAACTCGCCGCCGGAGTCGGGCAGCGGCCCGATGTGGAGGCTGACCCGCAGCCGGATCCGCACCGTCCCGACCGAGTGCACGTTGAACTCGGTCAGCACCTCCTGGAGGGTGTGCAGCCACGGGTGGATCAGGAACGGCATCCACGCCGGGTCGAAACCGAATACGTAGCCGTCGCCGGTGGAGGCGGGGAACCGGCGGCCCTGCCAGACCTCGGCGAGTCCGGCGCGCTCGAAGGACCACTGGAGGACCTTCGGGACGGCCTGGCTGATCATGCCGTGCTCGATGGCCGGGTAGCCGGTGAAGTCCTTGGCGTCGACGGCCACGATGCCCCGGTACGGCGGCAGCTGGCGGCTCCGACTGTAGGGCAGGGCGCTGGCCTCGGGCATCGGCTGGTCGGACTGCGACATCTGTGCTCCTTGTGGTTCCCGTGCGGACCGTGTGCCCCAAGCTTCGCGAGCGCGCGCCGTGCGGTGTGCTCGCTCAGTGCGGAAACCTGGTGACGCCCGTCACACGAACTGACGTGGCATCAGCCGTGCGGGCCCTCCGAACGAACCGGCGCCGCGTCAGTCACGCGCCCCACCGGCCACCCGCCGCAGGGCGAACAGGTCGCCGATGACGATGGACTTCCGTCCGGCGTGGACCTGGTGGGAGCCGAGTTCGGCCAGGCCCGCGGTGACGGTGTTCCGGGACACCCCGAGGTGCTGGGCCAGTTCGTCGCGGGTCAGGGCGAGTTCCGTGCGCCGCCCCGGCGGCCCCGCCTGGTCCGCGGAGACGTCGGCCAGGGTGGCCAGAGCGGCCGCCAGCCGGGCCACGATATCGCCGCCGCTGCGGGCGAGGTCCGACTCCCGCAGCCTGCCGATGGCGTAGCGGACCATCACCGGGAACAGGTCCCGGTCCGTGACGAACCGCAGGAACGCGGCCTTGGTGAGGACCGCGACCGTGCAGTCCGAGATCGCCTGGACGCTCGCCGAACGGACCCCGTCGTCCAGCACGGCCACCTCGCCGAGCAGTTCACCGGGGCCGCGGAACGCCAGCAGCCTGACGTCTCCGGTGCGCTCCCGTCGGGTCACCTTCGCCACCCCGCTCAGCAGGGCGAGCACGTGCGTTCCGGGCTCCGCCTGGCGCAGCAGGGTGGCGCCGATCGGATGCCGGCGCTCGAAGGCCTCCGCCAGCATGCTCTTCCAGGTCGCTTCACCCATGAGTCGGCACAGGGTCTGGCCCAGGGGGTCCGCCGTTTGGCCGTGATCGTTCATGCGACGACCTTAGGAGCCGCCGCGACGGGTGCGCAGACGGATGCGGTCTCCCGCCGGAATTTCCCTTGGGCGCCCCGGTGGTGGCGGCCCCCGGGAGGGGGGTCGGTCCGGTCGGGGTTGGCGCAGAGGGTGCGTCTTAGCACGAACTGGACTGATGGGGCGGGGAATTGGCGAAGAAACCCTTCGCATGAGCGAATCCGGGGCGGGTTGGCGGTGCGGGCGGGGCGGGGCGAGAAGCCTGGTGGCGGGACGGCGGCCGGCCGGGGCTGAGACTGGTGTGCGAGATGTCCGGCATGTCCGGCACTTCGGGACAAGTCGGCTGTACAGCTGGATTCTTGAGTTTCCGTCAGGATTGTCCTGAACTTGGCTATGCTGCATCACCATGCCTCCGGCGCCGGCCGTCGCCCGTCCCCGTACTGTTCCGATCGTTTGAGGATGCCGAGAATGCTTCGAGCTGGATCATCACCCGCCAGACGGCCGTCCGCGCCCCTGCTCGGGTGGCTGCTGCCCACCGCCGTGATGGCGGCGGCCGTGGCGGCCGCCGCGGCGGTGGTGTCCGCCGGGGTCCGTGCGGAGGTGCTCTGGTGCGGGGCGACGGGCACGGTGCTGGTGGCCGTGGTGGCCGCCGAGTCGGCCCGCCGGGGGCGTGCGCTGGCCGCGTTGCGGGAGCAGCACGCCCGGCAGGTGGGCGAGTTGCAGCGGCGGCTGGCCGGCCAGGAAGCCGAGGCGGTGCGGCTGGCGAAGGAGGAGCTGCCGAGGTTGGTGGCCCGGGCCCGGTACGGCGCGTCGATGGACAGCCTGGCCCGGTCGTACCAGGTGCGCGATCCGCTGGCCGCGCCGAAGTTCCGGGGCGCTCTGGAGTCGGTGGTGCGCGGGATCATCGTCGCCGTCGACGACGAGGTGAACCGGCGCGACTCCGCCGAGCGGGCCTTCGTCAACATCGCCCGCCGGGTGCAGGCGATCATCCACCGGCAGGCCAAGGACCTGCGCGAGATGGAGGACCGGCACGGCAACGACCCGGCGGTCTTCGACGACCTGCTGCGCCTGGACCACGGCAACGCGCTGACCGGCCGCCTCGCCGACAGCATCGCCGTCCTGTCCGGCGCCCGCCCCGGCCGCCAGTGGACCAGGCCGGTGGCGCTCTACAGCGTGCTGCGCGGCGGCATGTCGCGCATCCTGGAGTACCAGCGGGTTGACCTGCACCCGGTGGCCCAGGTGTCGGTGATCGGACCGGCCGTCGAGCCGCTGATCCACGCCGTGTCCGAACTGCTCGACAACGCCACCCGCTACTCGCCGCCGCACACCCATGTGCACCTGAGCGCCGCCGAGGTGCAGAGCGGCATAGCGATCGAGATCGAGGACGGCGGCCTCGGCCTGACCGACGAGGCCCGGATCCGTGCCGAGCGCAGTCTGCGCGAGGCCCAGGTCTCCAAGGACCTGGACGACCTCACCGAGTCGCCCCGGCTGGGCTTCGCGGTGGTCGGCCGGCTGTGCCAGGCGTACGGCTTCCAGATCTCGCTGCGCCGCTCCGCCTACGGCGGCGTCCGGGTCGTGCTGGTGGTGCCGCAGGAATTGGTCACGACCGCGCCCCCGACCGGGCGGGCGCACGGGATCGGCGCGTTCTCCGGCCCCCGGCCGCTCCCGGCGAACCCGCCCAAGTCGGCGGCCCCGTCGCGGCCGTGGGGGGCGCGGGCGGCGACGACCGGCATGACGGGGCCGTCCGCCGGACCGTCCTTCGGGGCGTCCGGTCCGTGGGCGCCGAGCGGGCCGGGCCCGGGGGACGACGAGGTGGTGGTGACCGAGCGCACCGCGAACGGCCTGCCGCAGCGGCGGCGGCGCCCGCCGACCCCTCCGGCGGGCTACCCCGGCTCGGCCCGGACCGCCGGACAGTACGGCAACCCGGCCGCAGGCCCCGCCCCGGGGACGGGAGGGCGCCACGCCAAGGAGCCGGTACAGCCCGGCCTCTGGCTGGAGGCGTTCACCGAGGGGATCAACGGCCATGGGCCGGCTGCGAGTTCGGCCGGTCAGACCAGTGAAGAGACGGCAGGGAAAGGCGAGCAGTGATTCCGCACCGCAGCAACATGGACTGGATCCTCAAGGACCTCGCGGACAGCGTGCCGTACATCCGCCACATCGTCGTACTCTCCGGCGACGGCCTCCGGATCGCCCAGCACGGCACCGATCCGGACACCGCCGACCGGCTCGCCGCCGCCTGCGCCGGGCTGCAGAGCCTGGCCGCGGCGGTGGGGCAGGAGTTCCCGCACGGCGACGGCTCGATGCGGCTGGTGGTGATCGAGGTGGACGGCGGCTTCTTCTACCTGATGGCGGCCGCCTCCCGCGCGTACCTCGCGGTGCTCGCCGACGAGGGGGTCGACGCCGGACTGGTGGGCCAGCAGATGCGCGACCTGGTCGCCCGGATCGGCGAGCACCTGGCCACTCCCCCGCGCAACCCCGAGGTGGTCGCGTGAACCGGCCGGAGCGGCGGGCGGTGCGCCGTCCCGGTCGCGACCGGGAGCGGGACCGCGACAGGGACCGCGACCGTCTGACCCGGCATCGCGGAGCGGGCACATGAACGAGCACAGCGAGGCGGGCACATGACGACGGCCGACCAGGACGGGTGGGACGGCCCCGACCCCGCCCGCCTGTACGTGATCACCCGCGGCCGCAGCGGCCCGGCCGGACCGGGCGTCTTCGACCTGGTCACCCTGATCGTCTCCCGCGCGGAGCCGACGCCCACCATGCAGCCCGAGCACGCGGCCATCCTGCGGCTGTGCCGCTCGCCGCTCTCGGTGGCGGAGGTCTCCGCCTACCTCGAACTGCCCACCAGCGTCGTCACCGTGCTGCTGGCGGACCTGCTCGACGACGGGCGGATCGAGGCCCGCGCCGCCGTCCCCAAGGCGGAACTTCCCGACCGTGCCCTGTTGGAGGCGGTGATCCATGGACTTCAAAGGCTCTGACACGGTGGTCGGGCCGGCCGCCTCGGACCTGCTGCCGGACTCCGTCGCGATGGCGGTCAAGGTGGTGATCGTGGGCGGCTTCGGCGTCGGCAAGACGACGCTGGTCGGCTCGGTCAGCGAGATCCGCCCGCTGACCACCGAGGAGACCATGACCCAGGCCGGGGTCGGCGTGGACGACCCGACCGGGGTCGAGCGCAAGACCTCCACCACGGTGGCGATGGACTTCGGCCGGATCAGCATCAGCGACCAGCTCGTGCTGTACGTGTTCGGCACCCCCGGGCAGGAGCGGTTCTGGTTCCTCTGGAACGGCCTGTTCGAGGGCGCCCTGGGCGCGGTGGTGCTGGTGGACACCCGCCGGCTGGAGGTCAGCTTCGAGGTGATCGGGCGGCTGGAGGACCGCGGCGTGCCCTTCGTGGTGGCCGTCAACGACTTCCCGGAGGCGCCGGCGCACCCGGTCGACGAGTTGCGGGCCGCCCTCGACCTGCCGCCCGAGGTGCCGATCGTGGCCTGCGACGCGCGCAGCCGCGAGTCCAGCCGGGACACCCTGATGACCCTGATGCGGTACCTGTACGAGCTCGCGGCTCCGACCGCCCGCTGACGACCGCCCGCTGACCGGGCCGGCCATGCGCGCCCGCGCGCCCCGCCGGCCGAACCCCCCGTCCGCCCCGCCGACCCCACCCGACCCCGGAGAGCCCGTGAGCACCCCGTTCCCCGACGATGCCGCCCCCACCCCGCCGCCCGGCTGCCCGGCCCACGGGCACGCCCTCGAACCGTTCGGCCCCGGCGGCGTCCGGCGCCTGTACGGGCCGGAGGCCGAGGCCGACCCGGCGGGCCTGTACGAGAAGCTGCGCGCCGAGCACGGCGAGGTGGCCCCGGTCCTGCTGCACGGGGACCTCCCGGCCTGGCTGATCCTCGGCCACGGCGCGAACATCACCGCGATGCGCTCGCCGTCCCTGTTCTCCCGCGACTCCCGCCTCTGGTCGGCGTTCCGCGACGGCGACGTCCCGATGGACTCCCCGCTGATGCCGGTGATCGCCTGGCAGCCGCTGTGCGTGTTCGCGGACGGCGAGGAGCACCGGCGGCTGCGCGGCGCCGTGCTGGACGGCCTGAACCGCTTCGACCGGCGCGGCGTGCGCCGCCACGTCCGGCGGTTCACCACCGAGCTGGTGCAGGTGGTCGGGCAGACCGGCCGGGCCGAGCTGGTCACCCAGTTCGCCGAGCACCTGCCGATGCTCGTCATGACCCAGCTGCTCGGCATGCCCGACGAGTACGGACCGCAGCTGGTGAACGCCGCCCGGGACCTGATGAAGGGCACCGAGACGGCCATCGCCAGCAACGAGTACGTGGTGGCGAGCCTGCGCCGGACGATGGCCGCCAAGCGCGAGGACCCGGGCGGCGACCTGGTCACCTGGCTGCTGGAGCACCCGGCCGGGCTGACCGACGACGAGGTGATGGAGCACCTGCGGGTGGTGCTGCTCGCCGCGAACGAGACCACCGTCAACCTGATCGCGGACACCCTGAAGATGGTGCTCACCGACCCCCGGTTCCGCGCCCACCTGTCCGGCGGTCAGATGACCCTGGGCGAGGCGCTGGACCAGGTGCTGTGGGACTCCCCGCCGATGTCGCTGGTGGCCGGCCGCTGGGCGACCGTCGACACCGAACTGGGCGGGCAGCAGATCAGGGCCGGTGACCTGCTGCTGCTCGGACTCGCGGCCGGCAACGTCGACCCGGTCGTCCGGCCCGACCTGGCCACCCCGCTGTACGGCAACCGCTCCCACCTCTCCTTCGGCGCCGGCCCGCACGAGTGCCCCGGCCAGGACATCGGGCGCTCCGTCGCCGAGGCCGGGATCGACATCCTGCTGACCCTCCTGCCGGACCTGCGGCTCGCCGTGCCGGAGGAGGAGCTGACCTGGACCTCCGCCTGGATCTCCCGGCACCTGGTGGAGCTGCCGGTGGAGTTCACCCCGCGCGAGATCGAGCCGCACCCCGACTCCAAGCCGGTCGACGCCCCGGACCCGGCAGCCGTCACCGCACCCGAACCCGCGCCGGCGGTGGCAGTGGAGGAGGCGGAGGCGGTGGAGAAGGCGGAGGCACCGGCCGCCGTCCGGATCCCGGCGCAACGGCGCGGCTGGTGGCGGACGTTGACCGGCCTGTTCCGGCGCTGACGAACCGTCGCTAGTGGCGGTCGGTGCGGGGCCGCTGCAGGGTGAAGGTGTCGACCGGGGTGAGGTCCCCGTGCGGGCCGTCGAAGGTGTAGTACGTCACCCGCATCCTGGTCAGACCGCCGCGCCGGTCGCCGGGGTCGACGTCGAAGGCCGCGAAGCCGTGGGTGTGCTGCCGGTCCTGGACGGCGGCCCACGGGGCGTCCTCGGTCAGCCACACGGACTGCCGGTACGGGGCCGGCGGGCGCGGCGCGTCCTCCAGCGCGACGACCACCCGGCCCTTGGGCTCCCCGAACAGGTCGTCCTGGGTGGTGGCGGCGTTGCCGCCGGCGCCGATCACCATGTGGACGGTGCCGCGGCTGGTGTCGACCGTGTGCAGGTCGGTACCGGACGGCACCGGGGTGCGGGTGTCGTTGGGCAGGGTCCCGCGGACGGGGTGGGAGCGCTCGTAGTAGTGCTCGTGGCCGCTGACCACCAGGTCGACCCCGTAGGCGTCGAACAGCGGGCCCCAGGCCTCGCGGATGCCGAGGTCGCTGCCGGCGCCGTGCTGTGAGCTGGAGATCATCGGGTGGTGCATGCAGACCACGATCCAGTCGATCGCCCGGCTGCTCCGCGCCGACCGCAACTCGCGCTCCAGCCAGCGCTGCTGGGCCCCGCCGGAGTAGCCGCGCAGATAGTGGTCGCCGCTGTCCTGGATGGCCACGTCGTCGTTGGCCAGGCTGATGAAGCGCACCGAGCCGACCGTGAAGGCGTACCACATGCCCCGGGTCTCCGCGTCGTCGGCGGCCGTGGAGTCGGGCAGTTCGAAGTAGGTCTGGTAGCCGAGGGCGCCGATCGGGCCGTTGCCGGCCTCGTTCTCGCCGTTGCCGGCGCAGGGCATCCAGGGGCGCAGCCGGGCCGAGCGGCTGTTGTTGATGAACCAGTCGGCCCAGGTCAGCGTGCGGCTCTGGCCGTGCCGGCCGCTGTAGGAGGCGTAGCAGAGGTCGCCGTTGACCAGGTTGAACAGCGGGCCGACGCGTTCGACGGCGGCGACGATGTCGGCGGAGTGCGGGGTGCCGACCTGGCTGCTGGTGAACACCGGGTACTTGCCGAGCGGTGACGGCATGCCGTCGGGGAAGACCACCTGGCGGCGGAGGTTGGGGGTGGCCTGGTCCCCGAAGCTGGTGAAGGTGAAGGGCGCGCGGCCGCGCGGGGCGGTGGTGAAGGAGCCCGGCTCGGGGCTCGCACCGTCGTGGCCGGCGGTGTAGAGGTACGTGGTGGCGGGGCGCAGGCCGGTGAGGCGGGCGTGGTGGACGTACACCTCCTCCTTGCCGAGGGCGTCCCGGTAGGTGCGGGTCTGCGCCTCGACGACCCGGCCGAGGCCGCCGTCCGGTGAGCCGAGCCGGACCTGCGGGCGGCGCACGGACTGCGGGGTGATCCAGGAGACCGTCATGTCGGCGGACGGGTCGGTGCCGAACTGCAGGTGCAGCCCGCTCACGCTGGGCGCCCCGGTCCGGTGCGGGGTGGACTGGAGCAGCGGGCTCGCGGCGGGCCCCGCCTCCTGACCTGTCTCCGGGCTTGCCTCCGAGCCTGTCTCCGGGTCCGCCGCCGCGGCCGGTTGGGCGGCCGCACCGCCCGCGACCAGCGCGGCGCCGGCCGCGGATGTGCCCTTGAGAATGGACCTGCGTGCGATCGTCATGGAGCTCCGCCTGCCGAGTGGGGGTGTCGACCCGGAGCACTGTACAGACATGTGCATGCAGAAACGATCGATATGACGGACGGTCACCACCGGTACGACGGAGGGCATGCGTCGGCCCCGGCGGGGGTCGGGGGCTCCGCCGGGGCCGGGCGCAGGGGGTCGAGCTCAGGGGTCGGGCACAGGGCCCGGGGGTCAGGCGCCGAGAATCAGGCGCCGGGGATCAGGGGCACTGCTTCCAGGCGAGGTGGTAGACGGTGTTGATGCTGCCGTCCGTCGAGTCCATGGTCATGAAGCTCGTGGTGCTGTTCGGGTCCGAGCTGCCGGCGCCGACCCGCAGTTCGGTGTTGATGTTGAAGTTGCGCTCCTCACCGCAGGGGGCGAAGACCAGGGCCGCGACGTCGACGGTGTCGGTCGCCTGCCAGTTGTCGTCCTTGGGGCCGTTGAAGTGGTGGCTCAGCTGGGCGGTCGCGGGGTCGCCCTGGAAGTAGTAGCTGGCCTGCTGGGTGCCGCTCGCACCCTTCTCCAGGTGGGCGAAGCCGCGGTAGTCGGCGGAGGCGATCGCGTAGGTGAACCCCTGGGGGACGTGCACCCGCAGGTTGAGCTGACAGTTCTTCCGGAAGTCGGTCGGCTTCGAGCCGACCCCCACCTGGGCGAGGTAGCTGCTGTAGGTCACGGTGAAGGCGGTGTTGTCCGGGGAGACGGCCACGGCGGCCGTCCCCGCCGGGCAGCCGGAGCCGTTGACGGTCGCGACGTCGATGACGATCCGATCCGGCGGCGTCGGGAGCGCGCCGGCGCCGAGGGCCGGCGAGGCGAACAGGGTTGCGGCGATTCCGGTCGTGGCCAGTACACGGAGCAGCATGGGCTTCCCCTTCGATCGTCCACGGAGCCGGGGCCGGCGCGGTCACGTTCGCAGCGCCTTGACGTTCCGAACGCCTTGACGATTGGAGCGCGGCCCCGAAGTTGACATGGCTATGTCACCACACTCGGGGCGTCCGCGTACAGGGGGTGACGCGCCTCCCGGGTGACCTGCGGGCGTGGGTCCGGCGGTCCGTCGACGGGGCCTCGCATAGTCGGATGGCCAGTCACACCTTCCGATCGTGAGATGAGCCGACGATGTTGCTGCCCCACCGCCGGACCGCCACCGCGGCCCTCGCCCTGTTCCTCGCCCTCCCGGGCTGCGGCGCCCCGGACACCGCCCCGCCGCCCGCCGCCACGGCGACGCCCACCGCAACCGGGCCGCGACCGTTCACCCTGGTCGCCACCGGGGACGTCCTGCCGCACACCGAGATCATCCAGCAGGCCAAGGAGGACGCCGGCGGGAGCGGATACGACTTCACCGCCATGCTCGCCGGCATCAAACCACTGGCCAGCGGCGCCGACCTGGCCATCTGCCACATGGAGACGGTCTACGGCGCCGACGGCGGACCGTACACCGGCTACCCGACCTTCAAGTCCCCGCCGCACGTCGCCCGGGCCCTCAAGGACACGGGCTACGCCTCCTGCGACACCGCCTCCAACCACACCCTCGACGACGGCCCCGCCGGGATCAGACGCACCCTCGACGCCATGGACGCCGTCGGCCTCGCCCACACCGGCTCCGCCCGGACGGCCGACGAGGCCGGCCGGCCCGCCCTGCTCCGGGCCGGCGGCGCCACCGTCGCCCACCTCGCCTACACCTACGGGACCAATGACATCGCGCCGCCCGAGGGCCAGCCCTGGGCGGTCAACCTGATCGACCGGGACCGGATCCTCGCCGACGCGCGCGCTGCCCGGGCGGACGGCGCGGACCTCGTGGTGGTCAGCGTCCACTGGGGCACCGAGTGGCAGGACGCGCCGAACGAGCAGCAGCTCACCCTCGCCCGCGAGTTGGCCGTCGAACCGGCGCCCGGACAACCCGACATCGACCTGATCCTCGGCACCCACGCCCACATCCCGCAGGCCTACGAGAAGATCGGCGACACCTGGACGGTCTACGGCCTCGGCGACCAGCTCGCCGGACACATGTTCACCTACGACGGCGCCGAGGACCCACGCGGCAACTGGAGCTCCCTCGCCCGTTTCACCGTCACCCCGCCCGCCCGGCCGGGGCTGCGCTGGACGGTGAGCCGCGCCGAGTTCGTCCCGCAGATCACCGACCTCGGGCCGCCCTACCGGGTGCTCGACCTGCGCGAGGCCGTCCGCCGCAACCCTGGCCGCGCCGACTACGCCCGCGCCCTGGAGCACATCCGCTCGGTGGTGCTCAGCCGGGACGCGGGCGCGGCGGGGCTCACCATGGCGCCGTGAAACCATGAAGCCGTGAAGCCGTTGATCCGTAGGCAGTTGAGCGGAGAAGCCGTTACGGCTTGCGGCCCAGCCCCGCGTAGGCCGCCACCTCGTGGTCGCCGAGCACCGGGCCCTCGCCCAGCTCCGGGTGCCAGCGGTTGATCAGCACCACGCCCGGGTCGTCCAGTTCCAGCCCGGCGAAGAAGCGCTCGACGCCCGCGCGGGGGCGCAGGTGGTTCTCGATTCCGGCCTCCGAGTAGCGGCGGGAGCCGATCGCGACCAGGTCGGGAATCGAGTCGGCGGTGCCGGCGGTCAGCGCGAGGAAGCTGCCGGAGGGCAGGGCGTCGACCAGCGTGCGGACCGGCGGGTGCGCGGCCTCGTCGGAGAGGAAGTGCACGATGTTGATCAGCGTCAGCGCGATCGGCCGGTCGAGGTCCAGGGTGGCGGCCACCGCGGGATCGGCGAGGAACCTCCCCGGCTCGCGCAGGTCGCCCTCGACGTAGGCGGTGCGGCCCTCGGGGGTGCTGGTGAGCAGCGCGCGCGAGTGGGCGAGCACGATCGGGTCGTTGTCGACGTACACCACCCGGCAGGACGGGTCGACGGCCTGGACGACCTCGTGCAGGTTGGGCGTGGTGGGGATGCCGGTGCCGACGTCCAGGAACTGGCGGACGCCGTGCACCTCGACCAGCCGGCGGACCATCCGGTGCATCACCGCGCGGGCCTCGACGGTGGCGGCGCGCGAGCCGGGCCACTCCCCGAGGATGCGGTCGCCGACCTCGCGGTCCACCGGGAAGTTGGTCTTGCCGCCGAGCAGGTAGTCGTAGACCCGGGCCGGGTGCGCGCGGTCGGTGCGCAGGTCCACCTGCGGCGCCTCCTCGAACCGGACCCCGGTCAGCCAGCCGTCCGGACCGCTGTTCTCCATGTCTTGCCCTTCCGCACGTTCGTTCCCGTCCCACTCAACCACAGGAGGTGATCGAACGTCAGCCGCTTTGGGACGGTACCCGACCGCTGCGCGCCTTGACCGCCGGAGCCCCCACGGCGGCGACGAAGGACGGCACCCGCAGGGCGGTGACGAGGCCGAGCGCCGGGCCCAGCGTGCAGAGGGTGACGTAGCCGGGGATCAGGCCGAGGCGGTGGTGGTCGTGCAGCCACTCGGCGAGCAGCGGGAAGGAGCCGCCGAACGCGGCGATGGTGGCCGCGTTGACCACGCCGAGGCCGAGGGCGCGGACCTCCGTCGGGAACAGCAGGCCGGTGAAGACGTTGAGCGTCCCCAGCACCGTCGCCACCAGCATCCCCAGCAGCACGGCGACGACCTGGAACGGCAGCCAGCCCTGCCGCAGCCCGATCAGCAGGACCGGGACCAGCAGCACCGGCAGCGCGAACCCGGCCCGGGCCACCGGCAGCAGGCCGAAGCGGTCGGCGGCGGCGCCGCTGAGCAGCATGGTGGCCAGCACCACCGCGAGCACCACGGTCATGAAGGAGGTCGCCTCCTCCCGGTCGACCACCCCGTAGGCGGCGGCGTACTGCGGCAGGTAGACCAGGGCGAAGTAGTAACCGACCGTCCCGCCCAGGGTGTTGAGGAAGACGGTGAGCACCGCCCAGCGGTGCTCGCGCAGCACCCGCAGGAACGGCGGGCGGGCGCCCGTCGCCTCCGCCCGGGCGCGGCGGAACTCCGCGCTCTCCGGGGCCGCCCGGCGCACCCAGACGGCGGCCAGCCCGAGCAGCGCCGCGACCACGAAGGCCCAGCGCCAACCACCGTTGGTCACACCGGACTTGCCGAGGGTGTGCAGCAGCAGCGCGAGCACCCCGTAGGAGAGCAGCGAGCCGACGATGATCCCGCCGTAGGAGACCGAGCTGAACGCGAAGCGGTGCCGGGGCGGGGCCGTCTCGGTCACGTACGCGGCGACGCTGGGCGCCTCCCCGCCGAAGGCCAGCCCCTGCACCACCCGTGCGGCGACGGCCAGGACCGCCGCCCAGGCGCCGATCGTCCGCTGGTCCGGCAGCACGGCGATGCCGAGGCTGGCAACGGCGATCACGGACATGCCGAGGGTCAGGGCGAAGCGCCGCCCCCGGGTGTCGCTGAGCCGCCCGATCAGGTACGAGCCGACCGGCCGGGCGACGAACCCGACCGCGAAGGTCGCGTACGCCCCGAGCAGGCCGCTGACCCCGCCCTTGCCGTGCCCGAAGAGGTCCGCCGCGAAGTACGGGGCGAGGACGGCGTAGATGTTCCAGTCGAAGGACTCGACCACCGAGCCCACCGTGGCGGCGGCCAACTCCCGTCGCCTCCGGCCGGCTTGCGGCTCCTCGGGCGGCGGGGTGGTTCCGGTCCGATCTGTCATGGCCTCAGCATGGCACCGATCGGGGTGCCGCGGTATCGGACGCGGCGAGGTCCGCCGCCCCCGGCGGGCCGGTGCTACCGGCCGGGGTGGTGCTACCGGCCGGGGTGGTGGACGAAGCGGTAGGTCTCGCGGTCCAGTTCGGTGACCTCCACGCCGATCGCGGCGGGCACGTCGAGGCGGGCCTGAAGCGCGGCGAGCACCCGGGCCGTCAGCTCGGCACGCTGCGCGGTGCTGCGGCCGGCCAGGATCTTGATCTCCACCAGCACCACCGCGCGCCCGTCCGCCCCGTCGCCGACCACGTGGCGCCCGGCCGGGCGGAACAGCGTCTTGCAGTCCGCCACGGTGGTGTCGATCACCTCGGCGATCAGCCGGTGGACCTCCTCGGCGAAGCCCGCCTGGTCGAGGGCGAGGCCGGCGGAGTGGTCGACCAGGATCTGCGGCACGGAGACCTCCCGGGAGACGGAGCCCCCACGGGGCTCCTCGGACAGTGCCGCGACGCTACCGCGCGCGGCCGCCCGGCCCTCGGGCAGGGCGCTCACCGAGGTGCGGCACGGCGACGGCGCGGCGCTCCCGGTCCCCCGTTGCGCCGGGGGACCGGGAGCCCTGGAGCGTGAACAGCGTGGTCAGCAGCCGAAGTTGATCAGGCGGAAGGTCACGTAGTGGTCGCCGGTGTAGTAGTCCTCGCGGGTGCGCTGGCCGGTGACGACCCGGCGGGTGCCGCGGGTCGGCGAGCCGGGCGTCACCACGGTGTACTCGTGGTAGTAGCCGTAGGACTGGCTCGGCAGCACGCGCTCCTTGTTCTGGAACACCACGCCGTCCTGGCTGTACGGGAAGGGCCCGCCGGAGGCGATCAGGTTGAGCGTGGTGCGCGCCTGCGACGGCAGGGCGGACAGGCACACCGAGCCGCTCACCGCGGCGTGCGCCTCGGTGGCGACCGCGACGGGCGCGAGGGTCATCAGGGCGACGGCGGTGACGGCGGCGGCGCGGGACTTCCACGCGCGTAGAGTTCGGGTCATGACAACCAGCATGGCGACCGGCCCGGCCCGCCGAAAGCCCTGATCCAACTCTTCATCTCGGGTCAACTCGACGTACTCACGGCAGACTTGACCTGGAAAGCAGCTGGTCCGGGCCCGCCCTACGCCGAGCCGAGCCAAGGCGAGCCGAGCCGAGCCGAGCCGAGGCCGGACACGCCTGCGCCACCGGGGCGTTCACCGCCCCGGTGGCGCGTCCGGCGTCTCGGCGTCAGCCCCGGGGCAGGGCCAGGGACTGGACGGCCGGCAGCTTGCGCCAGTCGCTGGAGACGATGCTGGCGTGCGCCCGGGCCAGTTGCTCGGTGCGGGCGCGGGCCTGCTCGGCCGTCGGGTCGGTGGCACTGATGGCGGGCGCCACGTTGTGCGCGTCCGTCATGACCAGCAGGTAGTGCGAGCGGTCGTACCACGCGGTGTCGACGCCGTTGAGGTACGTGGCGGCGTCGCCGTCGAAGACCACGAACCAGGGCCGGATCCCGGCGTCCGCGCCCGTGTACGCGGCGCGCGGGTCGCCGGTCTTGGCGCCGTGCACGGCGGGGAACAGCTGGGCGTCGCCGATCCGGCCCGCGGCGGCGAGGTCGCGCAGGTGGCGGCCGTACTCGACATCGGTGTGCAGGGTGTCGAAGGGGTTGCTCTCCTCGACCGTCCCCGGGATCGCGTACAGCAGGACCTTTCCGGCCAGCGCCGCGCGGCTCGGCCAGTTGCCGGCCCGCACCGCCTCGTCGACGCCGGCGTACGAGCCGCCGCCCGGCTTGACGAGCAGGTCGGCGGGGCGCAGCACGGCCGAACCCAGGTGGGCGGCGATCAGCGCGTCCAGTTCCGTCGGCCCCATGCCGAGGTTGGCGGAGAAGCCCGCCTTCAGCTCCAGCTTGACGACCAGCGGGCCGGCGCCCGGGTGCGCGCCGAGCCAGACCCGGACGTCGTCGAGGCAGTTCTCCAGGTTCTTGTTGGCGCCGCCGCTGTAGAGCTGAGCCGGGGTGCTGGCGGCGGTGCAGTTGTTGGAGTTGCCGAGCGGGTTGGAGTGGCTGACCTTCCACTCCTTGGTGACGATGTCCGTCCAGATGTCCAGCTCGATCATCCCGGTGCCGGTGTCGAGCCCCTGGGCGAGGTACGGGTAGGCGGCCGGGTCGTAGGTGTTGTGCAGGCCCACGGTGGTGGCCGAGCCGAACGGCAGGTCCGCCGGGCCGCTCGCGGCCGCGTCCTGCGCCGCGTCGGCGGTCGCCGGTATCAGGGCCGCGGCGGCGGCGAGCAGGCCGGCCGCCAGGATGGCGGCGGCGGTGCGGCGTACGGTCACAGGTACTGTCCCCCCAAGTGCGGATGTGCCTCCGGCCGCCCCTCCCGGACGGTCGGACGAAGCATCGCCCACCAGGGCGAGCTTCGGGTGAAGAAGACACGACAATAGCGTGACGGCTGTACCGCTCCCGCCCGGGTTAGCGTGGGCCGTCCAGCAGGCGCGGCCCGGTCCGCGCCGGAGCACCGAGCACCGAGCACCGGAGGAACTCCCGTGTCCCTGGTCCGCGTCCACAACTTCTCGATCTCGCTCGACGGCTACGGAACGGGCGAGGGGCAGAGCCTCGACTCGCCGTTCGGCCACGCCGGCGACCGACTGCACGGCTGGTTCTTCCAGACCCGGACCTTCCGGCGGATGCACGGCCGGGAGGGCGACACCGGCGGCGACACCGGCGTCGACGACGCGATGGCCCGCACCTGGAGCGACGGCATCGGCGCGGAGATCATGGGGCGCAACAAGTTCGGCCCGCAGCGCGGCCCGTGGCAGGACCACGAGTGGCAGGGCTGGTGGGGGCCGGAGCCGGTGTTCCGCACCCCGGTCTTCGTCCTCACCCACCACCCGCGCCCCACGCTGGAGATGGCGGGCGGGACGACCTTCCACTTCCTCGACGCCACGCCCGAGGAGGCACTGCGCCAGGCCCGGGAGGCCGCCGACGGGAAGGACGTCCGGATCGGCGGCGGCCCGAGCACCGTCCGGGCCTTCCTGGCGGCGGACCTGATCGACCACCTGCACGTGGTGGTGGTGCCGATCGTCCTCGGCCGCGGCGAGCGGCTCTGGGACGGGCTCGAAGGCCTGGAGCAGCGCTTCCGCACCGAGGCGGTGACCAGTCCGAGCGGCGTCACCCACCTCACCTTCACCCGGCGGTG
This sequence comes from Kitasatospora sp. NPDC058243, assembly GCF_042882025.1. Lineage (NCBI taxonomy): Bacteria > Bacillati > Actinomycetota > Actinomycetes > Kitasatosporales > Streptomycetaceae > Kitasatospora > Kitasatospora sp. NPDC058243. The sequence goes on from NZ_JBHVWW010000019.1 coordinate 102,388, forward strand.
ACCGGTCGGTAGCCGGGCAGCAGCCGAAGGCGGTGGCCTCCCCGCACCCGCGGGGAGGCCACCGTCACGCTCGGACCGTCAGACCTGTCGGACCGGTCAGGCCCGGCCAGAACCGGTCAGACCCGGTCGGCTGCGATCAGGACGTACTGGAACGAGCCGTCCCTGTAGGAGTTGATGAACGCCTCCTCGATGCCGGTGACCAGCGAGGAGGTGGCGCGCAGCTCCCAGTAGGGCAGGGTGGCGGGGGTCAGGTCGATGACGGCCTGCGGCACCAGCCGGTTGTCGGCCATGGCCCGCAGGTACTCCCGGCGGGAGTGGATGTTGCACTCGAAGTGCGCGTTGATCTGCGAGACCCACTTGGACGGCTGCCCGTAGGCGGGGTTCCAGCAGCCAGTGACGGTCACGTACCGGCCGCCGACGGCGAGGATCCGGGAGTGCTCGGCGAACAGGTCGTGCAGGTCGACGTACATGCTGGACTCGTTGTTCCACGAGCCCGCCACCTGGCCGGTCTCGAACGGCATGTCGAGCATGTTGCAGACCTGCGAGCGGACGAAGTCGCCGATGCCCAGCTCGCGGGCCCGGTTGTTGCCGAACTCGGCCTGCTTGGCGGAGAGCGTGACGCCCTGGACCCGGCAGCCGAAGCGCTGGTGGGCCATCACCATCGAGCCGCCGCGGCCGCAGCCGGCGTCCACCAGGGTGGCGTCGGCCGGAACCGCACCCAGGTGGTCGAGGAGCAGCTCGGCCTGCGCGGACTCCAGGCGGTGCAGCTCGGTGATCACCTTCTTCTCGCGCTCGCTGTCGGCCGGGTCGCCGATGGCGGCCTGGTCGACGTCGCCGATGCCGTAGTGGTGGTGGTAGAGGCCGTCCACGTCGCCGAGGCGAAGGTTGACCGGCCGTGCCTCGTGGTCCCAGTAGCGTGCGATGTCGCCCTGGTAGGGAGTCGCCGGCCCGGGGATGGCGGCGGTGTCGGCGGGGGTGGTGATGTCGTCGGTCAGGGACATGCGTCAGCTCCTAGCGGGTGATCAACGGAAGAGGGATGGCTGCCGGAAACGGTGGTTACCAGAAGTCGGGCAGGGTGTAGCGGAAGGAGTTGGTCCGGTGCCAGAAGTGGTTGCCGTCGACCCACGCGGACACACCGCGCAGGAACCGTACGAGGGTCGGGACGGGGCAGGCCGCGGCCAGCGCGGCCGCCTCGGCCTCGAAGGCGTGCATCAGGTCGTTGTGGACCTCGACCGCCTTGAGGTAGCCGTCCCGGTGCGAGCAGTCCTCGCGTTCGGCGATCACCACGGGCAGGTTCAGGTGCACTCCGGGAATGGACAGCTCCTTGGTGTACGAGTACAGATCGTTGACGATGGTGGTGGCGTTGCCGGCCAGGGCGATCACGCGCTGCATGGCGGGTAGCGCGTGCAGTTCGGCCGGCAGCTCGTAGCCGCCGACGGTGTCCGTGATCGTCGGGCAGGGGCGGAAGTTGTTGAACTGGCGCATCGCCAGGTACTCCCACACCTGCGGGACGTGCTCGGTCTCGGCCCACGACGCCTCGGCGAGGTACCCGAGGTGCAGCCGCGCCATGTCGTGCCGGAACCGGTCCGCCTGGGAGGGCGTGGAGGCCCGGGTGAAGTACTCCATCGCGGAGCGGTACGCCCGGCGGGGGGCGTCCTCGTGCAGCGAGGCCTCCCACTCCGGGTGGTACTCCGGCGTGGTGTGCAGCGGGTCGAGCGCGGTGTGCGCCAGTAGCAGGCGCCCGCCGAGGCCGACCGGTGAGCCGCCGTGGTCCTCGCAGTAGCAGTCGTCGACCGCGTTCTCGGCGACCATCAGGCGGGCGGCGAGCATCAGGTGGTCGACGCTGGGCGCGTCGGGGTGGCAGGCCACCATGTAGCGGCCGGTCGAGAAGCCGTCGAACTGCTTCTCCCAGTCCGGCGGGTACAGCTCGACCTCGTCCAGCGCCCAGGCCTTGATCCTGAGGCCCAGTTCCTCCACCCGCACCGGGTCGGGCTCGGCCACCGGGTGGTGGTAGAGGCCCGGGATGGCGTCGCCGGGCTTCGGCTTGGAACCACCCGGCTTGGAACCACCCGGCTTGGAACCGCCCGGCTTCGAACCGCCCGGCGCGGGGCTGTCGGACGCGGGGACGCCGGGCACGTGGGTGTTGGGTGCGGGCGCGGTCGGGACGGGGAGACTCGGTGCCAGGTTCAGGCCCGCGGTGCCCAGGCCGCTCGGCCCGCGCAGGATCCGCTCGATCGCCGAGGAGCTCATGACCCCACCGCCGCGGCGGCAGTGCGCTCGAAGGGTGTCCCCGCTCTGGTGCACAGGGGCATGGAGCCTCCTCTGACTCTGATGAAGGATCGCAAGACATGACGGCTTGTCACCTGGCCGACGGCGCGGGCGGTCTTCGAACGCGCCCCCGTCTCGCTCGGTTCACAACCGTAGGCGCGGGGGCCGGTTCGGAAACGTTCCGGACGATCTTCTACACCCGATCAGGTGAACGTGGGCCCGTATGGCGTTTGAAACGCCGCCTCCTCATGCATCGGTCCGCCGCGCCCGCCGGTGTAAGGGGGAGAAGAATGGCCACGACCCCGTGACGGAACGGGGCCAGGAAGGACGTACCAGCACATGGAGACCCAGGGCCGCAGCCGCACCGCACTGGTCGAGGACCTCATGGAGCGCTTCCCCGACGTGCCCCGGGAGGCCGTGATCAAGGAGGACCTGCTGCGCGGCGGCATGGCCTTCGACGAGTCCGCCCTCAGCGGCAGCACCGGCGCCGACGGGAGCGGCGAGGTCAAGCCGAAGTCGTACTTCATCTTCTCCTTCGACCACCGCACCCTGCCCGAACTCGGCGCGGCCGCGCTCAACCGCCCGCCGGAGGAGGTCGTGCTCACCGGCGGCCCGTACGGGCTGCGCCGCACCGTGGTGTCGGTGCGCGTCAACCCGGACTCGCCGTACCGGGTCGGCGCCGGGGAGGACGGCACGCTCGGCCTGTACCTCGACGGCGCGCGGATCGCCGACGTGGGCCTGCCCCCGATGCCGGACTACTACCGGCACGCCCTGGCCAACGGGAAGTCGGTGATGGAGGTCGCCCCGACCATCCAGTGGGGCTACCTGATCTACCTGACGGTCTTCCGGGTCTGCCAGTACTTCGGCGCCAAGGAGGAGTGCCAGTACTGCGACATCAACCACAACTGGCGCCAGCACAAGGCCGCCGGCCGCCCCTACACCGGGGTCAAGCCGGTCGAGGAGGTGCTGGAGGCGCTGGAGCTCATCGACCGCCACGACACCGCCCGCGCCTCCCAGGCGTACACCCTCACCGGCGGCGCCATCACCTCGCAGGTCGGCGGCCGGGACGAGGCCGACTTCTACGGCCAGTACGCCAAGGCCATCGAGGAGCGCTTCCCCGGGCGCTGGATCGGCAAGGTCGTCGCGCAGGCCCTGCCGCGCGAGGACGTCCAGCGCTTCCACGACTACGGCGTGCGGATCTACCACCCCAACTTCGAGGTCTGGGACAAGCGCCTGTTCGGGCTGTACTGCCCCGGCAAGGAGCGCTACGTCGGCCGCGACGAGTGGCACCGGCGCATCCTCGACTCCACCGAGGTGTTCGGCCCGGAGAACGTGATCCCCAACTTCGTCGCCGGGGTCGAGATGGCGCAGCCCTTCGGCTTCACCACCGTCGACGAGGCCATCGCCTCCACCCGGGAGGGCCTGCGCTTCTTCATGTCCCACGGCGTGGTGCCCCGCTTCACCACCTGGTGCCCCGAACCCACCACTCCGCTCGGCAAGGCCAACCCCCAGGGCGCCCCGCTGGAGTACCACATCCGCCTGCTCCAGGCCTACCGCGCCACCCTGGAGGAGTTCGGCCTCTCCTCCCCGCCCGGCTACGGCCCGGCCGGCCCCGGCAAGGCCGTCTTCTCGGTCAGCTCCTTCATGGACTCGCTGCCCGGCTGAGCCCCCGGCGCACGCCGCCCCCGACCGACATGACGGTACGTCAGGATGACGCCGGGGGCCGTCGGACCACCCCAAGGAGGAGGCGCCCCCCGCCGATCGGCGCGTGGGTGGGGGTACGAACAGCGTGTTAGCTTCCCGCCATGGGATTACGTGGGGCTCGTGGGGTGGCGGCGCGGTCGGCGATCGAGGGGATGCGGGAGCTCGCCGGGGAGGGGTTGACGGCGCCGGAGGTGTTCCGGCGGGCGGACGAACTGCTGCGCCCGGTCCTGGAGTTCGACGCGGTGTGCTGGCACACGGCGGATCCGGCGACCGGGCTGGTGAACTCGGTGCAGAGCGAGGACCTCAGCCTGACGGCGTACGAGCACGCCGTCAGGCTGGAGGTCTGGGAGGACGACCTGGCGACCTTTCCGAAGATCCGGCGCAGCGGGGTTCAGGCGGAGACGCTGAGCCGGGCGACCAAGGGGCGCCCGCAGGAGAGCGTGCGGTTCCGGGAGCAGGTGGCGCCGGCCGGGTTCGGGGACGAGCTGCGGGCGGTGTTCGACGCGGCGGGCGGGATGTGGGGGTGCGCGGCGTTCATGCGGGCCCCGGACCGCGGCCCCTACCTGGGGCGCCAGCGCGAGCTCGCCGGCGCCGCCGCCCGCCACCTGGGCAACGCGCTGCGGGCGTGCCACGTTCCGGCCGGCGCGCCGGACCAGGAGGGCGCGGGGCCCGCGGTCCTGCTGCTCGACCGGCGCAACCGGCTGCGGGCGATGTCCGGCCCGGCCGAGGACCTGCTCGACCGGCTGGCCGACCCCACCCCCACCTCGCTCAGCGTCCCGACCTCCGTGGCGATGGCCGCCGAGCACGCCCGCCGGGCGGCGCACGGGCTGGCCGCGCCGCAGACACCGGTGCGGGTCCGCACCCGGGACGAGCGCTGGTACCTGCTGCACGGATCGGCGCTGCGCGGTGACGCGGCGGCCGACGAGGTGACGGTGGTGGCCACGCCCGCCTCGCCGGCCGAGGTGATGCCGCTCTACCTGGCCGCGTACGGGCTGACCGCCCGCGAGCAGGAGGTGGCGCTGCTGCTGGTGCGCGGCAGCGACACCCGGGACGTGGCCCGGCTGCTCGCGATGACGCCGTACACGGTGCAGGACCACCTGAAGTCGGTGTTCACCAAGACCGGGGTGGGCAGCCGGCAGGAGCTGATCGCGCGGATCATGCTCGGCGGGGGGCGCTGCTGACCCGGGGCCCCGCGCCCCAGGCGCGCGCCCCGCCGTACGCCCCCAGGAATCTGGGATGGCCGCGACCCCGCCGCGAACGTGAAGATTTCCCCACGGGGGATTCACGTCATGCACATGACGGCTCGCAGTGCACCCATTTCCAGCGGAGGAGCACCCTCATGAGCTCGCGCACCCGGCGCACCGCCTTCACCTCAGGAGTCGCCGCGCTGGTCGCGGTGACCGGGCTCGGCCTCGGCGCCGCGCCCGCACACGCCGACACCACACCGCCGACCGCCACCTGTGACCCCGCCCGCGACTACCTGTGGGAGGACATCGCCTCCGCCCGGGTCGAACCGACCGTCACCGACTTCCTCGCGGTCGCGATCACCCCCGGCACCACCGGCAGTTACACCAAGACCCTCAGCGAGGTCGACTCGGTGAGCACCACGATCAACACCAGCACCGAGGTGAGCGCCGAATTCAAGGCGATCTTCGCCAAGGTGAGCGTCAAGGTCGGCTTCTCCGTGGCCAACACCAAATCGACCACCCGCACCACCACCGTCACCGACACCGTGAACTTCAACAGCCCCGGCTACTACGGCCTCTACCGCGGCACCCGAAAGGTCACCGGCGAGTGGGTCCGCTACATCTGCGCCCGCAGCGGGAACACCGGCTACTGGATCAACGCCAGCCCGAACGGCCCCGGCACCTTCACCACCTTCGACGTCCCGGAGCAGGGCACCGTCTCCTGCGCCTACCCGGAGCCGGCCGGCACCCTGCGCGCGGCCGCCCGGGCGCGACTCGTCTGCTGATGCCCAGGATCGCGGAAACGACCCAACCCATTTGCTGCGAAAGCGAGTCCACCATGCCCGAACCGCACCCTCGACGCTCCCGGGCCCGACGCCCGCTGAACGTCCTCGGCACGGCGGCCGCCGTCGGCGCCCTGCTGTTCACCGCCTCCCCCGCCGCCCTGGCCGCCCCCACGTCGGCCACCGCACTCGCCGCGGACCCGGAGAGCGAGTACCCCTGCGACCCCGGCCTCTACCGCATCAACACCGCCGGGGCCGACCGGCCGCTGACCGTCGCCCTCTCCTCCGGGAACCACGGCTCGGTCATCCAGTACTTCTGGGGCGACGAGTCGAACCAGAAGTGGCAGGTCTGCCGCAAGCACGCCTCCGACGGCCGCGAGCTGGTGTACTTCCGCGACAGCTGGCGCGGTTGGTGCATGGTCGTCGACCGCTGGGGAAAGGACGACGGCAACTGGATCATCACGGTCGGCTGCGGCGACGTCGTCCCCGAGAACCAGGCGTTCTGGATGGCGAAGGTTCCGGGCAGCAACCGCTTCGCCCTCCAGAACGTGAACTCCGGCAAGTGGGTCGCCGCCCAGAACCACAGCGACGGCCTGGGCTACCAGATCGTCCAGGACAGCCGACCGGACCTGTTCTACCTACAGGCCGTCTGACCGCACGGCACACCACGAGGAACGCCTGTCGTGCCAGGCCGGACAGCCCCGGCCGGGCACGGCGGGTCCGGGGCGCCGATCCGCCGGCCCCGGGGCACACGTCCAAAAATACCGGGTGGGGTATCCTGAAAGAACTGGCCGCCCCATCCGGGGGTGCGACGTGAGGAGTAGCGCGATGTGTCGACGAACCACCTGCCGGACGTGTGGCAAGGCAAGCTACGCGGGGTGCGGCATGCACGTCGAGCAGGTGCTCGCCGGGGTGCCCAAGTCCGGCCGCTGCGCCTGCGACCGGACGAAGGGCAAGGGCGGCGGCTTCCTGGCGAGGCTGCTCGGGCGCCGCTGAGGCACGACCGGCCGGGCACCCTGCCGTCCCGCGCAAACGACCCGATAAGATGACTGGCGGTGTGCCGGGAAGTCTGGTCGGCTCGGGGGACGACTGCAGCGCTCGGGCGGCGGCGACCCCGATCGTCGTGATGGGTCGTTTCCGCAGATGCGCGCCGTGGGGATCGTTCTGGTTCTGGTGGTTCTGGCCACGAGCGTGGCCACCTTCGCCCAGCGGTTGCGGGTGCCCGCGCCCTCCCTGCTGGTCCTGGTCGGCCTCGCGGTCGCGATGGTCCCGGGCGTGCCCGCGCTGCACGTACCGCCGCAGGCCATCGCCCTGGTGGTGCTCCCGCCCCTGCTCTACTCCTCCGCCGAGGAACTGTCGCTGCGTGATCTGCGCACGGTGTGGCGCCCGGTGACGATCCTCTCCTTCGGCCTGGTCTTCGCCTCCGCCGCCGCCGTGGGCTTCGTCGCCGTCGCCGTCGCCGGGCTCCCGCCCGCGATGGCGTTCGTGCTGGGGGCCGTCCTGTCCAGCACCGACCCGGTGGCCGTCACCGCGCTCGGCCGCCGGCTGGCGCTGCCGGGGCGCGTCCAGGTGCTGGTGCAGGCCGAGAGCCTGTTCAACGACGCCACCTCGCTGGTGCTGTTCAAGGTCGCCGTCGGCGTCGCCGTGGCCGTGGGCGGCACGGTGGACCTGCCGGCGGCGGGCGGCGAGCTCCTGCTGCTCGGCGGGGGCGGCAGCCTGGTCGGCGCCGCCGTGGCCGGCCTGGTGTGGCTGATCCGGCGCCGCACCGCCGACCCCGTCCTGGAGACGGTGATAGCCCTGGTCACCCCGTACGCGGCGTACGTGCTCGCGGAGTCCGCGCACACCTCCGGGGTGACCTCGGTCGTGGTCGCCGGCGTCCTGCTCGGCCGCTCCGGCCACCGCCTCACCGACGCCCGCATCCGGCTCCAACTGCACGCCGTCTCCGCGGTGGTGGTGTTCCTACTGGAGAGCGTCGTTTTCGGCATCGTCGGCCTGCAACTGCCCGCCCTGGTCCGGGACCTGCCGGCCGGCACCGGCTGGTGGCCGCTCCAGGCGCTCGCGCTGGCGGCCGTGCTGATCGCCGTCCGCGTGCTGTGGACGCTGCCGCTGACCCGCGGGGTCAAGCCCTCCCGCGGCCGGCTGTCCTGGCGGGTCGCCGGGGTCGTCACCTGGGCCGGCACCCGGGGCGTCATGCCGCTGGCGGCGGCCCTGTCCATCCCGCTGCTCACCGCGGACGGCAACCGGATCCCCGGGCGCCCGCTCGTCCTGGTGCTGACCACGGCGGTGGTCGTCCTCACCCTGGTCGTGCAGGGCCTGACCCTCGCCGCCGTGGTCCACCGCTCCGGGCTCGCCCTGGAGCCCGAGCACACCGCCCGCGAGGAGGACGACGCCCGCGCCGCCCTCAACCGCGCCGCCCTCGACCACGTCGACCACCTCGCCGCCCTGGAGGTCATGCCCGACACCGCGATCGACCGGGTCCGGCGCGGCCTCGCCGCCCGCCTCGACCGCACCCCCGAGACCCCCGACGGCACCACCGCCGACGCCGCCTACCGTCAACTCCGGCGCGAGGTCATCACCGTGCAGAACGCCCGGCTGCACCGCCTCTACGAGGAACACCTCATCAGCGACACCACCCTGCGCCGCCTCCAGCGCGACCTCGACCTGGAGCAGGCCGGACTCGGGCGGGTCTGACCGGCCTGACCCGGCCGGCCGTGACGGCTTGCGGCCCCCGGTCTTCCGCGCCCCCGCGCCGCAGGTCAGACTGTCGCGAGCAGTCCGACGCAGCACCGAACGGGGGCCACATGGCACAGGGCAGGAAGAAGCAGAAGAGACCACTGAGCGCGGCGGCCGCCGCCGCCCAGCGGCCGAAGAGCGCCAAGCGGAAGCCCCGGAAGGACAAGCCGCTCGCGCCCCGCACCATCCGCCGGGCGGCCGTCCTGGTCGCGGTGCTCGCCCCGCTGCTGCTCGTCGGCCTGATGGCGCTCGCCGTGGACCCGGACTACTCCGCCCTGTTCACGGTCCTCGCCGTGCTGGTGCTCATCGCCTCGCTGGGCGGGCTGATGGTGGTCCGGGCCGCCGGCTGGGTGCTCTGGCCCGGCGTCCTGCTGGGGATCCTGCTGCTGGCCCTGCCACCCACCACCATCCGGGCGGAGGTGCTCGCGCACCGCGGGGAGCGGACCGAGGTCGTCGTCACCGAGGCCCACAGCTCGAAGGACCGCAGCGGCCGGATCAGCTGGTCCTGCGCGATCCGCCGCGCGGACGGGAAGCCGCTGCCGCACCCCGAGTTCCAGGGCTCGGGCTGCTCCGGGTCCTCCTCCGCCGGCACCACCACCACCGTCCTCGTCGACCCCGACGGCTGGGCCCCGCCGGCCGGCACGGACCTGGACCTCGCCTTCCTGCACGGCGGCGTCTACGCCCTGGGCGGCCTCAGCCTGCTCTGGGTCCTGCTCGTCACCGCCGCCGCCCGCCGCAGCCTCCGGGACTCCCGCGCCGCAGCGCCCGCCTGACGGTCGGGCACCGCTGCTGCCGTACGTCCGCCACCCTGGGCCGGGACGCCCTCTCGACTGCGGCGGGGTTGCGGCCGCATCCTCGATCCGGTGCGCTGTTCCGGCGCCTCCCGCCCGCCCCGACCCGAGCGAAGGAGCCCCATGGACCGCCCGCTGGACCGCCCCCGCCTCGTCCTGGACCCCACCGGCCGCGACCGTGACGCCGAGACCGCCGAACTGTGCGCCCGCGGCCCGGCGACACCCGTCGACATCCTCGGCGTCGAGGCCTGGGCCGTGGCCGACCCCGTCCTGCTCGAAGAGCTCCTCAAGGACCCCCGGGTCTCCAAGGACGGCCACCAGCACTGGCCGGACTTCGCCGAGGTCGTCCCCACCTGGCCGCTGGCCCTGTGGATCACCGTCCGGAACATGTTCAACGCGCACGGCGCCGACCACCGCCGGCTGCGCCGGCTCGTCGGCTCCGCCTTCACGGCCCGTCAGATCGGCGCCCTCGCCGAGCGCATCGAGCAGCTGACCGACGCGCTGCTCGACGACCTGGCCGCGACGCCGCCCGGCGTGCCGGTCGACCTCCGCGAGCGGCTGGCCTACCCGCTGCCGATCCAGGTGATCAGCCGGCTCCTGGGCCTGCCGGACGACCTCCAGGAGGGGTTCCGGCACATCGTCGACCGGGTCTTCTCCACCACCCTCACGCCCGAGGAGTCCGAGGCCAACGCGGCGGCGTTCTTCGCCATGCTCGAAGGGCTGATCGCCGCGAAGCGCCGGCACCCGGGCGACGACATGACGTCCCTGCTGATCGCCGCCCGCGACACCGAGGGCGACGGCGCCGCGCTGACCGAGGAGGAGCTCCGCGACACCCTGTTGCTGGTGGTCTCGGCCGGCTACGAGACGACGGTGAACCTGATCGACAACGGCATCGCGCTGCTGCTCACCCACCCCGAGCAGCTCGCCACGGTCCGGGCGGGTCGGGCGCGGTGGAGCGACGTCGTGGAGGAGGCACTGCGCCGCGACGCCCCGCTGGCGCACCTGCCGCTGCGCTTCGCCGTCGAGGACATCCGGCTGTCGGACGAGGTGACGATCCGCCGGGGAGAGGTCATCCTCCCCTCGTACGCGGCCGCCGGGCGCCACCCCTGCCGGTACGGCACCACCGGCGACGTCTTCGACGTCACCCGGCCCGTGAAGGACCACCTCGCCTTCGGACACGGCCCGCACTTCTGCCTGGGCGCGCCGCTGGCCCGGATGGAGGCCGGGACGGCGCTGCGCAAGCTCTTCGAGCGCTTCCCGGACCTCACGCTCGCCCCGGGCGCCGAGCTGAGCCCGGTCGCGTCGCTGATCTCCAACGGCCACCGGTCGCTCCCCGTCCTGCTCACCGCCGGGCGTGCCGACGGCTGAGCGGGGGCCGCCCCGGCGGCTGGCGGCTGCTCGCCGGGCCCGCGCGCCCGGTCCGCGCGGGCGGTCGGTCCGTCAGGCCGTGCTGCCCTTCGGCACGGTGTAGAGGCACTCCTCGATCCGGTCGATCAGGCCGCCCTCGAACCGGAAGTACACGACGGTCGGGACCTCCTGGACGATCCCGTCGGCCGACAGCAGGTGGATGACGTGCTGCTGGAGCACCTCGTCCGGCTTCTCGAACTGGCGGAGGACCTCGAACCGCAGCGACTCGACGCCGGCGGCGAAGGCCTTGAAGTGCACGAGCCGCTCGTCGATCGCCTGCTCGTCCTTGCCGTCGTTCTGCCACACCGTGGCCTTCTCGGTGCACAGCGCCCGGAAGCCGGCGAAGTCGTTCGCCTCCAGCAGCCGCAGACCCGAGATGACCGTCTCGCCGATGCTCTGTGCCATGCCGAACTCCTGTGTCCGTCGGGTCGAATGCGGGGATGGTGGTGCGGTGCTGCGGTCAGTGGGGAAGCAGGCCGAGGTGGCGCAGGTCGGTGACGTACTTGCGGACGAGGGCCGCCGACAGGTGCGGGATGTCCTGGTCGGCGCCGACCTTGGCGGCCCGCACGGCGGCCCGGAACCCGGCGGCGGGGATCGCCGACCCGGGGACGCCCTCCCCGGGCCGCGCGAAGGCGCGCAGCAGGGGCAGCAGCGAGTGCTGGCGCTGCTTCTCCGGCAGGGCGCGCAGCGCGGTGGTGATCCGGGCAAGCCAGTCGTCGTAGTCGTCGACCCGCCGGATCGGGTGGCCGGCCTCGATGAGCCAGTCGACGAAGGTGTCCAGGCAGACGCCGTCGTCGTGCGGGTTCAGCGCGTTGAAGGTCCGGTAGCCCTCGGTGGCCCGCGCGCCCAGCGCGGTGACGGCCTCGGCGGTGAAGTCGACCGGCAGGCCGTCGTAGTGGGCGCGCCCACCGCCCCGGTAGAAGGAGCCCGGGGCGATGCCGGTGGCGAGCAGGCTGAGCAGCAGGCGGGTGAACACGTCGGGCACGTTCAGCTGCCCCCGGTACCTGCCGTGCGCGAGGATCATGTCCGACCGCAGGGTGACGACCGGCAGTCCGCACAGGTCGTGGGCCTCGCGGAGCAGCACCTCGCCGGCCCATTTGCTGGTCGCGTAGCCGTGCGCGTACCCGTCGGATCCGGGCGCGGATCCGCCGCCGGAGCCCCGGGCGAGGTGCCGCACCGGGCTGGTGACGCGGATGTCGCCGTCCTCGTCGAGGGCCGCGGCCGCGGCGCCGGCCACCACGGCGACGGTGGACACGTAGGTGACGGGCTTGAGCCGGGCGGTGAGCGCCAGCCGGATCAGTTCGGCCGTACCGACGACGTTGGGCCCGAACAGCTGGTCGTAGGGCAGCACGTGGTTGACCAGGGCGGCCGGGTGGACGATCAGGTCCACGGTGTCGGCCAGCCGCTGCCAGGTGTCCTCGGCCAGGCCGAGCCGCTGCTCGCCGATGTCGCCCGCCAGCACCTCCAGCGTCCCGTCGGCCAACTCCCGGTACCGCCGGAGCAGTTCGGCGTCACCGCTGTCGAAGGCGGCCTCCAGCCGCTTAGCCGCGACGGCGGCGTCGGCGCCGCGGACCACGCAGACCAGCCGGCCGCCCGCGGGCGCCAGGCGTTCCAGCCACTCCAGGCACAGGAAGCGGCCGAGGTAGCCGGTGGCCCCGGTGAGCAGGACGGTGCGGACGGCGCCGTCGGGGCGGGGCAGCGTCGGGGCGGCGGCGAGCGTCGCCGCGTCGAGGAACCTGTCCAGGGTGAGGTCGCCGGCCCGGGCCTCGGCGGCGTGCTCGCCGTGGACGGAGGCGGCGGTGGGCCGCGCGGCGCCGGAGCGGCGCCGCTCCTCGATGTAATCCGCCACCCGTGCCAGGTCGTTGGCCGGGCTGATCACCACCCCGACCGGGACCTCGACCCGGAAGATCTCCGTCATGAGGGCGGCGAAGGACAGCGCGGACAGCGAGTCCCCGCCCAGGTCGGTGAAGTGCGCGTCGGCGCTCAACTCGGCGCCCGCGCAGCCCAGCAGCGCCTGGGCGGCCCGGCCGACCGTCTCCAGCACCGGCTGGTCGGGCCCGGCCCGGCGCAGCTCGCGCAGCCGGCGCTCCTGCCCGTCGGCGAGTTCGGCGTAGAGCCGTTCCAGGGCCTCGCCGTAGCGCTCCCGGAGCCGGGGGCGCAGCGGTTTGTGGCTGTCGGCGAGCAGGCCGTTCGCGGCGCTGAAGGGTTCGGTCTCGATCAGGATGTCGCGCGGGATCTCGTAGGAGTTGAGCTCGGCCTCCTTGGCGATCCGCTGGAGCGACTCGATGAGCAGCGGTTTGAGCGACTCGGTGTCCCCGCCGGCCCTGGCCAGCGCGTCCGGGGCGGGGACCACCACGGCGAGCGGGTAGGCGCGCTCGCTGTTGCCGTACACGAAGACCTGCCGGATCAGCGGGCTGGCGACGAAGGCGGTCTCCAGGCGGGAGACGGCCACGAACTCGCCCTGGGAGAGCTTCAGGACGTCCTTGGTGCGACCGACGTAGACCAGCCGGTCAGGCCCGGTCTCGGCCATGATGTCGCCGGTCCGGTAGTAGCCGTCCGCGTCGAAGATCTCGGCGGTGAGTTCGGGCCGCTTGTAGTAGCCGGGGATGGCGGTGGCGGTCTTGAGCAGCAGTTCCCCGCGCGGGTGCGGCGAGTCGGTCCGGAAGTAGCCGAGTTCCGGGACGTCGACCAGCTTGTAGTCGATGACCGGCGGGCGCTGCACCACCGAGTCGAGCAGCACCCCGCCGGCCTCGGTGGAGCCGTAGCCGGTGTACAGGTGGAAGCCCAGGCAGGACTCGACGAAGGCGGCCACTTCGGCGGAGAGCGGGGCGGTGCCGCAGAAGGCCTTGGTGACGCGCCCGCCCAGGACGTTCTCCCGCAGGTCGGTCTTGACCGCCGTGTCGACGTCGCCGGGTTCGCCGGAGCGCCGGTCCAGTTCGCTGCGGTACCGCTGGAAGAGCAGGTCGCAGATGCGCGGGACCATGGTCAGCTCGGTGGGGCGGACCAGGGCGATGTCGTCGAGCAGGGTGGACAGGTCGCTCCTGGCGGTGAAGTGGCCGACGCCGCCCCGGGAGAGCGAGCCCATCAGCGCCCAGTGGCCGGCGAGGTGGCTCTGCGGCATGTAGTGGACGCTGACCGGGGGTGCGTCCTCCGCGCCGTAGCTGAAGCCGTTCCACGCGGTGCGGACCAGCCGCTGGGGGTACACCGCCCCCTTCGGGGTCCCGGTGCTGCCGGAGGTGTAGATGAGCAGCGCCAACGGGTCTTCACCCGGGGCGGCGACGAACAGGGGCGCGGGCGGCAGGCCGGCTCCGGCGTCGATCACGGCGGCCAGCGGGTCGACGGCCACCGGGCGGCCGGCCCCGGCCAGGCGCCGCCGGGCGGATGCGAGGGCGTCGCGCTGCTCGGCGACGTCGGGGCGGTAGTCGAACACGATCAGGCGCCGGATCGAGGGCGCCCCGAGGACGGCTTCGACGGCGGTGTCCAGCCGCTCCATGCTCGCCGCGAGGGCGCGCGGTTCGGTCTCCGCGACGATCGGCGCCAGCTGGGACAGCGGCGCGCTGGACTGCAACGGCACGACCACCACGCCCGAGTGGAGACACGCGAGGTCGAGCGTGGCGTAGTCGGTGCTGGTGAAGCCCAGGATGCAGAGCCGGTCGCCGGCGCTCAGCGGGTGGTCCGGGTGGTGGTGCCACTCGGTGGCGACGGCGCGTACCCGGGCCCACAGTTCGCGGTAGCTGACGGTCTCGAAGCGGGGCAGCAGGCGCCCGGTCACGGGCTCCCGGGCGCGTTCGCCGAGGGCGGGCCGGTCGCCGTAGCCCTCCATGATGGCCGCCATGGCCTCGGCGAGTCCCTTGTCCGGATCACGCACGGCCGCGGTGATCGCCTCCAGTGGTTCGGCCATGCTGAGCCCTCCCGTAGCGTCCGGCTGGTGTCCGGCATCCGGTTGATGTCCGGCGGCCGGCTGATGTCGACGTGTGACCTGGGGCGGGCCGGCCGGAGCGACCGCCGGCCCGTCGGGCCCGGGCGGTCGTTCCGGCCGGCGGGCGTCTCACCAGGCGACCGGCAGCGCGTCCGCTCCGCGGATGAGGCGTTCCGTCCGCCAGGTGACCTGGTCGGCCGGCACGGCGAGGTGCAGACCGGGCAGTCGGCGCACCAGGGATTCCAGGACGACGCGCAGTTCCATCCTGGCCAGCGCCGCGCCGAGGCAGTGGTGGATGCCGTGCCCGAAGGTGACGTGCGGGACGATCCCCCGGTGGAAGTCGATCTCCTCGGGGCGGTCGAACACCTCCGGATCCCGGTTGGCCAGGGAGAACTCGGTGACCACCGCGTCGCCGGCGCGGACGGTCTGCCCGCCCAGTTCCACGTCCTCGGTGGCGATCCGGGTGAAGCCGGCGGTGGCGCTGATCGGGATGATCCGGGAGAGCTCCTCGACCGCGTCGGGGATCAGGCCGGGATCGGCGACGAGCTCGTGCCAGAGGTCGGGCCTGGTCAGCAGCGTGTAGACGAAGTTGCCGATCTGGTTGGCGGTGGCCTCCTGGCCGGCGGACAGCAGGCTGACCCCGAGGCTGACCAACTCCTCCTCGGTGAGCCGGTTCTCCTCGTCCTCCACGGCGACCAGTTCGCCGAGCAGGTCGCTGGTGGGCTCGACGCGGCGCTCGGCGACCAGGCCGCCGAGGTAATCGTTGAGGTGCCCGCGGTCCCGTGCGGAGCGGGCCGGGTCGGAGAGCATCAGCAGGCCGTCCACCCAGGCGTTGAACCGGTCACGGTCCTCGACGGGCACGCCGAGCAGTTCACAGATCATCGTGATCGGCAGCGGCCAGGTCAGCATCTGGGTCAGGTCGGCGGGCGAGCCCGTGGCGATCATGGTGTCGAGCAGTTCGTCGACGATCTGCTGGGCGCGCGGGCGCATCGCCTCGACCCGGCGCACGGTGAAGGGGTTGGCGACCCTGCGCCGCAGCCGGCTGTGCTCCGGCGGGTCCATGCTCAGCATCGAGGTGCGGGGCAGGCCGGCCGAGACGATGCGGGGCACGTCCTCGCCGGCGGCGGCGGCCCGGCTGAACCGGGGGTCGGCCAGCACCGTCCTGACGTCGGCGTGGCGGCTGACCAGCCAGGCGTCGCCGCCGTAGGGCAGGCTCACCCGCAGCACCGGCTGCTCGCCGCAGGCCTCGGCCAGCTTCGGGTCCACGTCGAGCTGTTCGGCCGGACCGAACGGATAGGCCCGCGGCCCTTCTTCTGTCGCGGTCATCGTGTCAGTCCTTCCAGTCCTGGCGGGCGGTCACAGGGACGCGCTCTTGCCGCCGTCGATGACGAGGTTGCTGCCGGTGATCCACGAGGCGCGCCGGGAGACCAGGAAGCCGACGGCCTCGGCGATGTCCTCGGTCTGGCCGATCCGCCCGAGCGGGACCTCGTCGGCCCAGTCCCCCTCCGATTCCATGCCGAGATAGTCGACGATCTTCTCGCGCGCCTCATCCGCCCCAGGAGTCATCACGTTTCCCGGGGAGATCGCGACGACCCGGATTCCGTCCGGCGCCAACTCGACCGCGAGACCCTTGCTGTACACCTCCAGCGCGGATTTCGCGGCGGCGTAGTGCAGGATCATCGGGTAGGAGGAAATGGTCGCGATGGAGGAGAGGTGCACGATGACCCCGCCGTCGGCCGCGCGCATGGCCGGCACGAGTGCGGCATTGAGCCGGACGGCGGCCAGGAAATTGATGTCGACCGTGTACTGCCAGTCGTTCTCGATTTCCAGCGCGGTCTGGAAGGCCCGGCAGCCGCCCGCGTTGTTGACCACGATGTCGACCCCGCCGAGGGAGTCCAGCGCGGCGTCGGCGAACGCCCGCACCCCGGCCGGCGAGCTGAGGTCGGCCTGGATGAACTTGGCCGCGGACGGGGTGTGTTCGGTGGGGTTGCGGGCGGAGGTGACGACGGTGGCGCCGGCGTCCAGCAGGTGCTGCACGATCGCGGCGCCGATGCCCCGGCTGCCGCCGGTGACCACGGCCCGTTTGCCGTCCAAGTCGTGGGAAATCTGCGCGGTAAGGCGACTCTCGCTCACCCTGGGTTCCGCCACCTTTCGTTCCTGGGAAATTCCTTTCCGCGACACTGGTCGGCAAGGGAATCAATTCTCCAGTTGCGACCCAGAAGGCGACGCGGAACCACCTGCACCACTATCCGTGATCTCCCGGACACGGTCAACATGATTGTGTCGATGCCCTGCATCGCCTGAGGCAATGCAGGACGGATGACGGCACCCGCTGGACGCCGCGATCAACAGGGTCGATAATCGTGCGTTACCCATGTGCATCCGGCCACAGCATTTTCCGCGCGACCCGGCGGCGATTCGCCGGAGCAACGGAGAGGGCGCACACGGAATGTTCACACCATGAGTGCCGAGAACTCGGGAGAAAAGCATGTCCAGCTTGGACGAGCCGTTCGTCGTGGGTGATCTGACGGTCCCCAACCGCATCGTGATGGCCCCGATGACCAGGATGCAGTCCCCCGGCGGCGTGCCGGGCGAGGAGGTGGCCGAGTACTACGCCCGCCGGGCCGCCCACCAGGTCGGACTGATCATCACCGAGGGCACCTACGTCGACCGCGCCGCCGCCCGCGCGTACGACCACGTGCCCCACTTCCACGGCGAACAGGCGCTGGCCGGCTGGGCCCGCGTGGTGCAGCGGGTGCACGAGGCCGGCGGCCGGATCATCCCGCAGCTGTGGCACACCGGGGTCGTGCGCACCGGGACGGAGCCGCCCGCCGAAGGCCCGTCCGGGATCGGCCTGGACGGCGCCCCGGCCGGGCGGGCCATGACCCAGCGGGACGTCGACGACACCGTCGCCGCCTTCGCCGAGGCCGCGGCGACCGCCGAGCGGCTCGGGTTCGACGGCATCGAACTGCACGGCGCGCACGGCTACCTGATCGACGACTTCCTGTGGAGCGGCACCAACCGGCGCACCGACCGCTACGGCGGCGACCCGGCCTCCCGCGCCCGCTTCGGCGCCGAGATCGTGCAGGCCGTCCGCGCGGTCGTCAGCCCGGGCTTCCCGGTCTTCTTCCGGTTCTCCCAGTGGAAGGTCGGCAACTACGGGGCCCGCATCGCGCAGAGCCCGGCCGAGCTGGAGCAGCTGCTGACCCCGCTGGCCGACGCCGGGGTCGACGCATTCCACGGCTCCACCCGGCGCTACTGGCAGCCCGAGTTCGACGGCAGCGACCTCAACCTGGCCGGCTGGGCGCGCAAGCTCACCGGCAAGGCCGCCGTGACGGTCGGCTCGGTCGGCCTGGACCAGCAGTACGGCGAGGGCGAGTTCGCCCAGGGCTACACCAGCCAGGCCGGCGTGACCGGCATCGACGAACTGCTGGCCCGCCTCAAGCGCGACGAGTTCGACCTCGTCGCCGTCGGCCGCACCCTGCTCGCCAACCCGGACTGGGCCGCCAAGGCGCTGCGCGGAAACCTCGCCCGGACCGTCCCGTACGACCCGGCGGTGCTCACCAGCCTGGCC
>NZ_JBHVWW010000020.1:0-8996 GCF_042882025.1 Kitasatospora sp. NPDC058243
CCCGGCCGCACCACGAACCGGTCGCCCACGGCCAGGCCGCCGACCGGGATCCGGACCTCGGCCCCGCCGCGCAGCACGGTGACGTCCTTGGCGCCCAGTTCCAGCAGCGCCCTGAGCGCGGCGCCCGCGGTGCGCTTGGAGCGGGCCTCGAAGTAGCGGCCGGCCAGGATGAAGGCGGTGACGCCGGCCGCCGCCTCCAGGTAGATGTTCGACGGGCCGTCGCTGCGGGCGATGGTCAGCTCGAAGCCGTGCCGCATGCCCGGCATCCCGGCGTCGCCGAGGAACAGCGCCCACAGGGACCAGAGGAACGCGGCGCCGGTGCCGAGCGAGACCAGGGTGTCCATGGTCGCGGCGCCGTGCTTGAGGTTGGTCCAGGCGGCGCGGTGGAACGGCCAGGCGGCGTAGGTGACCACCGGCGCGGCCAGCACCAGCGACAGCCACTGCCAGTTGTCGAACTGCAGGGCCGGCACCATCGCCATCGCGATCACCGGCACCGCGAGCGCCACGGCCGTGACCAGCCGCTGGCGCAGCGGGGCGAGTTCGTCGACCGGCTCGGCCTGCCCGGCTTGCCCGGTCGGGCCTTCGGCGGCCGGCGGCTTCGGCAGCGCGGCGCTGTAGCCGGTGGCCTCGACGGTGGCGATCAGGTCGGCGACGTCGACGCCCGCGGGGAAAGCGACCTTCGCCTTCTCGGTGGCGTAGTTGACGCTCGCCGAGACGCCGTCCATCCGGTTGAGCTTCCTCTCGATGCGGGCCGCGCACGAGGCGCAGGTCATGCCGCCGATCGAGAGTTCCACCTCCGTGGAGGCGGGTGCCTGGGTGGTCATCGTTGCTCCTCGTGACAGTCGTCGTTCCGGGAACGTGCTGAGCGTCTCCGGTCCGACCTCCATACCCTAGGGAGGTATCGGTCGGCGTCGAGTTCCTTTATACCCCCTAGGGGTATCAAGAACAAGCGGATACCCCCAGCAGGTATCTTCCGGGGGTCGGCGATCCGCCCCGCCCGAAACCCCAGGGAGGTACCCACCGCCGGGCGTCAGTGCCGGTCGTGCCGGCGCCCGTCCCCGACTGCGGGCTCGCCGCCCATCATCCGGAGCATGGCGCGGCCGCCGGTGCGCAGGAAGCGGGCGAGCAGGGCGGCGGCGAGGAGCAGGAAGGCGATGTTCAGCCAGGTGGTGTAGTTCCACTCGATGCCCGCCATCGGGATCTCGGCCTCGCGCTGGTCGGGGACCAGGCCGAGCGCGCCGAAGAGGAACTCGACGGTGTAGCCGGCCACCACCATGGCCGCGTAGAAGGTGCCGAGCAGGAACAGGGCCGTCCGACGCCCGTAGTACTTCCGGTAGATGTTGAGGATCGGCAGGATCAGCAGGTCCGCGAAGATGAACGCGACGACCCCGCCGAAGCTGATCCCGCCCTTCCACAGCACCACCGCGAGCGGCACGTTGCCGATCGAGCAGACGAAGGACGCCATCGCCACCAGCGGGCCGACCAGCGGACCCCACAGCCGGCCGGCGAGCGGGTGGTCGGCGAAGAAGAACGCCTGCCAGAAGGAGTCCGGCACCCAGGCGGCGATGGCACCGGCGATGAGCAGCCCGAGGACGAGGTCCTTGAGGATCGCCGCCCACTCCATCACGAACACGTGCGACACGGCCGTGACGCCCTGCCGGGACAGCAGCCGCCGGGCGAAGGAGCCCTCCCCCGCGACGGACATGTCCATCGCCGCGTGGCCCTCCATCGAGCCGGCCAGGCCGCGTTCGGCCTGGGCGCGGGCCTCACGCAGCAGCCGGTCGCGCAGCAGCAGCCGGAAGAGCAGGGCGAGGACGAGGATCATCACCGGCCCGCCGACGAACTCCGCCGCCGTGAACTGCCAGCCGAGCAACAGGGCCAGGATGACGCCGAGTTCGACGACCAGATTGGTCGAGGCGATCTCGAAGGCCATCGCGGCGGTGAAGTCCGCGCCCTTGCGGAACAGCGAGCGGGCGAGGGCCACGGCCGCGTACGAGCAGGAGGAGGAGGCCGCGCCGAGGAGGGCGGCGACGCCGAGGGTGCGGGGGCGGTCGTCGCCGAGCAGCCGGACGACGGTGGACTTGCGGACGACGGCCTGGACGACGGCGGAGAGCAGGAAGCCGAGGATCAGCGCCCAGGCGATCTCCCAGGTCATCGATCCGGCGATGGACAGCGCGTGCAGGATCGCGTGCATGGTGGGTCCGCCTTCCCTGGTGCCCCGGGTTCGCCAGCGCCGAGCACCATATACCCGTACCGGGTATCACCCCTCGCACCTCGCCGGGGGCCCGGCCGCTCCCCCGCCAGACCCCTGTCAGACCTCCGTCAGGCCACCGCCAGCGGGGCCGACGGCTGCGTCGCCCGGTCCAGCCCGAGGTTGCGGTGGATCTCCAGGGCGGCGGTGGAGCGGTTCAGCGTGATGAAGTGCAGGCCGGGCGCACCCTCGCGGAGCAGGCGCTCGGCCATCCGGGTGGCGTGGTCGACGCCGATGCGGTGAGCGGTCGGCCGGTCGCCGCGGGCCGCCTCCAGCCGTGCGGCCAGGCCCGCCGGGAAGGAGGCACCGCTGAGTTCGGCGAAGCGGGCGATCTGGCGGACGTCGGTGGCCGGCATGATCTCCGGGATGACCGGGGTGTCGCAGCCGGCCTCGGCGAGCCGGTCGCGCAGCCGCAGGTAGTGCTCGACGTCGAAGAACATCTGGGTGACGGCGTAGTCGGCGCCCGCCCGGCACTTGGCGACGAAGTGCCGGATGTCGTCCGCCCAGTTCGCCGAGCGCGGGTGGCGCTCCGGGAAGGCCGCCACCCCGACCGTGAACGCGCCGCAGCCCTTGACCAGTTCGACCAGTTCGGCGGCGTGCCGCAGGCCCCGGGGGTGCGGCTCCCAGGCGCCGTTCGGGTTGCCGGGCGGGTCGCCGCGCAGGGCGAGGACGTCGCGGATCCCGACGTCCGCGTAGCGGCGCAGGACGGCCTGGAGCTCGGCGGTGGAGTGACCGACGGCGGTCAGGTGGGCCACCGGCCGCAGCGTGGTCTGGGCGGCGATCCGCTCGGTGGTCTCGATGGTGCGGTCGCGCGAGGAGCCGCCGGCGCCGTAGGTGACGGAGACGAAGGTCGGCGCGACCGCCTCCACCCGCCGGATCGCGGCCCACAGGGAGCGCTCACCGGCGTCGTCCTTGGCGGGGAAGAACTCGAAGGAGTACGTCCGCTCGCCGGCCGCCAGGATCTCGCGCAGTCCGCGCGGGCCGCGCGCTCCGGGTCGGGTGGTGTGGTCCATGGGGTGTCACCTCGGGTGATGGGGGTCGGCCGCCTGCCGGGGCCGGCCGCCGGGATGCGGGCGGCCGCTTCCACCCTGCCGGAAGGGCGCAACGAGATTGCCACAAGGATCAGTTGACGATCGGTCGAGTCCGTTTCACGGCCATCGCGAGCGACGCCCTCAGTTACCCCTGGGGGGTATGGTACGTTCTCCAGGCGAAGCGGCCGACCGCACCCGCGGCCGGCGCCGGGCACTGACGACAGGAGCACCCCCATGTCCGAGACCACCGCCACCGCCGAGTCCCCCGCCACCGGGACCGCCACCGAGACCGCCGCCTCCTGCTGCGGCTCCTGCGGCACCGGCGCCACCGAGGCCCCCGCCACCGGGACGGCCGGGCGGGCCGTCTTCCAGGTCAAGGGCATGACCTGCGGCCACTGCGTCACCTCGGTGACCGCCGAACTGCGGAAGATCGACGGCATCACCGACGTCGCCGTGGACCTCGCCACCGGCAAGGTCACCGTCGACAGCACCCTGCCGCTCGCCGACGAGGCCGTCGCCGCCGCCATAGACGAGGCCGGCTACGGGCTGGTCGGCCGCCTCGACGGCTAGGGCGCGCCGGCCGAACGCCCCCGACGGCAGGACCGTCGGGGGCGCTCGGCTTACGGGGTGGGGGTATGCCCGGCGGGATGCGCCCGGCGGGATGCGCGCCGGACAGGCCCCGGTGAAACCCTGACCGGAGGAGGTGAAATCGCTACCATCGGGACCAACGGGACAAGCAGCAGCGGAATCCAACGATCTACGTAAATACGACAGTTGGATTCTCATCCCGCGCCGGACCGCCGACCCCGAAGGGACCCATGTCCACCGCCGCACCCGCCCTCCCCCCGTTGCACCGACTCCCCGTCACCCCCGCCCAGCCGCCCCACCCCACCACCCTCCCCGACGGCACCCCCGCCTGGCTGGTCACCCGCTACCACGACGTCCGCCAGACCCTCACCGACCCCCGCTTCACCCGCGGCGACCTGGCCACCGTCGGCACCCCCGGCGGCGGCGCCGACGTCTCCAGCAACCCGGCGTCGATGTTCAACCAGGACGGGCCGGAACACCGCCGGCTGCGCAGCACCGTCCAACGGGCCTTCACCGCACGCGCCATCGCCGGCTGGCAGCCCTGGGTCGCGGAGGGCGTCCAGCAGGCCGTCGACGCCCTCGCGGCCGGCGGCACCCCCGCCGACCTGGTCACCGCCTTCACCCGGCCGGTGCCCTTCGCCGTCACCAGCCGCCTGATGGGGCTCGACGGCGACGGCCCGGACCACCTCGACGAGCAACGGCTCCGCCGCTGGACCAGGGCGATCCTCGCCGACGGCACCCCGGACGACGGCGGCGACGCGGCCGACGGCGCCCTGGACCCGGCCGAGGCGCTCGCCGAATACGCCGCCTACACCGGCGAGTTGATCGCCCGCCGGCGCCACCACCCCGGCGAGGACCTGGTCAGCCGCCTCGTCCAGGCCGCCGACCAGGACGGCGGCGTCCCCGAGGAATCACTCGTCTACCTGGTCTGCGGGCTCACCGCCAGCGGCAACGAGAGCGTCACCGGCGCCCTCGGCAACGCCCTCGTCTACCTGCTCGGCGAACGCCCCGAGGACTGGCCCCGCCTCGCCGATCCCGACACCACCGAACGCGTCACCGAACGCCTCCTGCACTTCATCCCGCTCGGCGACGACGAGGCCACCACCCGGCGCGCCACCGAACCGGTCGACCTCGGCGGCGTCCACATCCCCGCCGGCGCCGTCCTCGCCGTCAGCCTCGGCAGTGCCAACCGCGACGCCGCCGTCTTCCCCGACGGCCTCGACGCCGGCCTCGACCACCCCCTGCCCGCCCCGACCCTCGCCTTCAGCGCGGGCCCCCACTACTGCCTCGGCGCCTGGCGGATGCGCCTGGAAATGCGCGAATCCCTCCGCCGCCTCGCCACCGCCCTCCCGGGCCTGCGCCTCACCACCCCCGTCGACCGGCTCACCTGGCAGCTCGGCACCACCACCCGCAGCCCCGCCCAGCTGCCGGTCACCTGGTAGCCGGGGGCGCCGGGCCGCCCGCAGGGAGCAGCGCGCAGCCCGCGTCGGCCCCCGGGCCGTCGCGGGCAAACCGTCCTCAACCCCAGAGCTGCTCGCCCAGCGTGGCGCCCTCGGGGGCGCCGGGCAGGACGTAGGCGACGGCGGAGGCCTGGTGCTGGACGAACGGGTTGAGGGCGTCGCGGGTGGCGAGGCGGGTCTGGACGCGGGTGAACTGGGCGGGGTCGCGCATGAAGGCACAGAAGAGCAGGCCGCGGTCGTCCGGGCCGTCGTCGTAGCTGTAGCCGCGGCGGAGCATGCGTGCGCCGCCGTCGAGGCGGGGGCTGCTGAGCCGGACGTGGGCGGTGGCGGGGATGACGTAGGAGCCGTCCGGGTTCTTGGCGTAGACGTCCGGTTCGTCGTGTTCGGCGCTGCCGGTGAGCGGGGCGCCGTCGCCCGCGCGGCGGCCGATGACCAGGTCGCGCCGGTCCGCGGGGAGGGCCGCGAAGGCGGCGACGTCCATCCGGATCCGCCGGTAGACCAGGACGGTGCCGTTCTCGTGCGCGCCCGCCGGGCCCCAGACCCACTGCCGGGCGGTCGGCTCGTCGGGGTTGGCGGTGCCGTCCTTGAAGCCGAACAGGTTGCGGGCGGTGCTGCCCGGGGCGGTGGCGGGCAGGAAGCCGGACTGGGTCCAGCGGGGCGTGGCCCCGGCGGCGCGGGCGGCGGTGGCGGCGAGTTCGGCGACGACGGTCAGCGTCCAGCGGTCGGCGCCGCAGAGTTGGAGGAGGACGTCGCCGCCGCCGCGCGCCGGGTCGAGGCGGTCGCCGGCGAAGGCCGGCAGGTCGGCGAGCGCGGTCGGGACGTTCAGGCCGAGCCGGGCGGCGAGGTCGGGGCCGACGCCCACCAGGCTGGTGAGCCGGGCCGGTTCGGCGTCCTGGAGCCGCAGGTCCGGTGAGGTCCCGGCGGTCGCGGCGGCCAGCAGCCGGGTGAGCTCCGCGAGCAGGCCGCGCAGGGCGTCCCGGCCGCCGGCGGTGGTCGCGGGTGCGAGGTCGAAGGCCAGCAGCTGGGTGGCGGGTTGCGGCGGTGTGGTCACGCCGGCCTGGCGGGGGCCGTGGAAGAGGGGCGCCGGGCCGGGCGGCGGGGCCGCCGGGTGCTGCGCGGAGCCGTCGTGGCCGCCGTGCGCCAACGCCTGGACGCCGGCGCCGAGTCCGGCGGCGAGCACCGCTCCGGCCGCGAGCAGCGCCCTCCGCTCGACACCGGGTCCGGCGGCTTCCGTCTGTTTCCGCACTTTTCCGGTTTCGGCATGCATGGGCGACATTGGAGACGATAGAACACCTCTCATGCAAATCCTGATGATGCGTCATTTCACTCGGCGGCCCTCACCTGCACGTGCCACGAGGCCCCTGCGACGGCTGTCCGCGGCGCTGCTCGCCACCACCCTGGCGCTGGCCGGCTGCGCGGCATCGGGCTCCTCCTCCGACGAGGCCCGCCATCCGGCCGGTACGGTCATCCAGGTCCCGGAGGACTTCCCCACCGTGCAGCAGGCCGTGGACGTCGCGCGCGAGGGCGAAACCGTGCTGGTCCACCCGGGCGTGTACCCGGAGAGCGTCCGGATCACCAAGCCGCGCATCGTCCTGCGCGGGACGGACCGCAACACCGTCGTCCTCAACGGCGGGGTGCGCCTCGTCAACGGCATCACCGTCACCGGCGCCGGCTCGGTGGTGGAGAACCTCACCGTGCACGGCTACCTCGCCAACGGCGTCCTGTTCACCGGCGTCACCGACGAGCACCTGCAACGGCACGGCGCCGGCGGCTCCGCGTACGACCCGCTGGACACCAACCGCTTCCCGCCCGTCCAGGGCTTCCGGGCCTCCCGGGTGACGGCGTACGACAACGGCCTGTACGGCATCTACGCCTTCGACGCGCGCGGCGGCGTGATCGAGGACTCCTACGCCTCCGGGCAGGCCGACTCCGGGATCTACGTCGGCCAGTGCAAGCCCTGCGACACCCTCGTGCACGGCAACACCGTGGAGCGCAACGCGGTCGGCATCGAGCTGACCAACGCCTCCGACGGGCTCAGCATCCTCGGCAACCGGGTGGCCGGCAACCGGGTCGGCGTGACGGTGAACTCCAACGACCTGGAGTCCCTCGCCCCGCAGCACGGCGCGGTGATCGCCGGAAACGTGATCACCGACAACAACGCCGCCGACACCCCGGAGCAGGCGGACGGCGGCTTCGGCATCGGCCTCGGGATCGGCGGCGGCACCGCGAACCAGGTGCTGCGCAACCTCGTCCAGGGGAACCGCGCCGCCGGGATCATCGTCACCGACCCGCCCGGACACCCGGCGAGCGGCAACCGCGTCGAGGGAAACCGCGCCACGGGCAACGGCGTCGACCTCGTGCTGGCCTCCACCGACCCCGGCAACTGCTTCACCGGCAACACGCCCGACACCCAGAGCCCGGACCAGTTGGAGGGCCAGGCGGCGTGCGGGGCGCAGGGCCGCGGCCCGCTCCCCGGCGGGCGGCCCGCCACCGTCATGGCGCCGCCCGGCGTGCCGTTCCACCAGGTGCAGGCCCCGGCCGCGCAGCCCTCCCTGCCCGACCCGTCGGCGCCGGGCCGGCCGGCGACGGACCTGCCGGGGCCCGTCGACCCGGACCGCTACGCCCTGCCCACGGACGCCGCCGCCGTGCCGCAACCCCGGTGAGCCCGGGCCCCGGTGAGCCGCGGCCCCGGCGGCCTCGGGGCCTCACCCGGCGGCCCACGGCGCCTCCGGCATCCGCACGCCGTCCTGCCGCCCGGTGAGGTCGACGGTCGTCGGGGTGCCCAGGCCGGGCATCCGCATGGTGACCCGGCGCAGCGAGCCGTCGCCGTCGACCCAGTAGGTGAGCGGCGACGGCCCGCCGTCCGGGGCCGCGCCCTGGGCGCGCGGGCCGGAGAAGCGGTCGTAGTCGCGGCCGTCGATGCGGTCCCGGCCGAGCAGGCGCGCCCCGGACTGGGCGAGCAGCAGCGGGTTGTCCGGCCGGTCGGCGCCGAGGCGGACCAGCAGGCCGAGCCCGGCGTCCAGCGGGTCCGCCGTGTAGGAGCGCGGCGACCAGCCGGAGCGGGGGACGTGCTCGGCCTGCTCCCAGGCGGGGCCGGAGCCGGCCGGCTCCGGGGCCAGCCCGAGGCCGTCGCCGTCCCAGATGATCAGGCCGTGGTCGAGCTGGCCCGAGGCCCCGGAGACCTGGTAACGGCCCACCCCCCGGCGGGTGCGGTAGTCCACCACCCCCTCCACCCGGATCTGCACGCCGCCGCCCTCCGCCGCGGTGAGCGCCACCGCCGCCGGGCTGGCCTGGTACAGCGTCAGCCGGGACAGCGCCAGCCGGGACGCCTCGTCCATGGTCACCGCCCGTTCCTCCGGTTCGCCCCAGGCCGTCACCCCGAGGGCCGTGGCCCCGGCGACCACCACCGCGCCGACCACCCCGACGAGCAGGCCCAGCCGCGCCCTCTTCCCGATCTTCCTACGGGCCATCTGGCAGCCCTCCTCCTGGTCAGCACCGTCGTACTGGTCGTGACCGTCGTACTTGTCGTCACTGTCGTGCGAACGAGCGGCGGGGGGGGGGGGGGGGGGGAGCGCGGCACCGAAACACCCCCCCCCCCCCCCCCCCCCCCCCTCCCCCCCCCCCCCCCCCCCCCAAAACAAAACAAAAAAAACACAAAAACAAACA
>NZ_JBHVWW010000020.1:9006-65345 GCF_042882025.1 Kitasatospora sp. NPDC058243
ACCTGTCTTCTTTTTCGTCATTGTCGTGCGAAAGAGAGGTGGGGGGTCCCTGGGCCGGCCCCGCGCCAGGGGCCCGCCCCTCCTCACCGCTTCCTACTGGTGCCGCGCCCTGCGCCTACGGGCGACCAGGACCAGCGCACCGCCGGATGCCACCAGCACCGCGCCGCCGACGATCCCCAGCGGCACCAGGGCGTTGGCCCCGGTGTTGGGCAGCTGTCCCCCGGGCGGGGGCAGCGGGTTCACCGTCGACGGGCTCGGCGACTCCGTCGGCCCCGGCGGCGTGGTCGGCTCCGGCGCGCTCGGCGAACTCGACGGGCTCGGCGGGCTCGACGAGTTGGTCGGCGTCGGGGTCGGCGTCGGGGTGGGCAGCAGCTTGTTGACCGCCGTCACCGAGACACCGTCCGCGAGGTTGTCCGAGGTCAGCGCCAGCGGACCGAACACGGTGGTGTCCGGAGCCGCGTAGCCGTCGGGCGGGCTGAGCTCCTGCCAGTAGTACGTCCCCGGCACCCCGGCGCCCTGGCAGAGGCCGTCGGCGCCGGTCGTGCAGGGCCCGCCCACCGCCGTGTCGGGCTTGTCACCGCCGGTCTGCAACCCGTCGGTGCCGTTGGTGTCGTGCCACAGCTGGAACTTCGCCCCCGCCAGCGGCTTGCCGTCCTGGTCGTGCTTGACCAGGCGCAGCGCGCCCTCCTGCTGCCGGAACCCGAAGTCGAAGGTGTGGTCGTTCTCGCCCGGCCCGCCGGTGCTCAGTGCCCGTTCGGGGAACTTCGTGCCGGGCGGCACCAGGCCCTTGGAATCGATGAAGTGGTTGTCGCCGACGTCCGCGTCGGTGGGCACCCACTGGTAGAGCGGCCCGCCCTTGGCGTAGTCCGCCGGGTTGTCGAGCCGGATCGTGTACTTGGTCCTCGGCTTGAGGCCTCCGGTGACGTTCGAGTCGTCGAAGTAGTACTCGCCGCGCTTCGTCGTCTTCGTCGTGCCGACCAACTTGCCCGACTCGTCGTAGAGGTGGACGGTCGCGCCCTCGACGGGGCGCTGGCCCGGGTTCTGGATGCCCTTGCGCTCGGGGTCGTACCAGACCCGGTTGCCGATCTGCAGCGGAGCCTGGTCGCAGAGCACCTCCAGGTCGCCCATCGAGGCGCCCTTGCCGAACGGCGCGATCGTCCCGACCGGGTTGAGCCGGAAGCCGAACTGCGGGTCCTGCTGGCCGTTCGCCCGCTGGAGGAACGACGTGCCGTACCCGAGGGCGGTGTGGTTGGGGTCGAAGGCGGAGACCGCGACGGTGCTCTCGACCTTGGAGAGCGCCATGCCGGCGAACGCCGTGTTGCGGTGGCCGCCCCAGGTCGTGTCGAAGAACCGGGTGCCCCGGGGAGCGAGCCCGCAGCCGTTGTTGGTGTCCATCACGTACGTGCCGTTCGCCCGGCAGGCCTTGTTCAGGTCACCGCCGGACATGACGACGGCGACGGAGCCCGGCGCCGGGGAGCCCGGCGCGCGGTCGCCGAAGCGGTCGCGGAAGGCCAGCAGCATCGAGCCGTCGGTCTCGAACGTGATCTCGCCCAGCTCGGGTTCGGGTTGGGCGATGGTGTAGTTGCCGCACGAGCGGCCGTTCTGCGTGGTCGGGTAGGTGCTCGTCCACGGGAACCAGCTCGCACCGTCGCACGGGCCCGAGCCGACGGTGGACTGGCGCGGGTAGTCCAGCGGCTGGTCCAGCACCGGCTTGGCGAACACGCCGGTGGCGAGGTCGAAGGGCAGGACCACCGCGCGCAGGTCGGTGAGCTTGCCGGTGGACTCGCCGGAGCACACTCCGCCGAGGTAGCCGGTGCCGTCCTGGAGGCCGAGGCCGAACGGACGCCAGTCCCCCGCCGCCGGGCAGCCCGGGTCGGGGATCGGGTAGGAGGCCGTCGGGCTTCCGGCGGCCGCCACGGTGGCGTTGTAGCGGTAGAGCTTGCGGTCGTTGAGGTTGACGACGAACAGGTCCTTGCCGTCGTCGGTGATCTTGATGCCGCCGAGGCTCTCCCTGCCCGGCGTGTCGAGGAATGCGTCGTCGGTGCCGCCGCCGTGGGCCGTCGAGCCCGCGTTCGGGACGGTGGTGAACAGCGTCGTCTTCTTCTGCGCGATGTCGGTGACGTAGATCGCCCCGGCACCGCCCGGACCGTAGTCGGTGGTGCGCTTGGCCACCGCCGAGGAGAACAACCGCCGATCGGCCTTGTTCCAGGCGATGCCGTACAGCGTGCCGGTATCGGCGTTGGTGGCGAGGTTCGTGGCGGTCACGCCTTCGCCGTCCTGGCCGCGCGCACTGTACGGGAAGGAGACCAGCGTGCGCTGGGCCCCGCCCTCGCGGTCCATCGGCTGGCAGGCCGTGACCAGCGGGGCGTTCTTCTGGCAGTAGTCACCGGGGTTCCAGAGCCCGGTGGTGTACGCCACGTTCTTGCCGCCCGAGAGGTCGACGAACTCCTCGTTGCTGCTCAGCTGGGTCGGCGCGCCGTCCAGCCCCTGCCGGGAGGCGAACGCCGGGAACAGCACGCCCGGCTTCGGATTCACCACCTGCACCCGGTACTTGCCCCCGGACGGCTTGGCCGCCGCCGGGGCCAGGGTGACCGTCCCGTCGGCCGCCGTCACCCCCTCGATCGCCAGCCCGGCGTCATCCGTGAGCGTCACTTTCACGCCCGCGAGCCCTGGCTCCAGGGCCGGTGTCCACACTCCGCTGGTGTCCACCGCCCGGATCACCCGGACGGTCACCGTCCCGTCGCCGGGCTGTGGAAAGGCCGCCGGCGCCGTCACCAGCGCCGCAGCGGACAATCCCATCGTCAGCGCCGCGACCTGCGCGACGCACCTCGTTCGCTGCCTCGTTCTTCCCAATGTCCCGCTCTCATCATCGACGGGTTATCACACCCGGGCTGATCAGGAGTCATCAGCAGATCGGCAATCTTAGCTCTCCGCAAGGGAATTGACGAAACTTCATGTGCACGCGTGACAAGAGCGCCACACCTACTCCACCACCAGTTCGAATCCGGACCCGTTCGTCCGATACCGGCCGCCATGCTCGAAAACAGCACCTTCAGCCGGATTTCGTCCGAACAAACGGTGGGGCGCGGGGACAGCCCAGGACGCAGGGACGGTGGCGCGGGAGCAGGTGGGGCGGGGCGAGGCGGGCCGGGGCGAGGCGGCCCGGGGCAGCGCCCGAAGCACGCCGGCGCGCGACCCTGTCGGACCGGGCGGGTAGCGTGGCAGACGTGCCCCAGGTGTCCCGAGTCCCCCTACCCGACCTCGTCCGACTGCGGCGGGCCCGCGACCGGATGGACCGCGACTACGCCCAGCCACTGGACGTGTCGGCGCTGGCGCACACCGCGCTGATGTCGCCGGGCCACTTCTCCCGCAGCTTCCGCGCCGCCTTCGGCGAGACCCCGTACGGCTACCTCATGACCCGCCGGATCGAGCGGGCCAAGGCGCTGCTGCGGCGCGGCGACCTGAGCGTGACGGAGGTCTGCATGGCGGTCGGCTGCACCTCGCTGGGCTCGTTCAGCTCGCGGTTCACCCAGCTCGTCGGCGAGACCCCCAGCGCGTACCGGGCCCGGGACCACGGCCACGCCGCCGCCCTCCCGGCCTGCGTCGCCAAGGTCCACACCCGGCCGGCCAGGACCGGGGAGGCGGGCGACCCCACCGGCCCGCAGCCCGGCTCCGACCGGGCTCGGCAGTAGCCCCGGACCCTAGGGCGAGTCGGACACGCCTCAGGGCGTGTCCTCCGGATCCGGCTCCGGGGGCAGGCCCACCTCCTCGCGGTCCTCCTCCGTGCGCTCGTCGAGCTCCTCCTCGTCGGGCCGCCGGGGCAGACCGCGCCCGTGCCCGGTGTCCGGGTCGCCTTCGACGTCCTTGTTGGGCTTGTGGTGCGACATGGCGCCTCCTCGCCCCCGATTCCGCCGGTACCTTCCCACTCAAACGCGCGCCCCGGGCGCCCGCAAGCCGGGGCCGCGATCACGGGGCGCCCCGCCCGGGGCCTCGGGGAACGCCGCCGACTCGAACTGCGCCCGCTGGTCGGCGTCCAGCCGCAGCACGTCCACGAGCAGCCGCACCGTCTCCCGCCGGGGCCGCAGCGCCCCGCCCCGCTCCAGATTGCGCACCGCGCGAACACTCAGCGTGGCGAGGTCGGCCAGTTGCTGCTGGGTCAGGCCCCGGTGCTTCCGGTGTCCGTGCAGCATGTCGCCAAATCGCATCTTTCCCGACCTTTCCCTGTCCGCGTCAGCCGGCTGCTCCAGCCTTCGTAACGCGACCGGAGAACCGTCGGGTTCAACGGCCGGGCGGCGTGAAGTCCGGCTTCGGCCACCGCCCTTGACTCGCTGTCACCATCGGTGAAAGGAACCCGCCGGTCCGCCGCCTCACCACTGCCGTGCGCTCGCCCACGGCCGGGGCGACCCCCCGACCGTCGCCCCCCGTCACGGCTCCGCCCGCTCCGGTGCGCGTTGCAGGCGGAACGCGTCCGCGAGGACGGCCTGGGCCAGCACCCGGGCCGGGCCGCGCGCCGTGGTGCGTCCCGTGGTGAGGGCGAACTCGGTGGTACCGAGGTTGGGCAGGCCCGGCTGGTCGGGCAGCACCCGCAGGCCCGACGGGATCAGGCTGCGGGCGTGCGGCACCACCCCGAGGCCGGCCAGCGCGGCGGCCCGGACCCCGGAGAGGCTGGTGCTGGTGCAGGCGATCCGCCAGGGCCGCCCGTCGCGCTCGCAGACCTCCAGGGCGCGGACCCGGGTGAAGCTGGGCGGCGGGTAGACGATCAGCGGCAGCGGCTCGGCCGGGTCCGTCCGGAAGTCCTCCGCCGCGATCCACACCAGCTTGTCCTGCCACACCAGTTGGCCCTGCGAGCCACCGCCGGGCGGGCGTTTGCCGAGCACCAGGTCGAGCCGTCCGTCGGCCAGTTGCTCGTAGAGCACGGCGCTGAGGCCGACGGTGAGTTCGAGGTCGACCTGGGGGTTGCTCCGCCGGAAGCTCCGCAGGATCTGCGGCAGCTCGGTGTGGACGAAGTCCTCCGAGGCGCCGAACCGCACCCGCCCGCGCACCTGCGTCTGCGCGAAGTAGCCGAGCGCCTGCTCGTGCGCCTCCAGGATCGTCCGGGCGAAGCCGAGCATGGCCTCGCCCTCGCTGGTGAGCTGCACGGAGTGGGTGTCGCGCAGGAAGAGCTGCCGGTCGGCGGCCGTCTCCAGCCGCCGCACGTGCTGGCTGACCGTCGACTGCCGCAGCCCCAGCCGCTGGGCGGCCCGGGTGAAGCCGCCGGTCTGGGCCACCGCGAGGAAGGACCTCAACTGCACCGGATCGAACACATGGCCATTCTATCCGCTGATATCACGGATCATGATGACAGTGAGTTCCGCCAGCGGGATTCACAATCACCCCGGCGGACGGCAGGCTGAGGCCATCCCACCCGAACCGCCACCGCGGAGAACCATGCCTCGCCCGAACCGCCCGCTCCGCTCCCACCTGCCCCGGCGCCCCGCCCGCCTCCGGGTCGACCCGTTCATCGCCGCCCTGCTGGGCACCGTGGCAGTGGCCGCCCTGCTCCCCGCCCGCGGCGCCGCCGCACCGGCCTTCTCGGACGCCGCCACCGGCGCCGTCGCCGTCCTGTTCTTCCTCTACGGCGCCCGGCTCTCCGCCCGCGAGGCCTGGGAGGGGCTCAAGCAGTGGCGGCTGCACGGCACCGTGCTCGCGGTCACCTTCGGCCTCTTCCCGCTGCTCGGGGTGGCCGCCCACCTGCTGGTGCCGGCGGTGCTGTCGCCGCAGCTCTACCAGGGCCTGCTGTTCCTGACCCTGCTGCCCTCCACCGTGCAGTCCTCGATCGCCTTCACCTCCATCGCCCGCGGCAACACGGCCGCGGCCGTCTGCAGCGCGACCTTCTCCAGCCTCTTCGGCATCGTCCTGACCCCGCTGCTCGCCGCCGTGCTCCTGCACACCAAGGGCGGCATCTCGCCGGGCACCGTGCTGGAGATCGCCGAGCAACTCCTCCTCCCCTTCGCCGCCGGCCAGGTGCTGCGCCGCTGGATCGCCGCCTGGATGGCCCGCCACCGCGCCGTCCTCGGCCTGGTCGACCGCGGCTCGATCCTGCTGGTCGTCTACAGCGCCTTCAGCGCCGCCGTGGTGGGCGGGGTGTGGGGCGCCCTCTCCCTGCCCCGGCTGGCGGCCCTGCTGGGGGCGGAGGCGGCGCTGCTGGCACTGGTCCTGACCGCGACGCTGCTGGTCGGCCGCCGACTCGGGTTCGGCCGGGGCGACCTGGTCGCCATCGTCTTCTGCGGCTCCAAGAAGAGCCTGGCCAGCGGCGTCCCGATGGCCACCGTCCTCTTCCCGGGCCCGGCGGCCGGGCTGATGGTGCTGCCGCTGATGCTCTTCCACCAACTGCAACTGATGGTCTGCGCCGTCCTGGCCCGCCGCTGGGGCGCGCAGGCCGAGGGCGCCGGGGCCACGGCGCAGCCGGCGGCCGCGCCGGCCCTCGACCACGCGGCCTGACGGGCTCCGCGCGCCCTCAGAGGCCGACGACGTCGACGGCCTGCGGGCCCTTGGGGCCCTGCTCGACCTGGTACTCGACCCGCTGGCCCTCCTCCAGGGACCGGTACCCGACCCCGACGATGGACGAGTAGTGGACGAAGAGGTCCGGGCCGGGGACGTCCGGCGCGATGAAGCCGAACCCCTTCTCGGCGTTGAACCACTTCACCGTGCCGAAGTTGATCAAGGCGCGCCGGCCCTCCGCTGCCCGCCCGGCCACCGCCTGCCCGGTGTCCGCCCACGCCGGGGCGCCGACCGCCGCCAGGGCGCCGACGGCGACGACCGACGCGCACACCACGGCCGCCACGCGGCCGCGCACAAGGACGAGAGGGGACATCACAAGCCTCCTGGCTGGAGAGGGACTGGGCCGTTCAGCAGTGGCACGCGCGACTGATCGCATACTCACGGTGTCCGCCGATACCCCGTCCCGCAAGCCCGGACGACCGACCGGGCGGTCTTCCGTCCCAGCCACCCACGGGCCCGCGAGGCAGGGCCCCGGTTCTGGACCATTCGAGGCCCATCGGCGGGGTTCCCGGGATGGCGGCGGCCGGGATCCGTCGCGCCGTGCCACCGTCACCCTTCGGCCCGCCCCGCTCCGAGTGCGTGGGCCTCACTCCCGGTCCGACGAAAGAAAGGGAACCCACGTGTCCGTACGCCGAAGCGTTGTGATCGTGTCCGCCGTCCTCGCCGCGCTGTCCACCGGCGTGGCCCCGGTCGCCGACGCAGCCCCGCCGGCCGCCCCGGAAATCCTGGACTGCGCCGTGAAGGCCGCCGTCACCTTCAGCCCGCCGCTCTCGGCCGACCCGCAGTCCATCACCATGGCGGCCGGCGGGACGGCGAGCGGGTGCACTGACTCGCTGGACGGCCCGACGGCCGTGACGGGCGGCACCGTCACCGCGACGCTCAGGTTCGGCACGCTCAGCTGCAGCCCGGCGACACCGCCGGCACTGGCGCCGGGCTCCTCGGCGACCTTCACCTGGAACCTGAAGGACGGCACGCAGGCGACCAGCACCGTCACCGACATCGCCATCGTCGAGGTCGACGGGTCCGGGACCCTCACCGGCACCGTCACCGCCTCCTCCACCCGCCTGGCCGGGCAGAAGCTGACCGCGCTCGTGGACGTCACCAGCGACCAGCCGCTCGTGGACAACTGCGTCGACGTCCTGCTCGGAACCGGCCGGCCCATCGCCGACTCGACCCTGACCGCCGACCTCTCCTTCAGCTGACACCAGGCCGACCTGCCGTCCCTCCGTCCCTCCGTCCCGCTGACCTGTCCTCCCTCCGACGCGCGCAGGGCCACCCCGCAAGTGGCGGGCCCTGCGCGCGTCGGCGCAACCACCGTACGTTGGCGTCGAGTTGTCACCATGCCTCCCGCCGTCCCACCACCGCCCCGGGTCAACCCGCAGGGTCGGTGAGCCGGTAGACCGTGATGCCGGCGGCGCTCGCGACGGGGTGGTAGCCGGCGGCGGGGAGGGCGCGGAGGGCTTCGACCTCGTCGCGGGCGGGGAGGAGCCCGTCCCGCGGCTGGTCGGCTGCCACCACCCAGTCGGGCCGCGCGCCGGGGCCGCCCGGGTAGCGGGGGAAGAGGTAGACCCGGGTGCGGCCGGTGAGTTGGGCCGCGAAGCCGTTGGCGGCGGCCACCTCGGCACCGTCCGGGATCCGGCGCAGCAGCGCGCTCACCGCGTCGACGGTCGCGTCGCGCTGCCAGGTGGCGGGGCGGGCCAGTTCCGCGAGGGGCTGGGCGGGCAGGGCGGCGGCCGTCACGGCGAGCCCGACAGCCACGGAACCGCGGACCGTCCACCGCCGCAGGCCGTGCCGGGCCCGGAACCGGAGCCGGGTCAGGGCGTCGACGAAGGCGAGGAAGACGATCGGCATCAGGACGGCGCCGTAGTGGAAGCCCGTCCCCCAGTAGAACGGGTTGGTGGACCAGAAGCGCCAGCCCAGCGTCGGCAGGGCGAGCAGGATCAGCGGGGAGCGCAGCGCCAGGAACGCGGTGGGGGCCAGAATCGTGACGACGGTGTGCCACTTCTCGCCGGGCAGGAGCAGCCTGGTCACGGGGTTGCCGGCCGGGCCGTCGACGCTGGAGAGGTAGGTGTAGGCGCCGCCCGGGTTGAGGGCCGGGATGACGACCAGCAGCACCAGGAGCAGGGTGGCGGCGGAGAGCGCGACGACGCTCGCGCCCAGTCGGCGGCGGCCGTGCCAGAACAGGTAGCAGCCGATGACGGCGACCGTCGCCGCGAGGTCCTCCTTGACCAGCAGCAACGGCAGGGCGAAGCCGACCGCCGACCGCCACTGCCGGAGCATCAGCCGCTCCAGCGAGAACGCCAACAGCGGTACGGCGAAGGCGATTTCGTGGAAGTCGAAGCCGACGGCCTGCTGCAGGCCGACCGACAGCCCGTACCCGACGCCGATGCCCGCGCCCGCCCACCGGCCGACCGCCCGCACCGCGGCCCTGGTCACGGGGACGGCGGACACGGCGACCAGCGCCGCCTGGGCGACGAGCAGGGTGAGCGCGGAGGGGAACGCCCGGTAGAGCGGTGCGAGGGTGACCAGGATCGGGTGGAAGTGGTCCCCGAGCAGGTGGAACCCCGGCCCCTTCAGCTCGGAGACCGGCGCGCGGCCCTCGGCATAGCCGCGCACGGCCTGCTCGAAGATGCCCAGGTCGAAGGCGTTCGTCCGCAGGTGCAGGTGGCGGGAGACGGACAGCGCGGTGTAGGCGGCGAACAGCACGGCGGCGAGCGCCCAGGGCAGCAGGGCCGTCCCCGCCCCCTCGGCGGCGGGCCGCCGCCGTTCGGGCACGGGCCGGGTCTCGGCCGTGGCGCGGGCTGCACGGATCGGGCTCAGGGGCAACGGGGGCTCACTTGCGACGGGGCGGACGGGGCGGACGGGGAGTGACCCCGGAAGCCTCCGACAAACCCGCTGAAGATCCGCTGAAGAAGCCTGAGCACACCTTCAGAAACCGTGACGCCCCCGTGCCCGCGTACGCGGGTGCGCTCGCGTACGCGCGGTCAGGACACCGACGCACGGGGGGGGCGAAGTCCGGCAGGCGTACCGGCGCACGCCCCGGGGGGCTTGAAGCTCCTTCGCGCTCCACGGGGTCGGTACGCGCACCAGTGAGCGTCGTTCACGCCGATGGCGGCGGCCACCGCCCGGGCAGTAGTTCCTCCGGGCGCGACCGATCGGCGCCCTCCCGTGAGCCGGTCGGTGCGAGCACGTCCCCACGTGCGGAGGAATCGTGACCAGGTGCTGCATCGTCCAACTGCCCTTCCCGTCCACCCGCGACCCCGATGACCGGCTGTCCGCCTACTACCAGGACTACGACCGCCGCTTCCGCGCCTTCCTCCCGGAGTACTTCATCCCGTCCGACGGGCTCTGGGAGATTCCGCTCTGGGTCGCGCACCTGACCGCCCTGCTGGACAGCACCGCGATCGACTCCTGCTTCGTCGACCTGTCCCGCACCCCTGCCGACAGCGAGGCCTGCGGCGCTCCGATCATGGCGGCGACGGCACCCGGCGATCTCGTCCTGTTCTCGCCGCTGGCCCAGAACTTCCGGCTCGCCCTGGACCTCGCGGGCGAGCTGGAACGCGCCGGGCGGCGCGTCGTCCTGGGCGGGAACATGGCCCCGCTGGCGCCCGAGGGCTCCGTGCACGCCGTGCACCGCGGGCAGCTCGACGCCGGTTTCGCGGCCGTCCTGGTCGAGTTGGCCTCGGGGCGGGGCGGCCGTACGGAGAAGCGGGCCGCCCTCGGGCTGGTGGCCGAGCCCATCACCTGGGCACCGGACTACCGCCATCTGGACGGCTACAGCGGCAAGGTGCCGATGCTGCGACTCAACGCCAGCCACGGCTGCCTGTACAAGTGCGCCTTCTGCGGGGACGCCTGGAGCAAGCAGCTCACCCTGGTGGGGAACAGCGCCCTCCGCGCCGAAGTGGACCAGCTCTCCGACCGCTTCCCGGACACCCGGCTCGTCTACGTCGGCGACAAGACCTTCGGGCAGTCGCGGGAGGCGGTCCGCAACCTGCTGGAGGTGTTCCGCGACCGCCCCGGCTACAAGTTCATCGTGCAGACCCACGTCCTCCAGGTGAAGGAGTGGGTCATCGAGGCGATGCTCGAACTCGGCGTCGTGGCGGTCGAGCTCGGCTTCGAGTCGGCCGACTCCCAGATGCTCAAACGGCTCGGCAAGCTGTCCCGCGGACTCGACGACTACACCGAACGGATCCACGCGCTGAGCGACGCCGGCCTGAAGGTGGTCCTCAACATGATGGGCGGACTGGACGAGGAGACCGAGGAGTCCCACGCGCAGACCGTCCGGTGGCTGGAGGCGAACCGCCGGGCCCTGTGGCTCTTCAACCTCTACAACTTCGTCCCCTACCCGCTCACCCCCGACTTCCAGCGCCTGCGCGAGCGCATCTTCACCTGGGACTTCGCGCAGTGGCGGGAGGACGCCCCGGTGGTCTACCGGCCCAGCCACCTGACTCCGGAGCGCAGCTGGGAGCTCTTCCAGGAGAAGATCGCCGCTGCCCACCGCATCGTCCGCGCCCCCGTACCGGCCCACCCCGACCACCCCGGCCACTCCGACCACTCCGACCACTCCGACCACTCCGCAAGGGAGACCGCATGAACCAGCCCCCCACCCA
Source organism: Kitasatospora sp. NPDC058243 (assembly GCF_042882025.1). Classification (NCBI taxonomy): domain Bacteria; kingdom Bacillati; phylum Actinomycetota; class Actinomycetes; order Kitasatosporales; family Streptomycetaceae; genus Kitasatospora; species Kitasatospora sp. NPDC058243. The sequence goes on from NZ_JBHVWW010000020.1 coordinate 20,157, forward strand.
GCCCCCTTACCAACTCCCCGACTTCGAGGCGCTCCACCGCAGCGTCAAACCCGAGGAGTTCGAGACCGACCCGCTGCCCGGGTGGGCCGGCCTCGCCACCCTGTTCGGTGCCCCCGCCGCGGACCGGGCGCAGGTCGACGTCGGGGAAGACGGCTGGGTGGCGGCCGGCGTCCCGTACGACGCGACCGCCAGCTCCCGTCCGGGCGCGGCCGAAGGGCCGCGCGCGATCCGGCAGGCGAGCCTGGTGTTCTCCAGCTACCTCACCAGCCTGGGCCAGTGGAAGATGCTGGACACCCGCAGCGGCCGGACGTTCCGCTACCGCGCCCCGCGCGTGGCCGACGCGGGGGATCTGCACATCTACCCGACCGACACCATCCGCACCTTCCAGGCGGTCGCCGCCGGGAGCCGGCGGCTGAGCGGATCGGCGCCGCGCCTGGTCTTCCTCAACGGAGACCACTCGACCACCTTCCCCACCTTCGCGGGCTTCCGCGCCGGCCGGCTGGACCGGGGCGCGCGGCGGGTGGGATTCATCAACATCGACCACCACTTCGACTTCGGGAACTGGAGCACCCTGCACGGGCCGCTCTACCACGGGTCGAACTCCCGCCGGATCAGCGAGCTCCCGGGGATGCACCCCGAGGACATCGCCTTCGTGGGCGTCGGCGACGTGACCAGGTACGACCAGTTCCGCGGCCTGCTCGACCGGGGCTTCCACGTGGTGCCCGGATCGCAGATCCTGCGCCAGGGCGCGGCCGCGGCCCTGCGCCCGCTCATCGAGCAGCTCGGCGAGCGCTGCGACACCGTGTACGTGTCGCTCGACATCGACGTCCTCGACAGCGCCGTGGCGACCGGCACCGGCCACGTGACCATGGGCGGCATCGACACCGGCCACCTCCTGGACGTCTACGAGGAGTTGCGCGCCCTGCCCGTGGAGGCCGTGGACATCGCGGAGGTGGCCCCCCGCTACGACCCCTCCGGCAGCACCGCGCAGCTCGCCGCCCGGCTGCTGTTCGAGTTCCTCTTCCGCAGCGAGAGCGCCGCACCCGACCTGGCCCCCTGGACCGACCTTCGCCAGGAGCCGTGATCCGTCCCGTCCCCTTTCAGGGCCTGGTCACGGCATCGAGTAGCGCCCGGTGTCCACCCGCCGCCCCAACGCCAGGTACCCCGCCGCGGCCACCGTGCCGAGGACCGCGCAGCACCCCCAGAGGGCGCCCCGGCCGGCGTGGTCCAGCAGCAGCCCGCCGGCGACCGGCCCGAGGAAGGAGGCCGCCGACCAGGCCAGCGAGTTGACCCCCTGGTAGCGCCCGCGGGTGCTCGTCGCCGAGAGCTCGCTCACCAGGCTCATGCTCGTGGGTGCCTGGATCATCTCGCCGAGCGTCCAGACCCCCACGGTGGCGGCGTAGTAGAGGGCGGAGGAGCCCGCGAACGCGGTGAGGCCGAAGCCCGACCCGGTGAGCAGCGCGCTGACCAGCAGCAGCATCCCCCGGTGCTGTCCCTTCGTCAGGCGGGTCACCGGGATCTGCAACAGGACGATCAGCAGACCGTTGATCCCGATCACCACTCCGTACTGCGTGCTGGTCAGCCCGGCCTTGCCCATGTCCACGGCGAGCGTCGTGTTGCCCTGCTGGAGCATCAGCCCGAAGGCGAAGGTCAGCCCGACCAGCGCCATGAAGCGCCGGTCCCGGAAGACCGTGCCCAGCCCGGCGCTCGGCCCACTCCCCGCCCCTTCCCCCACCCCTTCCCCCGGCCCTTCCCCCGGCCCGGCGGCGTCCCGCTGCGGCTCGACGGGCCGGGTCTCCGGGACCCTGGCGAAGACCACCACGGCGCAGAGCAGCGTGGACAGGGCATCCACGAGGAAGAGCACCCGGTAGTCGTGGGCGGCGACCAGCCCTGCCAGCGCGGCCGATACACCGAACCCGATGTTGATCGCCCAGTAGTTCAGCGCGAAGGCACGGGCCCGGTCGGCGGCCGGCACCAGGTCCGCGATGATCGCGGACGTCGCCGGTCGGGAGGCGTAACTGCTCAGACCGACCAGGAACGCCGTCGAGGCGATCGCCAGCTGCCCGTCGGCGAGACCCAGGGCCGCCGTGGTGAGCGCGGTGAGCAGCTGGGCGGCCAGCAGGGTGGGCCGCCGGCCGATCCGGTCCGCCAACACACCGCCGACCAGCGCGGCGATCGCCGAGCCGAGGCCGATGAGCGAGGCGACCACCCCCGCGTACGAGGCCGAATAGCCACGGTCCGCGGTGAGGTAGAGCGCCAGGAACGTGACCACACCGCCGAGCCGGTTGACCAGGGTCGCGGCCCAGAGCCACCAGAAGGCACCCGGAAGCCCGCCGAGCGACTCGGCGACCGAACGGTGGAACCGGACGATCGGACCGGCAGGGGCAGAAGCGGTCATGGGGCGGCTCCCGAGCGACGAACGCCCGTCAGACGGTGGCGACACCCGCCGGAACAACCACGCACCGAGACGGGGACCCAGGCGGCCAGGCCACCCGAACCGGCCCCATCCTGCCCTGCCCGAGCCACCCCCGCACGTCTCGGCGAGTCGCTCGATTCCCGCCCGCCCCCACCGCCTCGAACGTCGCAGCGCCCCGCCCGCCCCGGGGACTACTTCGCGCCGGGCGCCGCGTGATGGATCTCGGTGATCCTCGCGGCCGCGTCGAACCCGAGGACCGGGTCGGGGCGGTCGGAGAGCAGGCTCTCGTACAGCGGCCGGTAATGGGCCACCTTCCGGGCCGTCCGACCGTCCGTCCCGAAGGCGGCGAGCAGGTCACCGTCCCGGGCTGCGAAGCCGGTCATGGAGGTGTGGTCGATCCACACCTCCACACCCGCCCGGCCGAGGACCAGGCTGCTCTCCTTGCTGCTGGAGCCCGTGAGCCAGCTGCTGCGCAGACGTGCGGTGCCCGACTCGCCCCGGGACCGGTACTCGGCGGTGCACCACGCGCTGGCGCCGCCGTCCAGCTGCCGGGCGGAGGTGAGCGCCGTGAGGTCGACCAGGCGGGTGAGCATGCTGAGCTGGTTCACCCCGGAGTCCATCCAGCTGGAGCCGTAGGACTCATAGGCACCGGCGCCCTTGAGGACGTAGGGGTCGTAGAACGCGGAGGTGACGGCCGTGACGGGCCCCCACTCGGGATGCTCGGCGAGCAGCTCCGCCGCCCAGCCGACCTCCGGCGAGAAGGCGAAGTGGTGCGCGGTGAACAACCGGCCCCGCACGTCGACCGCTTCGTCCAGCGCGCGAAGCCGCCCGAGCGAGGCGAGGTCGTGGACGAGGGGTTTCTCGACCAGCACCTTGGCCGTGGAGAGCCGGAGAGCCTGGGCCGCCAGCTCCGCGTGCGTGTGCGTGGGAGTGGCGAGCACGAGCAGATCGGGTCGGTGCTCCGCGAGCGCGTCGTCCAGGCCGGCGTGGTGACGCGGGGTGGTTCCACGGAACGAGGGCGGTTCCGGCCGGTTCGGATCGACCGTGAACTCGACCAGCACATCGTCCCGTTCGGCCAGGACCGCGAGATGGGTCTGCGCGATGGTGCCGACGCCGACAAGGCCGACGCTTACGAGGTCAGTCATCAGACTCTGCTTTCTCCGGACGACTCGGCCGAGGTGCGGGGGCCGGGGAGCGTCATCGACGTGTCACCACCGCTGCCCAGCGGCCCAACGACGCGACGGGGCCGTCCACCCAGCCGACGGCGGGCAGGTGCTCCGCGGCGGCGAGGGAGCCGTCGATCCAGGAGGTCGCGATGGGAACCCAGTAGGTGTTGCCGCCGGACGTACGGGTGCGCGCATCGAGCTCGGATCGCGTGCGACGAGCACCTTCGTGGTCACCGGCGAGCACGCCGAGGAGGATATCGGCCACGTCCGCCAGGTTGTGGCCGCCCCGGTAGGCGATCCCGTCCGCAAGGTGCCGGGTGTCTCCCACCGCGGACCGGGCAGCGCCGACGTCGCCGGCCATGGCGTGGGCCACCGCCTCGGCGGACCGGAGCTTGACCAGTTCGACGGGGTTGGGCACCAGGTCGAGCAGTTCCCGGGCCCGGCCCGCCGCGTCGGCGACGGCTGCCGTGTCCCCGGACCAGCAGGCGGTCTGCGCCAGGTTGGCGAGTGCCTTCGCCTCTGCGGCGGCCAGTCCCTCGCGCCTCGCCAGGTCGATCGCCTCGTGGTAGACGGAAGTCGCTTCCTCGAAGCGGGCGTTGACCCGCCAGATGTGCCCGGTCAGCCGGAGCCGTTCGCCTTCGTCCTCCGGGCCACGGACCGGCTGTTCGTGCAGGGAGGCGAGAGCGGCCGCGAACCGCCCGTTGAGGTAGTCGAAGTCGCTGAGCCAGTAGCGGGCGGCCGCGTCGAACTCGCCCCCCACCAAGCCCCGGTAGATCTCCGCGGCCTGCGTGTAGTCGCCGTGGTTGCGCAGCGCGTGGGCGAGGTGGATGCGGACCAGCTGTGCCGTCCGGCCACCGTGCCGCACGCCTCCGGCCGCGCCGCCGAGCACCTCGATCGCCTCCTCGACGCGGCCGGTCCGGCGGAGCTGGACTCCTCGGATGGCGGCCCGGATCGCCCGGTACTCGGGGAGGCCCACCGGGCCGCCGGTAAGACCGGCGCCGAGCTCCGACCACTGGCCGGCCTCGACGAGTCGCTGGGTGGCCAGCGTCATCCAGTCGTCGAAGACACCGTGCTCGGCAGAGAGTTTGAGCCCGGTTTCGAGGGCTTGCGCCGTCGCCACCCGCCCGCCGGAGGGGCCCAGGCGTTCGCCCAGCCAGCTCAGCAGCCGGGCGGCGACCTCACTGCGGTCGCGATCCGACCAGCCGTCCGGAAGCGTCCGGTCCGCCTCGCCGATGGCCTGCCGCAACGCCACGTGCAACGCGTACGGGAACGCATAGGCGTCGTCGTGTGTCAGGAACGGTCGGCGAAGGAAGCGTGCCACGCTCCCGTCGGAGACTCCGGGTTGACCGGCGCGCAGCAGCTCTGCGCCCACCCGGTCGGTGAGCGCCGCTGTTCGGACCAGGTCGCGTTCCTCCCGGGGGAGGTCCCTGATCGACCGGGTCGCGACGGCTGTGAACGAGCCGCCGAAGTCCGCCACGGAGGGTTGCCCGCCGCGTGCCAGCAGGGCGGCGCAGTGCGAGACCGACAGGTCCAGGTACAAGGGCAGCCCCTGGCCGCCGGAGATGACGCGTTCCCGGATCTCCGCCGACATCGCGGGCTCACCGCCCCGGACGAGGGCCTCACGGAGATAGCTGTCCGCGTCGGAGTCCGACAGGTACCCCACGAGGTGCTGCCGTGGTTCGGCCGTGTCGTTGCTGAAGTGCAGCTGGGGCCAGCACTCCGGGCCGGTGAAATCCAGCTCGCCGCCCGCGCCCGAGTCGGCCCAGTCGATCCGGTTCCGGCCGGTGATGACGAACAGCACGTTCGGCATCAGATAGGCGCAGCGCTGGACGAACCGTTCCACTGCGCGATCGGCCTGGCCGTTGACCACCTCGAAGGTGTCGAGGAAGACGCACACCCGGGGCCGCCGGCCCGCCCGACCGCCCCGGGGTTGCCGTTCCAAGTCCCAGGCCAGCAGGTACGGGAAGTACGAGAGCGTCTCGTAGTCGGCGTCCGCCTCGACCAGTTCGGCGAACAGGTCGCAGTCGGCCAGCAGCCGGCCCTCCCGCACCCGGTCCCGGACGGCGCGGTACGTGACGAGCGCGGCCCGGTGGGCCAGTCCGGTCAGACCTCCCAGACCACCCGGGTCGACCTGCTTCACGGCCTCCGCGATCTGGTCGCCCAGCGCGATACTCCGCGAGGCGCGCCGCAGCGCCGGCGAGGCGTCCAGGAACTCCTGCAAGGCCTCGCCGGGGTGGGCGCGAGCCCAGTAGGAGGCCAGTGCCAGGTCGAAGGCCGGCCAACGGCTCCCCAACTGCCCCAGGGCGGCCCGAAGACGCAGCAACAGGCTCTCGATGTCGCCGGCGCCCTCCTCCGAGAGATCGATCCGCACGGTCACCACGTCGTCGCGCTCCTTCTCCCGCGCTTCGGCGAGGAGGCGGCGCTCCAACTCGTGGGAGAGCGTCGTCTTGCCTATGCCACCCACGCCGTAGAAGGTCAGCACGTTACGGCGGCCCTGCCCACGGTCCACGACCGGCGAGACCTCGGCCTCGTCCAGCATCCGGTGGAGCTCGTCGACCGACCGGGCGAACGCGGCCACTTCGTCGACCCGGTTGGTGAAGACCTGCTGAGCCGTGACGGTCGACGAAAGGCCGCTCATGAATGCAGCCCTCAGGTTCACCCGTGCCATGCGGCCTCCTGGCGTGCGTCGAGCCCCGGTCGGTTCGGCGGCATCTCCCGCAACAGGATGCCGTGCTGAAATCTTGTCAGTGATTGATGCGGCGCCACAATCTCGCCCATGGGGTTTTCAGGCGGCCGACCCCGTGCGCTCCTCGGCCACGACGATGGGGCGCGGCGGGGCCTCGGGTAGGCTCCCCGAGCATGTCTCAACCTGCGTGGCGTGCCGCATCCGCCGACTGGTCGATCCGCCGGGGTACGGCGTCGAAGGGTTACGGCACGTCAAGGAGCCTGATACCGGCGCTGGATGCCGTACGCATCGGACTGCATCGTGGCGCCCGCACCCTCGGAATGGGACCGTCCGATTCTGGCAGGAGTGCCTTCCCCGGGTGTGCAGCCCGATGACCACGCTGACCGTGGAGGAGATCGTCACGCCGGCGTTGCGGCTCGCGGGCGGGCTGCGCCGGCCCGCCTCGGGGCAGGTCGCGGCGCGCATGACGCACCTGGGCGCGTGGTGATCCGCCGCATCCGGAGGCTGGTCCGCCTCGTGGTGCCGGAGCGCAGGGACCTGTCGCTGGCGTGGAGCACGATCAAGGGGCGCAAGGGCGGGTTCGTCGGCTCCTTCGTCGCGATCGCCGCGGGCTCGGCGGTGATCACCGCGTGCGGGATCCTGCTGATGTCGGGGCTCAGCACCGGGGTGGCCCCCGAGCGCTACTCGGGCGCGGCGGTGATCCTCGGCGCGGAGCAGTCGTACTGGCTGGACGAGAGCTCCGAGGTCCGCTACAGCGAGCGCGTCACGCTGCCCGCCGACAAGGTCGCCGCCGTCGCCGCCGTGCCCGGTGTCCGGTCCGCCGTCGGCGATGTCGGCGTCGAGGTCGGCGTGCTGGCCCCGGACGGCCGCGCGGTGGGCGGCCCGGACGGCTTCCCCGTGGTCGGGCACGGCTGGTCCGCCGCGGTGCTCGGGCCGTTCGCGGTGCGTGCGGGCAGCGCGCCCGCCGGGCCCGACGAGGTCGTACTCGACGCGGGCCTCGCCGCGCGCGCCCACGTGTCGCCCGGCGCGACGGTGCGGCTCGTGGTCGGCTCGGTCGCGTCGTCGTACCGCGTGGTGGGTGTAGCCGCGCCGGAGGGGGGCGCGTTGGGCCGCCAGTCCGCGGTGTTCTTCACCGACGGCCGGGCGGCCGAGCTGTCCGGCCGCCCGGACCGGGTGGACGCGATCGGTGTGCGGGCCGGGCCCGACGTCACCCCGGAGCAACTGGCCGGCAGGATCACGGCCGCCGTGCCGGGCGTGGTGGCCCACACCGGCGCGGGGCGCGGCAATGTGGAGTTCTTGGACGTGGGCGACGCCCGCAGCCTGGTGGTCGAGACGTCGGCGTCGTTCGGCGGCACCATGGTGCTGATCGTGGTGTTCGTGGTGGCGAGCACCCTCGCGCTGTCGGTGCAGCAGCGCAGGCGCGAACTGGCCCTGCTGCGCGCCGTCGGCGCGACGCCCCGGCAGATCCACCGGATGATCGGCGCCGAGATGACCCTGGTGTCGTTGGCGGGCGCCCTGGTCGGCGCGATCCCCGGCGTCGTCATCGCGTTCGTGATGCGCGGCGCGTTCGTCCTCGCGGGCGCGATGCCCGCGGACTTCCGGATGGACGTGGGGTGGCTGCCCTTCCTCGCCTCGCTGGCGCTGTGCATGACCAGCGCCCGGCTCGGCGGCTGGCTGGTCGCGCGCCGGGTGTCCGGGACCAGCCCGGTCGAGGCGCTCGGGGATGCCGCCGTCGAGCCCGGGAGGATCGGCCGGGTCCGGCTGGCCATCGGCTTCCTGCTGATCCCGCTCGGGCTGTTGCTGACCTCGGGCCGGGTGGCGGTGTCGGGCGACTCTGCCGCCGACACCGCGGCGAGCGCGGTCCTGTTGTTCGTCGTGGCGCTGGGCTGTGTCGGCCCGCTGCTGGTCAGAGGCGCCGTCGTGCTGTTCGGCCCGCGCCTGAACCGGCAGTCCACGGCCCCCGGCTTCCTCGCCCAGGCCAACGCGCGGGCCCATGCGCGGCGGCTCGGTTCGGCCGTCACCCCGCTGGCCATGGGCGTGACCTTGGCCGCCGTGCAGGTGTTCGGCGCCTCCACGACGATCGCGGCGTCGCGGGACCAACTCGACGCCGGCCTGCGGGCCGACCACGTGCTGACCTCGTCGTCCGGCGCCGGGGTGTCCCCGGAGGTCGTGGACGCCGTGCGCGGCGTGCCCGGCGCCGCCGTGGCGACGCCGGTGGCACGGATGCAGGTGCTGCTGACGTTCCCGTCCGAGGACAGCACCGCGACCAAGGTCTTCGCCGCCCAGGGCGTCGCGCCCGAACGGCTCTCCGAGACCATGGACCTCCGGGTGGTCGACGGCGACACCGCGGAACTGCGCGGCGAGACGGTGGCGTTGAGCCGGGTCGTCGCGGACACCGTCCATGCGCGGCGCGGTGGGACGGTCGACCTGCGGCTCGGTGACGGCACGGCGATCAGGCCGCGGGTGGTGGCGGTCTACGAGCGGGGCCTGGGCTTCGGGGACGTCACCCTGCCCAACGACCTCGTCGTCGCGCACACCACCGCGCGGGTCGACACCGCCGTGCTGGTCAGGTCCGCGGACGGGACCGACCCGAAGGCGCTCGCCGACGCGCTGCGCGGCGCCGTCGGGCGCTACCCGACGGTCCAGGTGGGCGGCCAGGAGGCGTTCAAGGGCGCGCCCGGGGGCGGCGGTTCGGGTGGCTGGGCGCTCAACCTCCTGTTCCAGACCGTGCTGTTGGGCTACATCGCCATCGCCGTGGTGAACACCCTGGTGATGGCGACGGCGGCGCGGGTGCGCGAGTTCGCGATGCTGCGACTCATCGGCGCCAACCGGGCCCAGGTCCGCGCGATGATGAACGGCGAAGCCAGGATCGTGGTCTTCTCGGCGCTGCTGTTCGGTCTGTTGGCGACGATCCCGCCGCTGGTCGGCATCAGCCTCGGGCTGACGAGGTCACCCGTTCCGAGCGTCTCCCCCGTCGGCCTCGTCGCGATCGTGGCGGTCACCGTCGCGCTCTCCTGGGGTTCGATCGCGATGGCCACCCGGTCCGCCCTGCGGCCGGCGCCGGTCGACGCGATCGGCGGGCGCGAGTGAGCCGCCCGGCGAGCGGCTGATGCCGCCCGCGGGGCGGGACTGACAACGGCTCCTGCGGCCTGCGGAGTTGGGCCGGCGGTGAGTGGTTCGCCCGGCGGCCGGAATGCCGATGCACGGGGCTTGAACATCCGGGCTTCGAAGCTGCCAGACTGGGAGCTGCCGGACTGGGAGCTGCCAGACTGGGAGCACGGCTCAGGGGCGGATGGCGACGGCCCCGTAGCAGGAGGCCGCCGCGTCGGTGATGTGCTCGGTGTCGTCCGCAGGCGCCGGGTGCCAGCGCGGAGTGGCGGCGACGCCCGGCTCCATGAGGTTCCACCCGGTGAAGAACTGCGCGAACTCGTCGCGGGTGCAGGCGGCGACGGGGGTTCCTGCGGCGGTGTAGACCTGGATGAGCCGAGCGGTCTCCTCGGCGGCGAAGTCCTGCGTGAAGTGGCTGATCACCAGCGCGGAACCGTCGGGCAGTTGTGCCTTGAGGCCTTCGGTGATCCGCTGGGCCTCGAACGGCACGAAGTGCAGCAGGGCGTTCATGCTGAGCGCTATCGGCTGGGTGAAGTCCAGGATCGCCCGGGCCGAGTCCAACAGGTCTGCGGGCTCACGCACATCGGCCTGCACGTAGGCGGTGACGCCCTGTTCGGTGCCGTGCAGAAGCGCCTTGGCGTGGAGGAGCACGATCGGGTCGTTGTCGGCGTAGACGACCTTGGCGTCCGGTGCGACGGACTGCGCGACCTCGTGCAGGTTCGGCGAGGTGGGGATCCCGGTGCCGATGTCGAGGAACTGCCGGATGCCGGCCTCGGCGAGCAGGTGCGTCGACCGGCGCATGAAGGCGCGGTTGGCGCGCGCGGCGGAGCGGGCGTAGGGGAAGACCGCCAGGGCCCGGCCGGCGGCCTCACGGTCGGCGGGGAAGTTCGTCGTGCCGCCGAGGTAGTAGTCGTACATCCGCGCGGAGTGCGCCAGGTGTATGTCGAGGTTGACCTCTACGTCGTCGGTCCCGGCGGTGCCGTCCGTCATGCGTTCCCCCTGAGTCATGCGTTCCCCCTGATGCATCATCGACTCGCCCTGCGCAGGACAGGACCGATCCGCGCCCGCGCCACCGTGGCGAGCGGTGGCGAACCCTGGCGCGGCCCCTTCCACTATGCCCACACGCCCGAACGGCCAATCAAGGGCCGCTGCCGGTGACGACGCGACCGTGCAGCAGGACGACCGAATCAGAGCATGTAGTGACCCACTCCGACCATGTTCGAGCACAGTATCTCCATCATCCGCCGCGCCTTGTGTCTGATCTCGAAACACCTTGCCGCGGTTTAACATCTCGGCATCCAATCCGCCTTAATGTTCCTACCAGGGAAGCGAGTTCCCGCTGTGACCGCCGTACGGCCATGGGGTTCCACCACGGTCGGCGGCCCGCACCGGACGGCAGCCGACAGGCGTGCCGCAGGGGAGGAATGGGACGTGACCGAGAGCGACTGGGTGGTCGGAGGCCGGGACCGCCTGACGTTCGACGCGTTCTGCGACACGCACGAGGGGGCGTGGAGCGGGTTCGCCCGCGCGCGCCTTCGCGACGACGACGCCGCACACAGAGCGGTGGAGATCGCGAAGGTCCGCGTGTGGAAGGAGTGGCCGCGCATCCTGCGCGAGCAGATCCCGCCGTTCCACGCCTGGACGATCCTCAAGGAGGAGATCGGCGCCGCCTTGGCGGAACTGATGATGAACGGCGAGCCGCTGCCCACCCAGGCGAGCGTCCCCGGGTGGGTCTACGCGGTGCGGATCGCCGCCGAGCGGGCGCAGCACCTGATGGAGAGCGAGGGCAGCCACGAGCAACTGTACGTCGCGATACGGAGGTTGTCCGAACGGCGGCACGACGTGATCGTGCTGCGGTACCTCCTCGACCTGCCGGACGAGCAGATCGCCGACTGCCTGGGGACGACCGAGGCCAACGTCCGTTCGACCGCGAGCCAGGCCCTCGACCGTCTGGCCGCGGCGCTCGGCGGCCGACGCGGGGAGAGCCGGTGAGCACCGAACACGACCGGGCCCTGCACCCGAACATGGCCGGCATCCACGTGCCCACCCGGGCCCCGCGGCCGCAGCCGGGGGGTACGGGCGTCTCCTGGGAGCGGCTGCTGACCGCCCCGAGTCCGCTGTCCTCCGAGCACAGGCAGGCGGCCCACGAACTCGACCTCGCCGCGTCCCTGGTCCTCTCGATGCCGTCCGCCGCGGCCTCCCTGGGCCTCCTCGTCAACGGCGCGCAGATCCACCCCGAGGGCGCCCTCGTCCTCGGCGCGCTGCTGTACGTCGCGGGCCATCGCGACGGCGCCCAGTTCTGGTGGCAGTTCGCGGCCGGCGGCGGTTCCTACACCTCCGCATCGTTCCTGAGCCTGCTGCACCGCAGCCTCGGGGAGTTCCTGGACGCGGAGGTCTGGCGCCAACAGGCCGAAGCACTGGCCACCAAACCCCGCCCGCCACAGCGCGTCCTGGGCACCCCTCACGCACTGCTGCCGGCCCAGGTGCTCACCGACATCCTCGCCCGGTGCCACTACGGCCTCGACGTGAAGCTGCCCCCCCGCCTCGCGGCCGTGATCCACCAACTCCCCGTCGCCGCCGACGACCCCGAGTACGGCGAACTCCCCCAGATGAGCAGCACCCTCGTCCGCGACCTCACCGACGAACGCTAGCGACCACACGAACCCCCGCCTCCCCCAGGGGCGGACGAGAAAAGGCCCCCGGCCGGCACTGCACGAGCAGTGCCGGCCACGGCGCCCGGGACGAACCGAATGCACCGTAGATTCGGCATGGATCGGCGAGGCCCGGGAGTTGCTGTTCGTACAGCTCGGTCACCCAGGCAGGAGCCCTGACATCGGTACCCTCCGTGCCAACTCAGACCTCCATGCCCCTGACCAGCGCGTTTCCCTGGAGCGGATAGGCTGGCCACCTGAACGGAGCCTGTTCATGGCCCGGCGTCGCGCGCTTCTGGCAGCAGGGAGGTGAAACGGTTGCTCTACGTTCCGCTATGGGGTAGGGAGAATGCCGCGAGCCGCGAGCCGCGAGCCGCGAGCCGCGAGCCGCGAGCCGCGAGCCGCCTGAACGGCTCTGTGGGATCCTGCGGTCAAGCGGAGGTGCACGATGGATCCCGATGAGCGCATTCACGTCCCCGTAGGGGCGGGTGCCGACCGCTGGCGAACCTTCGATGGCGAACGGACCGTGGTCGTGGCCGCGCGGACAGTCACCTCGCTCGTGCGCGTCCTGGACGTGGTTCCCGAGATACTCCACGACGACGCCCGGATCACCGTGGTCTTCGGCTACGACCCGACGTCGGCCTTCAACGACGGTGTCCTCGACCTGCTCCGTTCACTGCGCTGCCGCACCATGCCCTGGCCGCAACTCGCCGAGTGCGATCCCGACCTGGTGATCTCCGCTTCCGAGAACCTCACCGTCCCACCGGGCGACTACCCGATCCTGGTCCTGCCCCATGGCATCGGCTTCCAGAAGCAGGTCCCCGACTCGGCCAGCGCGGGCACCCGTCTGTCCGGCCTGGTTCCGGACGCGCTGTTGGCGGCCCGCCGGGCCTGGCTCGCGGTGTCACACCCCGCCCAGGAGGCCCAGCTGGCGTCATTCCACCCCGGTACGGCGGGCAGAACCGTCCTGGTGGGCGACCCCTGCTACGACCGGCTCCTCGCCAGCGGCCGATGGCGCGAACGATACCGGTCCGCCCTGGGCGTCCTGCCGGGCCAACGCCTGGTGCTGGTGACCTCGACCTGGGGCACGGAGTCACTGGCCGGACGCCACCCGGGTCTGCCCGCCGAGTTGTTGGCCCAGCTACCGGCCGACGAGTACCGAGTCGCCCTTGTCCTGCACCCCAACGTGTGGTCCGGGCACGGCGCTTGGCAGGTTGGTGTCCTCCAACGAACCGCGGTGGAGGCCGGACTGACCACCACCGACCCGACGAACGGCTGGCAGCAAGCCCTGGTCGCCTCGGATCTGGTGGTCGGGGACCACGGTTCGGTGACCATGTACGGAGCAGCGATCGGACGCCCCGTATTGCTCGCCGCCTTCGGCTCCGAGGCCGTCCCCGGCACGGCAGGCTGGGCTCTGCGTACGGCCGCACCCCGGCTGGACACCGCGCGGCCCCTACCCGGACAACTTGAGGCGGCACTCGCCGATCACCGCCCGGGCCGCTACGAGCAGGTCACCTCCGAGGCGTTCGCCGCCCCCGGCGAGGCACTCCCCCGGCTCCGCGAGACGGTCTACCACCTGCTCGGCCTGGCCCGGCCCAAGCAGCCCCCCCGTACCGCCCGTGCCTTTCCGCTGCCGGCCCCGGGCGCGGCACCGCCCTGTTCCCTGCTGGTCCACACCACGATCACCAGACGCCGGAACGACGCGATCGAGGTGGACTTGCGCCGCTTCCCGGCCGCGCTGGTCGGTGAGCTGGCGGAGACGGCGGACTCGTTCCGGCATCTGGCCTGCGACGTGGACGAGCCGGACACTCGACTCACCGAGAGTGCCACCACTATCCTGGCCCGCTCGTCAGTCTTCGCCGCCGACGACGGTCGGCGGCGGATCACCGAATTGCTGACCGACTTCCCCGGCGCGAGGCTGGCCGCGGTGTCGGCCGAGAACGGGTGCCTGGTCGGCCTGCGCGGCGGCAGTACAGTCGAGGTCACCACCACCGCTACCGCTACCGCTACCGCCAGACCGTGCCCTGACCCGGGAGCGGCTGCCGCGGCGGTATACACCTGTCTGCGCCTCGGGGTACCACCGGACGGCATCGCAGTGACGCTGCGTTGCGGAACCCTCGGTCAGGAGCTGCTGCTCCGAACGCACCACCCGGCAGCAGTCGATCAGCCCCTGGCGAGTCGGGACAGGACTTCCGCCGCCCGGGGACTGCCGCCTTCCTCGTAGACCGCGAGCGCCCTGCGCAGGCAGTCCCGCACCTCGGCCGGGTCGTCCAGCAGGTCCGCGAGGTCCTCAAGCGCCCGCGCCTCGTAGTGGGACGCCTCCTCCTCGCGCAGGCCGATGACCGCCTGCCGCAGATCGGCCACTGCCCCGGCACGATCCCCGAGCCGCGCCCTCGTCCGCCCCAGGTCCGCCAGCGCCCGCGCCGCCATCCGCGCGTCGCCCCGGGCGAGCAGGTCCTCCCTGGCCAAGGCGAGACCGGCCAGGGCGGCGGCATGATCGCCGCCGACGCTCTGCGCACAGCCGAGGAAGTAGCGGGCGAGGGCAGCCCCGCGCCCTTCCTCGGCCTGGAGGTTGAGCGCGAGCGAGGCACGGTACGCGTCGATCGCGCGAGCCGGATCATGCCGGTCCCAGTACCGGCCCAGGAACTCCTGCACCGAGGCCTGGAGGACGAGGTGGCCCGACTCCACTGCCAGCTGGTCGGCAGCCTCCAACTGCGTCCACGCCTCGTCGTCCCGACCCAGGTCGAGCAGCGGCCGGGAAAGCAGGCTGCGCAGCCTGGCCTCGGCCGCCGGCTGCCCGTCGCGCGCCGCGGCGGCAGCCCCCAGTTCCAGGGATTCGCGCCAGTCCGCCAGGTGTCGGTGATGCAGGAAGAGCACAGTGAACACCTCGGCCAGCTGCCACACCTGGCGGTCGAAGCCGAACGTCCCGGCAGCCCTGATCACGGCGAGGATGTCACCTCGTTCGGCTTCCAGCCAGTCCAGGGCATCCTGCCGGGGACTTCCCGTTGTCCCGAACGGCCCGGCGCCGTCGGCGTCCGCTCCGGAGCCACTGGTTCCGAGGACCTCGGCGGGCTCGGTGATCCTCAACCGATCGGCCCGTACGGCGAGATCTGCCAGGACGGCCAGGGCGCGGTAGTGACCGCTGACCCGGCGGACCACCTCCCGCTCCGTGCCGGGCGGGTCGAGCCGACGGGCCATGTCCCGTGCATGGAGCCGGACCAGACCGTGCATCACGTACCGTCCGTCTTCGGTCCCGGTCAGCAGGCTCGCCGCTTCGAGGGTGTCCAGTGCCTCCTGCGCAGCCTCCCGGGAGTACCCGGAGGCCAGCGCCACCAGCGCGGTGTCGAAAGCCCGATTGGGAAGGCAGCCCAGGATCCGGTAGACCCCTGCACCGGTGGTGGGGAGGCCCCGGTAGACCAGTTCGAGTGCTGCCGCCATGGTGCGCTCCTCGTGGCCGGACGACTCGGCGATCCGACGGAAGCGGTCCTGCTCGTCGGCCAGTTCACCGACCAACGAACCGATCGTCAATCGCCGGTGGGTCACCAAACGGGCGGCACACAGCCGCACCGCCATCGGCAAGCCGCCGCACAGCCCGACCAGTTCGGCCGCGGCCTCCGGCTCGGTCTCGACTCGCCGCTCCCCGCAGAGTGCGGCCAGCAGTTCCAGCGAGCTCTCCTGGTCAAGCACATCGAGCTGGAGTAGCGCCGCCCCGTCGAGGGCGAGCTCCCCCAGCCGCCAGGTGCTGGTGGCGAGCACCGCGCTGCTGGCTCCCTGCGGCAGTAGGGCAGTGACCTGGGCCGGGTGGCTGACATCGTCGAGTACCACCAGCATCCGCCGGTCCGCCGACAGGGTGCGGTAGAGCGCCGCACGGTCGGCAAGCCTGGTTGGTAGATAGGGGTCGTACACGCCGAGACCGCGCAGGCACATCGCCAGCGCCTCTGAGACGTCCCCGCTGGCACCGCCACCCAAGGCCCCGAAGTCCACATAGAACTGGCCGCCCGGAAAGCGTTCCTGATGACGGTGGGCCCACTGGCGGGCAGCGGCGGTCTTCCCAATGCCGGGAAGACCGCTGAACACTCCGATGGGACATCCCTGGGCGTCCTCCCCGCCCGCTAACGCCCTGTCCAACTCAGCGAGCGCCCACTCACGGTTGACGAAGCGGCGCGGCGGCCGGGGCACCTGGTCGGGGCGCTGGCGCGCCGTCCCCGGCCCCGGGGACGGCGCCGAGTGGTAGTTGAAGGTGATGCCGCCATGGACGCTGCCCACTTGCGCGAGTTGGCCGTGCACGGTCCCTGGCAGGCTGTTGACCACGTGCGGTGGCACGGGGTGCTCCGCGCCCTCCGGCCCGTTCACGCAGCCCACCGCCTCTCCGGATCGCCAACGAGGTCACGTTACTGGAAGGACCGCCCGGAAGACGACGGTTCGACCGATACGAGCGGGACATGCCACACGAGGCCCACAAAGCCGAGTCCGCCACACCTCACGCGGCCGAGTCTCGCCGATCCGCAGGCCCCCGCGAGGAGAAACCTGTGCCTCCCCGGCCGGCTCTCCCTATGGTGTGAACGACCGACACCGATGACCGAAGGAGCACCACTTTGGATCCGATCACCGCCGCCGCCCTCACAGCACTGGCGGGCAGCGTCGCCGGCGAGGCCGGACGCCAGGCATGGCAGGGGCTGTCCGCACTGGTGAGGCGGCCTTTCCGCCGTGGCGGAGAGCAGGAGGAGTTGCCCGGGATCAGCTCAGGCGAGGTGGAAGTCGCCGCCCTGGAGGCGGTGCCCGCCGATCCCGGACGAGCCCAGGCGTTGGCGACCGCCCTCGGCGTACGAGCCGCCTTGGACCCGGACTTCCGAGTGCTTCTCGATGAATGGTGGGCCCAGACAACGGCCGACTCCACGAGCTCCGTCCACAACACCATCAGCGGCGGAACGCAGAACGGAACGATCGTCCAGGGACGAGACTTCTCCAACCTCACCTTCAACATGCCGGGCACCCCGCGAGGCAATGACGGCAGCTAACACCCCCTCGGGCTCGGGCAGCCGCCGGAAAGATCGGCTGCACCAGCGACCCGCCGCAGGAACGACGAGAGCGACTGGGGCGCCGGTCCCCTCCGGTGCCCCAGTTTGCGGGCAGAAACGGCCAGCGCGCTGCGCTCCAGCAGCGCGTCCGCGTCCTCTCGCTGCGCGATACGCACCGCCACGTCCATGGGCCTGGCCCCCTTCGGTTCCGGGTTGAACTCGCTTTCATAGTCGTCGTCTTGGCAGCAGGGCTCCGGTCCCGACTCGTGGCCGGGCGTCGCGGTCACCTGCTTGCGGCCGGCGGCGGGGCGCTGTGGGTGCGGGGGCTGCCGGGGAAGGGGATCCTGGTCCAGTGTTCGGCCGCCGTGCCGGTGGAGGTGGCGTCCGGCGTGGCCCGTAATGCGTCGGCAGCTCCTTCGGCGGGTGGGGAGTGGGCCGGGGTGAGGACGAGCAGGAGTGCGTCGGGGGCTTCGACGAGGCTGAGCCATCCCTCTTCGCGCTCGAAGCCGTGCAGGTCGAAGCCGTGCAGCAGGCCCTCGACGGCTTCGTCGAGCGCCTGCGCGGTGACGGGCGTGCGCCAGTGGGCGACGGTCGCCCGGGCGAAGTCGCGGGCCGCCGTGGCGGCGTCCGGGGTGCCGGGCAGGTGTCGCGCCGCTGCTCTGGGCACTCCCAGTCCCAGGGCCAGGTCGCGGTCGAAGCGCGGATGGGCGTGGTCCTGGGGCCCGATCACGGGTGTCCTCCGATGCTGGGGTGCGGCGGGTGTCTGCGCAACGTTTCCCGCCCGTCACGGGCCGCAACCGCCCCGGGGGTGGTACGGCGAGGCCCGAAAAACGACACCCGTTTGGAGGACACCGCGTTCGAATCGGCTGCCGCTAGCATTCCCGGGCCGGGCATTTGCAATTGCAAATGGGATTGCAAACGGCCTCGGCCGTCCGCATGTCCGTGCGATGGGAAGGGGAAGAATCGAATGACTGTCGAAATGCCGGAGAACGGGGTCCGCGCCGATTCGCTGGACGTGGAATGGGTGAAGAGCCCGAGCAGTCGCGAGGTGGGGAACTGCGTCGAAGTCGGACCGCTGCCGGACGGCGCCGTCGCCTTCCGCAACTCCCGCGACAAGGAAGGGCCCGCCCTGGTCTTCAACCGCGGCGAGGCCGAGGCCTTCGCCTGGGCCATGGAGAACAGGGCTTTCGATCACGTGTTCCACCGCTGATCGGCCCGATTCCGTGGGATCTATAGAACGGCGGGTATGCGGGATGGGCGCCGTGGGATAGTGCTTTCCCGAAACCGCGCCCTCAGGAGTCCCGCATGCCCGCCCTCCCGGACCGTCCCACGCCGAGCGACCCGGACGGCGACGAGGTACGCAAGCTCCACTGGAGCGGACCGGTGGGCGCGGCGAAGGTCCTGGGCACGGTGCTGCGGTCGCTGCGGGAGGAGCGGCGGCTGCGTCTGTCGGACGTCGCTCCCCGGATCCGGGCGTCGGCGTCGAAGCTGAGCCGGATGGAGCGCGGGGAGAGCACCCCCTCCAAGAGGGACGTCAACGACCTGATCACGATCTACGGCGTCGGCCCCGAGGTCCGCGCGCACGTCGACGTGCTTCTGGAGCGGGTCGTGGCGGGACCGTTCGCGGCCGAGTACGCCGACATCACACCCGGCTGGTTCAGGCGCATGATCGGGCTGGAGGTCGAGTCCGCCCGCATCCAGTACTGGGAGGGCGGAGTGGTGCCCGGGCCGCTGCAGACGTGCGCCTACGCGCGGCGGATGATCAAGGCCGGCCTGCCCCGAGCCCCCGCCGAGGAGATCGAGCGCCGGGTGAGCCAGCGCATGGACCGCACCCGGCTGCTGGACGACGCCGACCGCACGGTCGTGGCCCTGCTGGACGAGAGCGTGCTGTACCGCAACACCGGAGGCCCCGAGGTCATGATCGGGCAGCTGGAGCACCTCAAGGAGCTCAGCCGGCGGCCGAACGTGCATGTGGCGATCCTGCCGTTCACCGCGGACCTGACCCCGCCGTCGGGGGCCTTCACCCACCTCGCCTTCGAGTACGGCGGCCCGAGCGACGTCGTCTACGTCGAGGGCCCCGGCATCGGGGCCATCTACCTGAGCAAGGACCCGGACGTCGAGCGTTACGCGGACCTGCTGAACACCCTTTTGTTCCACGTCGCCGACTACGAGGTCGGCCTGGCGCTCATCGACGAGGCGATCGGGATCCACCGGGGCAGGATGCGCCGCCCCGGTCAGTGAGCCCTGGCGACGCCGCCGAACTCCGTCCACTCGTCGCTCGTCTGCGCCGTCCGGGCAGCGGCCGGGTCGGGACGCCACTGCGACACCTCCACCACACCGGGGTCGAGGATCTCCATGCCTTCGAAGTAGCCGACCACGTCCTCTTCCGTACGGACCTCCCCCCAATGGCGCTGGGTGAGGTCGGCCATCAGGTCCGTGATCCGCCGGCGGACGTCGAGATGGGGGCTGACGAGCTGGGAGATGGCCATGTAGGCGGGGGCGTCGGCGGGCAGCCGATCACGGACCTGGCGCACGAGCCGCGCGGGCGGGACGGATCCCTTCTCCGGGATGCAGTGCAGGACGGAGACGAACAGCGCCGCCGTCGGCACCCGGGGCAGGATCAGGTCCTGCACGGCCTTGCTGGAGAAGATCTCGTCGGTGTCGCGCATGTCGGCGTGGACGACGGCCGTGTTCGGGTTCCCGGCCAACAGGGTTCGGCCGGTGTGCATCACCATCGGGTCGTTGTCGATGTACACGACCCGGCAGCTGTCGTCGATCTCCTGAGCTATCTGGTGCACGTTGCGCTGGGTCGGCAGGCCCGAGCCGTGGTCGATGAACTGCCGCACCCCGTAGTCACGCACCAGCGTCTGCACCGTGCGCACCAGGAACGCCCGGTTGATCGCCGCGACCTCGACGCTGCTCGGTGCGACCTTCAGCAGATCGCGCACCCCGTCACGGTCGGACTGGAAGTGCGCGTGCCCGCCCAGCAGGAGGTCGTACATGCGGGCCACGCTCGGAACGGCCGGATCGTAGGTGACGGGAGAAACGATTTCCGCATCCGGTTCCAACGCGACCACCCCTGGCTCGGCCCCTTGATCGAAGTGCCCATGCTAGAGCGCTACATGACACTGCGCCAGGTTGTTAAAGGGTCTCGGAACCCGTAAGGCTGAACTCCGGGCGGATGTTATGGCGCACCTGAGCGAAGGGGTGGCGCAGGTACGAAATCCCGCGCCACCCCTTTCACTCCACGCCCGCCGGAGCCGCCCCCTTCGGTCACGCCCTTCCGGGGCCGAAGGCGAGTTCGCCGACCAGGGCGCGCGGCAGCCCCCGCTCGGCGGCGAGCACCAGCCCGGCCGCAGCCGCCGGTTCGACGCCCATCAGGTCCGCGGCCTCGGTCAGTCGCATCCCCAGCCGGTAGTGCAGGACGGCGGCGTCGGCCGCCGCGACGGGCAGCAGGCGGTGCAGCACGTCCTCGCCGTCCTGGCCGTACGGCATCCGGCAGTGCAGGGACACCGCCTCGCGCACCAACACCCACGCTCCGGCCGCAGGGCTGCGCTCGCACACCAGCCGAGGCCAGCACGCCACCAGTGCCTCCACGACATGGTCGACGACCTCGCCGGCCGCGGGCGTACGGCCCAGCCGGGCCACCGCGTACCCCCGGTACAGGCCGCGGCGGCGTTGGACGAACGCGTCCAGGCCCACCGCCTCAGCCCCCGTCACGGTCCTCGCCCCCTTCCGGCGCCGCCGAGCGCGCGAAGCACCCGGACGGTCCGAACTCGTCGGAGTAGACGGCCGCGAGCGCCGCGTAGTGCATGCGTTCCCAGTACGGGCGCAGGTCGCCCGGGTGCCCGCCCAGCGCCGCGGCCAGCTGGCTGACCACCGGCCAGTCCGGCACGGTCTCGCCCGCCAGCACCGATCGCACCAGCTCCGCCGACACCCCCCGGGCGAGGGCGCACACGGCTTCGGCGTCGGGCTGCCCGGCCGCCAGGTGCAGGCCCCGGATCGCCCGCAGCATCTGGTCGGCGGCACCCGCCACCGACACCCGCCCCGGGCGCTCGGCGCCCTGGGCCACCTCCCACAGCAGCCGCAGCTCCTCCGGCACCCCGCCGAAGGCCCGCGCCAGCGTCTGCAGGACCGGCCACGTCGGCACCCGGTCCCCGGCGAGGATGCGCGAGACGTACGACGGCGAGCACCCGGCCAGCTCCGCGGCGGCCTGCGGGCTCACCCTGCTGCGCTCCTGCAGCGCCGTCAGCGCCGCGGCGAGCAGCCCCGCACGGGGTCCCGAATCCGGCTCCGGCTCCCCCGCCGAGGCCGGTGCCGGCGCGGCCGGTGCCGCGCCCGAAGCGGTCCCCGGCGCGGGCGGGGCCTGCCGGTTCGAACGCCGGCTCAGCTGCTGTTCCACCCGCCGCAGGGTCCACCGGCGCCGGGCCGAGTCCGGCTGGACGCCCAGCGCCGACCCGATCTCCCCCCACTCCATCCCGTCGGCCCGTGCGTCGCGGACGACGGCCGCCACATAGTGGTCGGCGTCACCCCGCAGCGCCCGCGCGCACGCCAGCCTCACCGTCAACGGCGCCCGGCGCGCCTGCGCCTCCAGCAGCCGGCCGGCACCCGCGTGCACGTCCTCCGCCACCAGTTGCCCCCAGCCCCCGGCCGCCCGGGCGGGGCGGCGCGCCGCCCCCTTGGCCGCGTCCCGCAGCCTCTGCGCCTGTTTCTGGCACGCCACCCGGTGGTACAGCCGGGGTCGCCCGGCCCTGACCGGCCGCCTGAACACCTCTCCGCACGACGGCAGCGCACACACCACCGTCACCCATCCCGCCATCCTCACCCGCTCTTTTCTCTCTCCCTCGGCGGTATTTCCACCCCCGGGGGCGGGCCGCGGCGCGCGGCGCCCCCGGGGCCGACGGACCGGGGCGCGTCCGCCACGGCGGACGCCCCCCGACCGCCCTGCTACGGGTGCAGCCGCAGCCGCCGGAACCGGCATCGCGCCTGACCGGCGGCGGTGACCAGAGCGCCGATTCCGGCGAACCGCCGCCCCGACCGTCTGTCGGCACATGCCAGCGGCACATTCGCGGCCGAGGAGACCGAACCGAGGGAGACCGAAACTCGCCAGTAATCAAAGCCGGACGGCCTTCGGGCCGGCAGCGGGACACTGGTACGTTCGGTGGTGATCACGGGACGCATCAACCGCCCCGTGAGGGCGTAGCAGTGCATGACACTCCTCCGCTCCGGGCCCCGGCCGACGGTGGACAGACCATGGCCGGGGCTGCGCTTTCTTGACGCTGAAAAAGGTACTCCTCCGTGAAAGCGGTTTGCACCGCAGATGTCTCAACCCGGTGCTGCACGTGCTGATGGGAATGGCATTGCCGGTGAGATCCAGCAGCGTCTGCGGACCTCGCAGCGACACCGGTTCCGCTCTCACCATGACGTGACGATCGGACAGAATCGGGCATGTGTTGACGCTATCCGGGCTCTACCGATCGGTAATAGCCGATTTCCGGGCCGGTGCACCGCGTGGCGACTACAGGGCCGTAGATGGACGGGGCGGTTTTCGGTATTCATCGAATTGCAGATGCAAGCAATCGGATGATGAGATTCCACAAAAGCCGTGATGCAAGTCACATGATGTGGCGGTCGTGGGCAGCGATCATCGCGCGAGCGCACGGTACGGACAGATCGCCCGGCCCCAGGCGCCGTGATATCGGGAGGACCCGGCGAGTCAGCTGACAGCTCGTCAGCAAAGGCAGCAAGAGGTCGGCAAAAGGTCAGCATCGGTCCGATTGAAGGCTGCCGCGCCGCCCCGAACGCGCGAGTCGACGTGACATCCCGCAGGGCCCTCCCACCCAACCAGCGCGCGCCTCACGAACGCAGTTCACCAGGTCAGCGCACGCGCCCCCGCGCCTTCAGCGGGAGGGCGGGGAGCTCCGGCGCGCGCAGCCGGTCGCCGGCGTAGCCGTGGACGTCGCCGAAGCGGGCGGTGGACATCCAGTCCTCACGGGCCCGGGTGATCTCCTCGCCGGATCGGCCGATGAAGTTCCACCACATGAGGATCTGCTCGTCGAAGGGTTCGCCGCCGAGGAGGAGGACGGCGGCGTCGGTGCGGGCGTGGAGGGGGAGTTCGGGGCGGCCACAGCCGAGGTAGAGCATGGAGCCGGGTTCGACGCGGACGCCGTCGACGTCGACGCTGCCGGACATGGAGAGGACGGCGTACTCGAAGTCGGGGACGAGCGGGAGCTTGAGGTCGGCGCCCTCGGTGAGGGCGAGGTCGGCGCCGACGAGGGGGGTGTAGGCGGTGCCGGGCGAGGTGGCGGTGTCGAGGGTGCCGAGGATGACGGTGCCGCGCAGGCCGGGGGCGGTGACGACGGGCAGGTCGGCGTGGTGCTCGAAGGTGGGGGCGGTGTGCCGGTGGGCGTCCGGGAGGGCGACCCAGAGCTGGGCGCCGTGCAGGTAGCGGGCGTGCGGGCGCGGGGATTCCTCGGAGTGGGAGATCGCCCGGCCGGAGGTCATCAGGCCCAGTTCGTACGGGCGGACGGTCTGGAGGCTGCCGAGGCTGTCGCGGTGCAGCACTTCGCCCTGGTGGAGCCAACTGACCGTCTGGAGGCCCATGTGGGGGTGGGGCGGGACCTGCATGCCGGGTTCGTCGGCGATGTCATCGGGTCCGTAGTGGTCGACGAAGCACCAGGCGCCGACCATCCGGCGGCCCAGGTTGGGGAGCAGGCGGCGGACCATCGTGCTCTCGCCGAGCTGGACCTGACGCCCGGTCAGCAGGTCCTTGACCGGTCCGGTGTCGGCCTCGCGGCCGCAGGTGGTCGGGGAGGGCTTGCGGTCGAGGTTGCTCATGTGCGGTTCCACCACCGTGCGGAGAGGGGCCGGGCGAGGGGCGTTCGCCAACGATCATCCCTGACGACCGTTGAATCCTCCACCCCTCGCCGGGCCGGGCCCCGGAACACCGCTCCTGAACGCCACCCCGCCCGGGCTCAGTGCCCGCAGGCCCACCAGGCGTCCGCCGAGGCCTTGGTCGCGAGCTCCCGCAGCTTGCGCACGGCCTCGGCCGGGTCCTCGGCCCCGTACACCGCCGAGCCGGCCACGAACACGTCGGCGCCGGCCTCGGCGCAGCGCTCGATGGTGCCGGCGGAGACGCCGCCGTCGACCTGGAGCCACAGTTCCAGGTCGTGCTTGGCGATCAGCTCCCGGGTGCGGCGGATCTTCGGCAGCATGATGTCGAGGAACGCCTGGCCGCCGAAGCCGGGCTCGACGGTCATGATCAGCAGCATGTCGAGCTCGGGCAGCAGGTCCTCGTACGGCTCGATGGGCGTGCCCGGCTTGAGGGCCATGGAGGCGCGGGCGCCCTTGGCGCGGATCTCGCGGGCGAGGCGGACGGGCGCGGCGGCGGCCTCGACGTGGAAGGTGACGGAGCCGGCGCCGGCCTCGACGTACTGGGGGGCCCAGCGGTCCGGGTCCTCGATCATCAGGTGGCAGTCGAGCGGGGTGTCGGTGGCGCGGGCGAGCGACTCGACGATCGGGACGCCCAGGGTGAGGTTGGGGACGAAGTGGTTGTCCATCACGTCGACGTGCAGCCAGTCCGAGCCCCTGACGGCCTCGGCCTCGTCGGCGAGCCGGGCGAAGTCCGCGGACAGGATGCTGGGGTTGATCTGCGCCATTACCGACTACCTTCACACGAGGGGTCACACGAGGGCTGCGGCGTCCCGGGAGCGGGCACCTCGTCCCATCATCTCGCGCCGACGCCCGGCCGGGCGCACACCTGGACCTCCCCGTGACCGTCATCACACCCGGTCCGGGATTACCGTGGCCGCCGCCGTGGTCATCAGCACTGAAGCGGCCCGCGCGCGCCCGATCCGTCGGCGCCCGCCGAGCCGCCCCGTCCGGCCGGGTTCGCCCCGCCCCTCTCCGAGGAAGGTCCTTCGATGGCCGATCTCGTCCACCCCGCCCGTGCACTGTGGTGGCTCTTCGAACCGGTGCACGCCGTCACCTACTTCCTGCCCGAGAGCCGCGAGGCCTACGAGGCGGCCGGGCTGCACGGCGGCTGGCGCGGCTACTTCGCCAGCCGGTCGGCGCCGCTGGGCGCGGTGGACGCGCCGCCGGTGATCGCCGCGTTCTTCAGCTTCTCCCCGGCGATGGTCGAGCGCGCGCTGCCGGAGGTGTGGACGCACGCGAGCCCGGAGGAGGCGCTGGCCGCCCGGTTGAAGGGCTCGGCGGCGGCGCTGGCCCGGCTGCTGGAGCACGTGGACCCGGCGCAGGTCGAACTGGTGGTGGAGGCCCTGGAGCGGGCCGCGGGCCGGCTCGACTGCGTCGGCCGGGTGCTGGCCGCCGCCAACGCCGCGCTGCCCCGCCCCTCCGGCCTGTACGAACGGCTGTGGCAGGCCGCCACGGTGATGCGCGAGCACCGCGGGGACGGCCACGTGGCGGCGCTGGTGGCGGCCGGACTGGACGGGTGCGAGGCGCTGGTGGTCCGGTGCGCGATGGACGTCCGGCGCGAGATGCTCCAGCCGATGCGCGGCTGGACGGACGAGGAGTGGGACGCGGCCGCGGCGCGCCTGGTCGAGCGGGGCTGGCTGACCACGGCGGGCTCGGTGACCGAACTCGGCCGGATCCGGCACCAGTCCCTGGAGGCCGCCACCGACCTGGCCGCCGCGCGGGTCTGGGAGGACTACCCGCGCGCCGAACTCGACCGTCTGGCCGCCGCGTTGAAGCCGATATCGGCGCTCTGTCGCAGCCAGCTCCCGGTCAACCCGGCCGGCCTGCCGGACAACCCCTGATCAGCCCCTGATCAACCCTTGATCAGCCCCTCATGAGGTCCCGACCAGCCGCCGGTCAGCTCCCGACCGGTTGCTGGTCGGGAACCGATCGGGCGCCACCCGTGCCCGGCGGGCCGAGGACGATCCCCCGCCCGGCGTAGAAGCGCTCGAACGACCGCCACGGCACGTGTGCGAAGGACTGCGACTCCCCCGGGAATCCGGACGGGTTGTGGATCACCACCGCCGTGTCCGTGGCGCCCACCACCAGCACCAGGTGTCCGCCCCGCCGCACCGGCGCCGGACCGGCCGGCTCCCGGATCGCGGGATGCACCGACACCATCACCAGCCGCCCGCCGGCCACCTCGGCCGCCAGCTCCGCGGGCGCCAACTCCCGCGCCTGCGCGGCCAGTCCCCACCGCCGCCGGACGTAGTCGGCGAACGGCGTGTGGATCAGTCCGCGCAGGCTCTCGCCGTCCCGGACGTACGCCCCCGCCGCCACGCACTCCCCGGCCAGCGTGAGCGCCGGGGGCGCCAGGCCCCACCAGTGGTCGAGTGCCATCCGCAGGCAGGCCACCCCGCACAGCCGCCACGACCACCACGCGTACTCCTCCGGGGTGGTCGCACCGGACTGCCCCCACCGAGGGTCCTCGGCCGCGTCGACCTGTCCGTCGATGATCACCCGCACCAGCTCGGCCGATTCCCACTGCGCGTGGTACGGCACCTCGTGCACCACCGGCCCGCCCGTGGGTGCACCCGCCGGTGCGCCCGTCGCTGCGCCCGCGTGTGCTCCGGCCGATGCGCCGGTCGGCGCGCCCGCCCGTACACCTCTCGGCGCGCCCGTCGGCATCCCGCCCTGCTCCTCCGCCATCCCCCGACGCTCTCACGCCGCAGCACCCGGGCCGACCCGCGACACTCCCTGAGCGCCCGGTGAGCACCCCTACTCGGGCACGCGCTCCCCCGAGCCGTCCTTCGAGCCCTCCTTCAGGCCTTCCGTCGAACCCTCCGACCGGTAGGCCAGTCGCTGCGACGCGCGGCGCCCACGCGCCTCGAGCGGCAGGGAGCCGGTGGCGCCCGCGAGACCGAACGGCGGCATGTCGAAGTAGATCGACTCGTACCCGCCCTCCGGCACCACGTACGTCTCGTGCCACAGCCCGACGTGCCGACGGGCCTTCCCCTCCCGCAGTTTGCGGTTGACGATGCCCCAGACGCTGTGGTGGAAGCCGTCCGGCGCGCTCGCGTAGCCGTACAGTTTCTCCTTCGACTCCCAGTACTGGACGACGTAGTACGTGCGCGGCGAGGCGGTGAGCAGGATCCGCCCGCGCAGGCCGCGTTCGGGGCTGCGCCCCAGTTCGTACAGCATCCGGAACATCGCGAACATCACCGGGCCCCAGTGGTGGACGGCCCAGAAGCGGTTGATCCGCATGCCGATCAGCAGCACCACGGTGTCGCCGGTGGCGCCCGCGGTGGTGTAGCCCGGCGTCGGCTTGGCGAACATCGATCGGACGAACGTCGTTCCCATGGACATCTCGGCCTCCCGCACCCCATGTAATCGGTGATTACATCAGGGCCGGGAAACCCGGTCAAGGCTCACTGCACGCACAAATCGGTTACTGCGAAGGAAGGTTGGCGATTCCCTGACCGAAGGTGTCGAGCACCTTCCCGGCCAGCTCCTCCGCCTCCTCCCCCGGCAGGTAGCCGTCCACGATCATCTGCGCCAGCCCGAACACCAGCGCCTGCCCGGCCAGCCCCATCAGCCCCGGATCCCCCGGACGCAACCGGCCCGCCTCCTGGTCCGCCACGATCAGACCGGTGAACGCCCGGTCCATGCCGTCCAGTTGATCCCGCAGCTCCGGCTCCCGCGAGGCCACGAACACCCGCGAACGCACCAGGTCGAACCGGTGCGGATGGTGCAGCGCGTACCGGACGAACCCGAGCCCGACCGCCCGCATCACCGACCCCCCGGCCGACCCCCCGGCCGGATCCACCGCCGCCACCGCCGCCACCTCGGCCTCCTGGCACCGTACGAAGTCCGCCAGCACCCGGTCCGCCAGCGCCGTCAACAACGCCTGCCGGTCCGCGAAGTGGCGAAACGGCGCCCCCGCCGACACCCCGGCCCGCCGCGCCACCTCCCGCATGCTCACCTTCTCCTGCCCGTACTCGTCCAGCAGCTCGAACGCCGCGGCGACCAGCGCCTCCGGCAGCGATCCGTGGTGGTACGAGCTGCGCCCGCCAGGCCGTTCCGTCATGCCTGCCTTGCTACCACAGCAGGCCGCCCCACCAGGAAACCGTCACCCCACCGATCGGAGCCCCATGCCCACGCACATGCCCACGCCCATGCCCACACCCACGCCCACACCGACCGCCCCCACCCCCCAACCCGCCTCCCGCGCCGCCGCCTTCGCCGCCGCCTACGCCCTCCTCCGCGCCTCCGCCACCCTCGCCGACCACTGGATCCAGACCGACCACCAGGCCGGCACCAAGGGCCGGCCCACCCCGGCCGGCCGCCGCGCCTGCGCCGCACACGTCGCCGCCTACACCGCCACCCAGGCCGCCGCCCTCCTCCTCGGCACCCGCGCCCTCGGCCTCCGCCCCAAACCCCGCCGCCTCCTCGCCGCCCTCGCCCTGTCCGCCACCACCCACTACCTCGCCGACCGCCGCGAACCCCTCCGCCGGGCAGCCGACTTCACCCGGCGGGGAGGCTTCGTCCGCCTCGCCGAGCACGGCATGAACGGCGCCTACCTCCTCGACCAGGCCTGGCACCACGTGTTCGAGACCGGCGCCGCCCTGATCGCCGCGACGTGACAGCATCCGTCCACCGCTCACGGCAGCCCCCCGAGCCGCGCCGCGGCCGCGAGCAGGCCCTCGGGGTCCGTCACGAGGGTCAGCTTGCGACGCCCCTCCGGCATCCCGCCGAACGGCGGCAGCGCCGTGAGCTGCCGCAGCAGTTTGGGGCCGATGGCCAAGCAGTCCGCGAGGTCCTTCTGAGCGACCCGCAGGTGAACGCCGTCGGGCCCGCTCACCGCGAGTTCCTCGTTGTCGAGCAGCGGCGCCAGGAGCCACGCGAGCCGCGCCACGTTGTCGCCGGACCGCGACAGGACCTGGGTCTCCAGCTGCCGGCCGATGACGTACGACCAGATCGCCGCCCCGTACGCGTCCTGGAACGCGCGGCTCCTGAACAGCTCCGCTCCGAGGGTGACCACTTCGCAGTCCGTGTACGCCGTCACGGTGGCCGTCCGCGGCCGGCGGCCGTACACGGCCATGTCCCCGAGGAGGTCGCCAGGGTGCCGGAGGACGATCAGCTTCCCGTCCTGGTCGATCCGGACGGCGCCCTTCTTCAGGAAGGACACCGAGTGACCCGCGGCGCCCTGCCGCATCAACTGTCCGCCTTTCCGAATCCACCTCACTTTGGCGGAACCGAGGATTCCCTCCCAATCGGCGTCGGACAGGTGATCTCGAAATGTTCGATTCAGCCCGAACGCCTGCTCCGCCGTCGAATTTCCCCACAAGGTCATGGCGAGAGATTAGAGGCACCGCACCCCAATCAGGCTGCACGTCAAGCAAGTTGCCACACACCCGGACACCTTCCCCATATCGGGTGCTACCCTGCCGCACCTTTGGATCGTCCACGAATGAGCCTGTGGCGCACCCCACATCGTTAAGAGGCCTCCGGCCCCCTAATTTTCGCCGCCGGGCCGCAGACTCCTGGTCATCAGCTCGACCGCCCGGTCGACGCGCCCGGACCGTACGTTCCAGGAGGCCGCCATGCCCGAACCCCCGTCACTTCCCGGCGACTCCAGCCAGCCCCTGCCGCCGCTCTCCGGCCTGCTCTGTGTGGATGTGAAAGGCTTCACCGAGCTGCCCGGCGCGGTCCACGCGCCGGTCAGCGCCCACCTCGAGCCCGTCATCGACGCCGCGCTCACCGCGGCCGGCCTCGACGACCTCCGGACCGCGAAGAGGTTCCCCGCCAACTCCGGCGACGGGCTCGCGTTCGGCTTCGACCCCGTGCTGCTGGGGTACGTCGTCCACCCGTTCCTCGACCGCCTCGACGAGCAACTCGCCAAGCACAACGCCGATCCGGGCCGCGTCCGGCTCCGGATGCGGGTGAGTGTCCACTCCGGTCACGTCGCGCCCGAGGGCGTGCCCGGCGAGGGGAACGGGCCGGCGAGGAACGAACTGCACCGGCTGCTCGACTCCAGAGAGGTCAAGGCCGTTCTGGCCAGGGCCAGCCCGGAGACGACGCACCTGGTGGCGATCGTCTCCGACCGGGTGTACGAGGACGCGGTCGTCTCCCGGCACTCCGGCCTGCACCCGGACCGGTTCCAGAGCATCCTGGCGACCGTTCCCGGCAAGGCGTTCGCCCGGCGGGCGTGGTTGTACGTCCCCACCCCGTCCGGGAACCTCCTCGCCCTGCCGGAGAGCTCCTCGTTCCATCCGCCCCGCTCGCTCCGGCGGCTCTTCAGCGCGTTGCGCCGTCTGAGTTCGAAGATCTGGCCCATTCTCGATCCGCACCGTCCGTCGGGAGGAACCGACCCATGGCTCTGATCACGTACAACAGCCTGCTCGACGTCATCCACGCCCGGGTGACCAGCGCCGCCCACCTGCGACCGGAGGTCCTGCCGGTCGAGGTCGGCGGGGAGACCGTCCACCTCGACCTGCCGCAGGCCCGGGCGGCACTGTACGAGCGGCCGGTGGACGAGGTGCTGCGCCGCGAGGTGTGGCGTCGGGCCGTCGCGCTGGGCCAGCACGACGCGCTGGCGTCGGCCATCGGCTCGACGGAGGTCACCGGCTGGGTCGAGGCCGTCGTCTGGCTGGCGCTGCCGCACCTCAGGCGGGTGGCCCGCCAGGCGGCGGGCCGCCTGGGGGCGGACCGGAGGGACGTCGAGTCGGAGGTCGTGCTCGCGGTCGTCGAGCGGCTGGCCGAGGTCTCGGTGGACGATCCCGACGTCGGGCCGGAGCTGCTCCGGGCGGCGGGCCGCCGGGGGTGGGAGTTCGCCCGCCGGTCGGCCTCCGGCGGGCGGCCGGTGGAGGACATCGCCGCCGTGGCCGACGCCCGCACCGCCGCGTCCACCGAGGACCTCTGGGAACTGGCGATCTCCCGACCGGACCGGCCCGACGGCCTGGTCGCGCCGCTGCGCCTCACCTCGCGCTCGGCGGTCGAGGGCGCGCGGCTCGGTGAACTCGCGGACCACCTCGGCCTGCGCGAGGTGGTCCACCGGACCCACCGGCCGCACCGTGGCCCGCGGCTCGGGTCGGTCTCGCTCCGCTCGACGGCGGTCGGCCGGTGATCGCCCCCGCCGAAGGCCCGCTGACCTTCCCCGAGTTGTTCGGCCTCCCGCTGTCCGTCGACCTGCGCACGGCGGCCCGGGCGTTCGGTATCTGCCTGGCCACCGCCTACAACCTCGTCCACCGCGACGCCTTTCCCTGCCCCGTCATCCGCACCGGGTACCGCTACCGGGTGCCCACCGTCGGCCTGCTCAGCGCCCTGGGCATCGAGGAACTCCCCGTCTACGCGTCCGATCTGGCCCCCTGGGTCAGCGCCCCGCCGCTGCCCGGTCTCGAATGGAAGGACCTCGCGTGATCGCGATGACCACGACCGCCCACCCGGAGCCGCTCCGCCCGGAGCCGTCCGGACCGGAGGCAACCCTCCCGGAGGCGCCGGCGCAGCTGCCGACCTGCTTCGTGATCGGCCCGATCGGGGACCGGCACGCCGAGGTCGGCAGTCCGGCCCGCCAGGCGTACGAGACGTCCCTGGAGACCTTCGAGGAGGTCATCGGCCCGGCCTGCGCCGCCTTCCGGATCCAGCCGCTGCGCGCGGACCAGATCCAGCAGGCCGGGGAGATCACCGAGCAGATCTGCCGCCACGTGCTGCAGTCGGACATCGTCATCGCCGATGTGACGGGCGGGAACGCCAATGTGATGTACGAACTCGGCCTTCGGCACACGACCGGCCGCCTCACCATCCACATCGGCGAACACGGGCTGCTGCCGTTCGACATCTCGCCGATCCGGACGATCCTGTTCAAGCGGTCGCGCAGTGGACTGGTGAGCGCGCGCAACGAGTTGCAGGAGGCGCTGAACCGGGGGATCCGGGAGGGGTTCGCCCCGCTGACCCCGGCCAGGATCCTGCTCGGCCTCCGCTCCCGGGACGAGGCCGAGGCCGGTCCGCCCGTGCAGCAGCGGGCGGACGGGGAGGACGCGCCCGGCCTGATCGACCTCTTCGCCACGGTGGAGTCCGAGATGGACCTGCTGACCGAGGGCATCGAGACCATGACCGGGCTGGTGAACGCCATCGCCGCCCTGGCCGAGGAGTTCGGGCCTGACATGAAACGCGCCGCCGCGAAGGGTGCGCCGCCGTCCGCCACGCTCGCGGCGACCAGGCGCTTCGGCACCGCCCTCGGCGGGCCGGCGGCCGAACTCAAGGTGTGCGCCGAGGAGTTCACCACCCGAATGTCGAACATCGACGCGACCGTGCACGCCTCGCTGGACATGTTCCAGCAGCTGCCGCAGACCGGGGAGGGCCAGGAGACCCACAGCTTCCTGCACCAGCTCATCGACATGTCCCAGGCCTCGCGCGAGGGCCTGGAGACGCTCCGGCTCTTCCGGACGATGATGGAGTGGCTCACCAACGTGAGCCGCGATCTGCGGGCCCCGGCCAAGGACATCATGGCCGCACTCGACCTCGTCACCGCCGCCATGGCGCGGGTCGAGACGTGGGACCAGCGGGCCCGCGCCCTGGTCTGACCGCAGGGGCGGGCGCGGGGACGGCCGCAGGACGGGCGCCGGGGGCAGTGGGCCTCCCGGCGCCCGGGCGCGGCTACCAGGCGTAGTCCTCCGGGGCGGGCTGGTGGCCGGGGAAGAGTTCGTCGAGGCGGTCGAGGGTCTTCTGGTCGAGCTTCAGGTCGAGGGCGGCGACGGCGGCGTCGAGGTGGGCGGGGGTGCGGGGGCCGATGATGGGGGCGGTGACGGCGGGGCGGGTGAGGAGCCAGGCGAGGCCGAGGTCGGCGGGCTCGGTGCCGAGGTCGGCGGCGAGGTCCTCGTAGGCCTGGAGGCGGTCGCGGTGGGTGGCGAGGAGTGCGTCGGCCTGGGGCAGGGCGCCACGGACGCGGGTGCCTTCGCGTTCCTTGCGGAGGATGCCGCCGAGGAGGCCGCTGCGCAGCGGGGACCAGGGCAGCAGGCCGAGGCCGTAGTGCTGGAGGGCGGGGATGACCTCCAGTTCGATGGTGCGGTCGAGGAGGTTGTAGAGGGACTGTTCGCTCACCAGGCCGAGGAAGTGGCGGGAGCGGGCGGCCTCCTGGGCCTGGGCGAGGTGCCAGCCGGCGAAGTTGCTGGAGCCGACGTAGATGATCTTGCCCTGGGTGACCAGGACCTCCATCGCCTGCCAGATCTCCTCCCAGGGCGTGTCCCGGTCGATGTGGTGCATCTGGTAGAGGTCGATGTGGTCGGTGTTCAGGCGCCGCAGGCTGGCTTCGACGGCGCGGCGGATGCCGAGGGCGGAGAGTTTGCCCTCGTTGGGCCAGTCGCCCATCGGCCCGTACACCTTGGTGGCGAGGACGGTGCGCTCGCGGCGGCCGCCGCCCTGGGCGAACCAGCGGCCGATGATCTCCTCGGTCCGGCCCCTGAGGTTGCCCTCGCTGTCGCGGCCGTAGGCGTTGGCGGTGTCGAAGAAGTTGATGCCCCGCTCGTGGGCGGTGTCCATGATGCGGTGGGCCTCGGACTCCTCGGTGTGGGGGCCGAAGTTCATGGTCCCCAGGCAGAGTCGGGAGACGGTCAGGCCGGTGCGGCCGAGGTGGGTGTACTCCATGGCGCCCACCTTCGGCCGTACCGGAGCCGGTGTCCAGCACATTCCGTCAGACGAGCAGGCCCACAGGCGCGCAGACGAACCGGGCCGGACGGAATCGCCGGATTCCGGCCTGTTCAGCGCCCGTGCGTGGCGAACTTCCGCACGGCGAGCGGCACACAGAGCGCGAGCAGCAGGCCGCTCCAGAGCAGCGAGGCGAGGACGGCGTGCTGCATGGGCCAGGCGCCGCCGGCCGCGGAGGGGTTGCCGAAGAGTTCGCGGCAGGCCTGGACGACGGCGCTGACCGGGTTCCAGTCGGCGACGACCCGCAGCCACCCGGGCATGCCGCCGGTGGGGACGTACGCGTTGGTGACCATCGCGATCGGGAAGACCGCGACGGAGAGTTGGCCGGCGGCCTCCTCCTTGCCGATGGTCAGGCCGAGGCAGGTGCCGACCCAGGTCATCACGAAGCGGAAGAGCAGCAGCAGGGCGAACGCGCCCGCCGCGTCCCCGGCGCCCTCGCGGACGCGCCAGCCGGCGGCGAGGCCGACGAGCGCGAGGAGGGTCAGGACGACGAAACTGACGAGCAGGTCGGCGAGGGTCTGCCCGAGCAGAAGTCCGGTGCGGGAGACGGGCATGGAGCGCAGCCGGTCGGTGATGCCGCGGCCGACGTCGCGGGCGGCGCCGACCATGGTCACCATGATGCCGTTGGTGGCGACCATGGCGAACAGGCCGGGCATCAGGAACTCGCGGTAGTCGCCGCCGCCCGGGATCCGCATGGCGCTGCCGAAGACGTACCCGAAGACCACCACCATGATCACCGGGACGCCCAGCGAGGCGGCCAACAGGCCGGGCGAGTGGCGGTAGTTGAGGAGGATGCGGAGCATCGACGTCCAGGTGTCGACGGCCAGCCGGGCGGGGCGGGACGGTGTCGGCGCGGGGCGGGACGGCATCGGCGCGAGGTGGGACGACATCGGCGCGGGGGTGTACGCGGCGGCCATCAGGCGGCCCTCCTCAGGTTTTCGGCGGATTCGCGGGTGAGCGCGAGGAACACGTCGTCCAGCGAGGGGGCCCGTACGGCGGCGTCCTCGGCGGTGATCCCGACGGTGTCCAACTCCCGTACCAGCGAGGGCAGCAGGACGGACACGCCGGGCTGGGTCAGTACCGTCACGGTCCGTTCGGCCGCGTCGACCTGCGCGTCGCCGCCCGAGAGGGTGGACAGCACCACGGCGGCGGCGGCGAGTTGGGCCGGGTCGGCGAGGGTGACGGACAGCTGGCTGCCGATCGCGGCCTTGAGCCTGGCTGGTGGGCCGGTGGCGATGGCGGCGCCGTGATCGACGACGACGATGTCGTCGGCGAGCCGGTCGGCCTCCTCCAGGTACTGGGTGGTGAGCAGCACGGTGGTGCCGCCGTCGGCCAACTCCTTGACGGTGTTCCAGATTTCCTGGCGGCTGCGCGGGTCGAGCCCGGTGGTGGGCTCGTCGAGGAAGAGCACCGGGGGGCTGGTGACCAGGCTGGCGATGAGGTCGAGGCGTCGGCGCATGCCGCCGGAGTAGGTGCGGACGAGCCGGTCGCCGGCCTCGGTGAGGTCGAAGCGTTCGAGCAGTTCGTCGGCGCGGGCGCGGGCGCGGCGGGCGCCGAGGCGGTGCAGCCGCCCGAACAGGTGGAGGTTGTCGCGCCCGGTGATGCCCTCGTCGACGGCGGCGTACTGCCCGGCGAGGCCGATGGCCCGGCGGACGTCCTCGGCGGCGCGGGCGACGTCGTGTCCGGCGACGCGGGCGGTGCCCCGGTCGGGGGCGACGAGGGTGGCGAGGACGCGGACGGCGGTGGTCTTGCCGGCGCCGTTGGGGCCGAGCAATCCGCAGACGGTGCCGGCGGGAACGGTGAGGTCGAGGCCGCGGAGGGCCTCGGTGGTCCCGAATCGTTTCTCCACGCCTGCCATCTCGATGGCGGGTCGGGCGGTGTCGGACATGGCTCTGCCCCTTCTCTAGGTACAGCGTACGTAGAAGCGTGAGCCAAATGCTACTACGTACGTCGTACGTATCTAAGATGGGGGGCGAGGTGATCACCCAGTGCCGTCCAACGAACCCCCCAGCAACAGCGAGCGCCCAGCCACCCCCGAGGCGCCCGAACTGATCTGGCTGCGCCCCGAACGCACCGGCCGCGGGCCGAAACCCGCCCACAGCCGGACGTCCATCGCCGCCGCGGCCGTCGAGATCGCCGACGCGGAGGGCCTGGACGCCGCCTCCATGCGCCGGGTCGCGGCCGCCCTCGGGGCGGGCACCATGTCGCTCTACAACTACGTGCCGAAGAAGGAGCACCTGCTCGACCTCATGCTCGACGCCGTCACCGCCGAGTACGAGCTGCCGGCCGCGCCGAGCGGCGACGTCCGCGCCGACCTCGCGGCGCTCGCCCGCCAGCAACTCGCCATCTTCCGCCGCCACCCCTGGCTGCCGACCCTGGTGCTCGCCCGCCCGGGCATCGGCCCCAACGCCCTGCGCTACACCGACCACTTCCTCGCCGTCACCGCCTCCACCGGCCTGGGCGGCGGCGCCCGGATGGAGGCCATGGCCCTGTTCAACGGCTTCGTCTGCCAGTACGCCCAGTACGAGCAGACGGCCGCCGCGGGCGCCAAGTGGCAGGCGGAGCTGGTCGGTTACCTCACCCGGGCCGCCATGAGCGGCGAATACCCGCACCTGGCCCAGGCGTTCGCGACGACCGGACCGCCCTCCGATCCGGACGCCGCCTTCGACCGCTCGCTGGACCGGGTGATCACGGCTATCCTGGCCCCGCCGACGCCCCGCTGAGCCCGCCGACCGGCCCCGCCCTCAGGCCCCGCCCTCAAGCCCCGCCCTCAGGCCCCGCCCTCAAGCCGCGACCGCGACAGCACCGCCACCGCCCGCCCGTCGACCAGCACCAACACGGCCTCGTGCGCGCCCCCCAGCGCCGCCCGCGCCTCGGCCGGCGACTGCCCGACGCCCACCGCCGGCAGCGCCGGCCCGAACAGCGCGCCCAGCGGACCACCCGGCGAATCACCCGGCGAACCACCCACCGGATCGCCCGGCTTGGCGCCGCCGTCCGCGAGCGCCGCCGCCAGCACCGCCCGCGACACCGAGCCGACCACCTCCGTCGCGCTCACCCCGTACGGCCTCGCCGCCCGCGCCAGCACCACCGGCGCCACCCCGCCGGGCACGGCGCGCAGCGCCTCCAGCGCCTCGCCGACCGTCGCACCGGCGTCGACCGCGACCAGCGGGCCGGCCCCGGCGAGCAGCGGCCGAAGGCCGCCCGCCGACTCCGACTCCTCCTCCAGGAAGCCCCACTGCCGCATCCAGTCGTCGCTGTGCACCTTGGACAGGTACGAGCGCCCGGAGTCCGGCAGCAGCACCACCACCAGGTCGTCCGGCCCGAGCCGCCGCGCGACCCGCAGCGCCGCCGCCACCGCCGTGCCCGAGGAGGGCCCGGCCAGGATGCCCTCCTCGCGGGCGAGCCGACGGGCCGTCAGCAGCGACTCGCGGTCGGGGATGCGCTCGAAGGCGTCCACCACCTCCGACCGGTAGGCCTGCGGCCAGCGGTCCTCGACGGTGCCGGGGTGGAGGAAGTGCCCGATGCTCTCGACGAACCACGGGCTGCCGTCCCCGCCCCCGTACATCGAGGACTCCGGGTCGGCGCCGACCACGGTCACGGAGCCGCCGGACACCTGCTGGAGGTACCCGCCGGTGCCGGTGACGGTCCCGCCGGTGCCGACGCCCGCGACGAAGTGGGTGACCCGGCCGCCGGTCTGCTCCCAGATCTCGGGACCGGTGGTGCGCACATGGGCGTCCGGATTGGCCAGGTTGTCGTACTGGTTGGCGAGCCAGGCGCCGGGGATCTCCTCCACCAGCCGCTGCACGACGTTGAACAGGTGGGTCGGGTCCTCGGCGGGCACGGCCGTCGGGGCGAGCACCACTTCGGCGCCGTACGCCCGCAGGATGTCGGACTTCTCGGGCGCCGACTTGTCGGACACCCCGGCGATCACCCGGTAGCCGCGCTGCCGCCCGACGATGGTCAGCCCGATGCCGGTGTTGCCGGAGGTCGCCTCGACGATCGTCCCGCCCGGCCGCAGCAGGCCGTCCCGCTCGGCGGCCAGCACCATGGACAGCGCGGCGCGGTCCTTGACGCTGCCGCCGATGTTGAGGAACTCGGCCTTGGCGTAGATCGGCGCGGGCAGCCCGGCGCCGAGCCGGGCGAGGCGGAACAGGGGCGTCCCGCCGATCGCGTCGAGTACGGATTCGTGCACTGCGGCCATCACGGCCCCTTTCACTGGCTGTCCGCCCGAGCCTGCCCGAACGCGCGGTCAGATAGTCGCTGGTGCTGTGACCGCCTGACCGACCGCGAACCGCAGCCCCGGAGTGCCGAAAGGGACAAGTTCACGAGAAGGACAGCGACAGAAGGACGACTCAGGAGGCGAACGGCTCGATCTCCCCCGCAAAGACGATGACCTGGTCGATGAGGCTCCGCCGCAGATGGACGACGTCCGTTCCCGCCAGACGGGGGCCTCCGTCCGGCGTGGTGAAGACCCACTGGTACCGGGCCCACTCGTCAGGCATGTCCACCGCTGAGCAGCGCGCCATCGTGCCGGTCCCCGCCGGGTGGTGCCGGATGTCCAGCACGAACTGCTCGACCGCCGCGATTCCTTCGCTGCGGCCCAACGGCCCCCAGAAGACCACGTCTGAGGTCAGGGCCTGGGAGAGCAGGGCAGTCACATAGCTGTCGTCCGAGGCGTTGAACGCGGAGATGAAGGTGTCGATCGCGGAGCGTGCCGTCTCTTCCTGCATGCCCCAGTAATACCAGCCGTTGCTCGTGCGCTCGTCCCGCGAGCCGCCTTCCGATCACGGTGGGCCATCCCGGTCACAGCACTGGCAGCCCCGGATCGTCGAGGCCGAGTCGGCGAGGGTTCTCGACCGTAAAGGGGCGCGAACAAAGGCGCGTGGCGCCCATTGCGCGCCCCTCAGATTTGCTGCGCTCCAAAGTGCGCAACGGTACGGCCCGCGCCCGCCCCGCCGATCGGGTGTGTGCGGAGAGTGATCGGCGCGCGATCAGATCAGCGGGTCGAAGAGATCGCGCCCCCAGTGGCCGAGCCAGGACGCGGTGGCGGACCACCGGGCCTGACCTTCCGCACCTTCCGTGGACTCGTCGTACGGCAGCACGGCGGTCGGGGCGAGCCAGCCCTCCCCCGGGTCGATGCGGACCCGCAGCACCTTGAGCGGTCTGCGCAGGGCGACGAACATCCGCAGGTCGTCGGTGTGCGGGCAGTGGGTCTCGTAACGGTCGTGGACGGTACGGCAGATGGACTTGATGTCGGTGTCCGCGAGCAGGAGGTGGCGGCTGCCGGGGCCGAGGTTGACGCAGAGGCGGCGGCGGGCGGTGTCGCGGTCCGGGTACGGCAGGTTCTGGTGGTTGTCGACATGCAGGCCGAGGCACAGGCCGTTCTCGGGCAACCGGTGGGTGACCAGCTCGCCGGGCGGGTCCTCGGCCGGTTCGAGGGCGACGTGCAGCGGATCACCGAGGAGGCCGACGAGCGCGGCGACGGTGTGGACGTCGGTGACGGTCCCGGGGAGGCGGAAGAACTCGGCCAGGCCGCTGTCCTTGGTGAAGAGGCCCGGCGCGTAGCGCTCGGGGTGCTCCTCGGGGAGCGGGGCCCAGTCGCCGGCGGGGACGACGGCTCCGTTCTCGTAGTCGGGCTCACCATGGACTCTGCGGACGTTGCCGATGTCGCAGCGGGCGCGGAGGGCCGCCGGGTCGCGGAAGGCGATGGCGGCGGGGTGCATGGTCGTCATGAGGGGGGCTCCTCGGTTCAGTCGTTGTCGTCGTCGGAGTTGTCGCCGTGACGGTTGATGCCGGTCATCAGGGCGGCGGCCAGGGTGGTCCACCAGACGACGTCGGCGGTGGCCGGCTCGCGCGGCGGGACGAGGTTCGAGGCGAAGCAGGCGAGGGCGAGGCTGGCGGCGGTGATCGCAGCCGTGGTGGCGAGCTTGATGGTGCTCAACTTTCGGGCGAGGGAACGTTGCTGTCCGCGGTACGGAGGACGCGCGCCCAGACGCGCTTGCCCGCGCCGCACCGCGCGATCACCCCGAAGTCGACGGCGAGCCGGCGGGCGAGTTCGATCCCACGGCCGCACTCGTTGAAACGGCCCGGACGCCGCTCCAGGAGCGGGAGGTCACTGCGGGGGTCCCAGACTTCGAGGCGGCAGCCGCCGTCGAACTCCTGAAGGTAGAGCCGGACTTCGCCGTCGCCGTGACAGGCGTGG
This sequence comes from Kitasatospora sp. NPDC058243, assembly GCF_042882025.1. NCBI lineage: Bacteria > Bacillati > Actinomycetota > Actinomycetes > Kitasatosporales > Streptomycetaceae > Kitasatospora > Kitasatospora sp. NPDC058243. The sequence continues at coordinate 60,018 of NZ_JBHVWW010000020.1, forward strand.
ACGACGGCGTTGGTCACGAACTCGGAGGCGATGAGGACGAGGTCGTCGACCGGGTCACCGACCCAGCCCCAGGAAGTGAGCTGGTCACGGACCAGGCGGCGGGCGGTACGGACCGAGGTTTCGTGCTCGGTGAGGGTGGTCTCCCAGGATCGGAGGACCGGGTTACGCAAGGTGGACATGAGTCACCCCACACCTTCAGTGGCGTGTTCGTTCGGTCACAGTGAGTGTGGCTGACATCAAATCGAACCCGCAACCCGAACGCAATGACAAATCCGTGGATCTTGAAACGAGTTGAGTCGCCTGCGCATCATGGCGAGACTGGACCCAAACTCAGAGGGAGGGGCGCCACTTGAGCAAGGACCTGTCAGCGATCAGGCAGATCCGCCTCGGCGACGAGCTGCGCAACTGGAGGCTGTACAACAACAAGACCCTTGCCGATTCGACAGCAGGCCTGAAGGGTTGGAACCCCGCCCGCCTCAGCAGAATCGAGCGTGCCCACCAGCAGATCAGCGCAGCCGACTTGAAGACGCTGCTGGATCACTACGGCATCGATGGACAAGAACGCGAGGACTTCGAGAGCCTGCTCAGCGACGGCCCTGCGAGGCGTTGGTGGCGTGGACTGGACTTTGCTGACAGCATCACCTCGGCCTTCGCGGAGTACCTTGATCTCGAAGCCGACGCCTCGCAAATTTCCGAGTACTTTCCTGCCGCGTTCCCCGGGTTGCTTCAAACCGAGGGCTACGCAACCGAGATGATCGCGGCCAGCCTCAGCGCTCCTAATGACGAGCAGATTGAGGCCGCCACAGAGGTCAGGATTCGTCGCCAGCGCAGGCTCACCGACAGTCACCCACTCAACTTCGAGGCGTACTTCGGAGAGGTCGCCCTGCTGGTGGCCGGAGATCAGAGGGTTCTGGCGGATCAGATCCGGCACGTCATCAAGGTGTCTCAGTACCCGAACGTGACCGTCCGCATGGTGCCACTCAGCGCTGGCAGGCCTGGAATTCTGGCATCAGGCGTGGTGCTGATGCGCTTCCCTGGGGATCCAGAAGGAGGATTCGTCTTCATCGAAGCAGTCGGCGGTATGCTCCCGCGTAGAACGGGACGCGACGTACGACGAGCCGAGCGCGCCATTGGCCGTGTTGAGCGCTGCGCGTTGTCACCCGAGGACACCATCACCGCCCTTGAGCGCAAGTTGGAAGAGCTGACGTGAGCGAGAAGCGCAACCCGTACGACCACAACCCCGCCGACGCCGGCTGGACCAAGTCCCCCTTCTCCGCTGACGACAACGGCAGCTGCGTGATCATCGCGCGCTTCCCCAACGGTGACGTCTGGCTCGGCGACGACAAGAACCCGAACCACCCCCACCTCGCCTTCGACCAGGCCGAATGGACCGCCTTCATCCAGGCCATCGAAGCCCACGACCCCCGCTTCACCGCCTGATCACCCACCGGGAGGCCAAGATGCGCGACCGCCACGACCCCTACGACCACAACCCCACCGACGCCGACTGGGCCAAGTCCCCCTTCTCCGCAGAAGGCAACGGCGACTGCGTGATCATCGCGCGCTTCGACAACGGCGACGTCTGGCTCGGCGACGACAAGAACCCCGGCCGCCCCCACCTCGCCTTCGACCAGGCCGAATGGACCGCCTTCGTCCAAGCCATCGAAGCCCACGACCCCCGCTTCACCGCCTGACCGCCCACCGCCCACCGCCCGGGCCGGGACCGCCGGGAAGCCCTGAGTGGCTGTTGCCGGCACCGGGCCGGTTCACGCTCGCGAAGGCCGCGGCTGGGCAAGGCGCCGGGTCATGAGCATCGTCGCCGAGCTGCCCGAGGCTAGGTTGGCGCGGTGCATCCGATCCGTTTCGAGGCCGCCACGACAGACGGCGTCCATCTCTTCCACTACCTCCCCGGCAATGACCTGGCGGTGACTCGGCACTGGCCTGGCCTGTGGCAGGAATGGCCTGAGGAGGGGACGCCGCACACCGAGTGGGCCGTGAACAACAACAACATGGAGGAAGTCGCCGTCTATGTGGGCCTGGTGTGGCGTCTGACGGCCGGCCTGGACCGCTATGTGATCCCGACGTACTACTGCGACGACGCCGAGCGTTTCCTGAAGCAAACGCCGATGCTGGTGAGCTGGGAGTACGAGGTCGACGCCAAAGCGCCGACCGCCACCACACGGGACAAGGGCTTCGTACCTGGTCGTACGGCGAAGCCCCTTCGGGTGGAGCCGACCGCCGCGGAGCTGGACCATGCCGGTCGTGCAGGCTTGTTCCGGTTGTCGACGCCTCGCGACCTGGTATCCGCGCTGCATGCGGTGATCTTCGACGCCTCGTCGGAGACCACGGTGTTCGCAGTCGCCCCCGGACCGGAGCGTCGCCAGCGTCTGGTGAGCGCGTTGAGCGGCCCGACTCCCCCTACTCTGGCCGAAGTCCTTGAGGGAGAAGGGGTGTTCGTGGACCTGACGATCGGCTCGGATTTCGACTACTACGACTCTGTCATGGTGGCGTCGCGCGCCGATCTGCGGCACCGGGTCGATGACCTGGCTGCCGACTATGCGCGCAGGATCTCGGCATATGAACTGCGCCTGGACGAACTCGCAAGTGTTCCGGACTTCCTCCGGGCGATGCCGGAGCTTGCCGGTGTGGACTTGGACGTTCCCTGAGCCCTCGATCACTCGATCGAGACCCTCGTTCGATCGGCAAGCCGCTTGATCGGTACGACAACAGCTTCTGGGTGCCGTCGAGCAGCTGGCGGTGGACCGCGGGGACGGCGGTGACGCGCAGGGTGTAGCCCTGGCCGCGCCGCACCGTGACGCCCTGATCGAGGGCGGTGGGCCGGCGGACTCCAGCCCGGTGGTGCGGAGGAAGTCGGCGACCGTGCCCGGCATGTCGGGCGTGACCGGCAGCTCGGGGACGGTGCAGGGCGAGGCGGTCGCGGTGGAGCACGTCGAGGACGTCGAACACGTCGAGGATGTGCCCGGTGCCGCGTACGAGGCGGAACATCTCGCAGATGTGCACGGTGTCGCCCGGCCGCGCACAGGTGAGCGGTTCGCGGAACTTCGGGCGCTGGAGGGGGTGGAGGCCGCTGGAGGTGCCCGGCGCCTCCTCGAAACGCCGTCGGCGTCGAGGGTCAGGCGCCGAAACCGTCCTCAAACTCCGCGCACTGCTCGCCAACGGCGCCCTCGATGCGAACCACTGACCGAGGGCCGGGACCTGGAGCCGACACGGCGCCGGCGATCACAGCCGGTCACCAGCAGGCTGGTTCGGTTGATCCCCGAGGCCGCACCCGGCGCCGCTCACCGCGTCCCCCGCGGCGAGCGGCGTCGACATTACCGCTCATCTGATCGACCGTCAACCAGTTCATCCGAACTGCCCCACACGCACAGCTCCCGCCATTACGCTCCCAAGCGTGATCACGCCCGGCGTCGATCCGGGCGCATTCCGTCATCACCACCACAGGGAGCGCATGCCATGAGCGAGCTGGTGTACCCGTCCGACCCCGGCCTCAACGGCCACGCCGTGGACGCGGCCGAACGCACGTACAAGATGAACGGCTTCGACCCGGCGCGGGAGGACTCGAAGCTCTCCTACACGCCCTGCCGGGTCGCCAAGCCCGCCTTCAACACCTACCACCGCAGCGGCGAGCAGACCGTGTCCGGCTTCCTGGACACCACCTGGGCCTACGACAGCCGCCTGACGGACGACACCGGCGGCCCCACCGGCGGGCCGGGCGCGGACCTGACCCGGCTGGAGGCCGCGAACGGCGCCTTCGACGAGATCGTCCTCGGCCTGGTCGGCCTCGTCGGCGGCCAGGGCAGCCTGGCGGCCGCCACCGCCCAGGCCGCCCAGGACTTCGGCATCGCCTCCTCCGAGCGCGGCGCCGTGACCTTCATCGACGCCTGGAGCGCGGCCGCCGCCTACCTCGGCTACGGGTTCGACGGCTGGGTCTCCAACGACTACCAGGACCTGTTCACCCAGCCGAAGGCCCAGGGCCTGCTGGGTGCCGCCCGGCGCCTCAAGGAGCGCAACCCGAACCTCTCGGTCGGCCTGCACATCGGCGGCTGGGACCTGAGCGAGGCGTTCCACTCCATCGCCCAGGAGCCCGCCTCCCGGCGGCGGTTCGCCCAGTCCGTCGTACGGATCTTCCGTGCCTTCCCGATGTTCTCCACCCTCCACCTGGACTGGCGCTGGCCCGGCTCGGCCGGCGCCCCGGAGGCCGGGTACGGCCCGGAGGACGCCGGGAACTACGCCGAGCTCATCCGCGAGACCAGGGCCGCGCTGTCCGCCGCCGACCGGAACGCCACGATCGCCGTCGCGGTGCCGGCCTCCGCCGCCCAACTGGACGCGATGAACGTCCCGCTCCTCATCGAGGCCGGCGCCGACCGGCTGGACCTGATGTCCTTCGACTTCTTCGGCAGCCCCTGGTCCGAGGGGCTCGGGCACCACACCTCGCTGCGCCGCGATCAGAACAGCAGCCAGACGGACTGCGTCGACAACGCCGTCACCCACCTCATCGAACACGCCGGCGTGGCTCCTCACCGCATCCACCTCGGCTACGCCACCACCACCCGCAACGCCAAGCACGCACACATCACCGGCATTTCGCCCCTGCGCGGCAGGTACGACAACGGCTCGGGCGAGACGGTCGGCTCCTTCGCGCCCGGCACGAGCACCTGCGCCGACGTGCTGCGCAACTACCTCGACCTGGAGCAGGGCAAGGGCCGCAACGGCTTCGAGCTGTACACGGACGTCGTCGCCGACGCCGACTACCTCCACAACCCCAGCACCGGCGTCTTCCTCTCCCTCGACACCCCGCGCTCCGTCCGCGCCAAGGCCGAGTACGCCCGCGCCCGGGGCCTCGGCGGCCTGTTCGCCGAGCACGCCGAGGCCGACCCGGGCGTGCTCACCAACGCCGCCCGCGAGGGCCTGGGGCACACCGTCACCGCGACGGTCGTCGACATGAAGCCCCTCTACGTCACCGGCCGCAGCTGACGGCGGGCGGCGCCGTCCGCACCGCGGGCATCACGGGAGGTCCCGTGATGCCCGTCGTCGGCCCGCTAGGTTCTGTCCGCGCGATCATGAGCGGAGCCAGATGACCAGTGCGGCGACAGTGACCGTGCCGAGGAAGATGTACACGCGCTTGTCATACCTGGTCGCGACGGCGCGGTGCGACCGCCTCGGGACCGTCCGAGGGCCTCGCCGGCCGCCCGGGGGGGCGGGGGGCCAGGGGGTGGCCCATGGGTGGTGTTCTGCGAAAAATTCCAGAGGATGGCCAGCCAGACGCTCGTTTTTCCGAACGACGAATTGTTTCCCCAGGAGGCCATA